>CANFPP010000036.1 GCA_947449005.1 Holosporales bacterium | reverse complement strand
TATTTTCCAGCGTCACCACAACCCGATAAATCAAACGTACTCTCCAATGGATTTTGACCACGCGTCAAAAAATCCGATATCGGCAGCTCTCTCTTACCGACATCATTTTCTTTATTGGGTTTATAGATCAATACTCCCCTCAAAAAACGTTGTGCATCTTTGATAATACTCTGTTTTTCTTCATCTGTTTCTATATGAACATCCTTTAAAAAGGAGATATTAGACAAAACAAAATCAGTCAGTCTACTGTTGTCTAAGGCTTGTATTCCACGAATATCCAAATAGCAAAGATGGGAAAACACTCCTTTAAGAAGCCGAAGAGTTTGATCACCTTGAACCTTCAATGTTCTAAGATAAGGAGCATTCAAATCAATTTGACTCAGCTGAGGGCATCCACTCACATCTAAATATCTCAAATTTTCAAAAGTAAGGGGCAGAGAAGATCTAATACCAGAATCTCTTTCCGTTATCGTTTGTATCTCTTCGTTTTGAGACAGATCAAGATGTTCTAAACAGTTGAGGTTTTGTGACAAATACACGACTCCGCCTTTGTGTATTCCATGACAACCGGATAACGTTACAGAAGTTAATCTTCCTAACTCTTCTTTAGCCCAGCTCCTTAAAACTGACGTCGTAAAAAATTTATGATTTCGAAGTGTTAAATTCGTTATAAGCCCTAATTTTTTTTGAATTTCAGGTAAAAAAGATTGACTAACTGGATCTGAAAACGTTGTGAAATTAATAGTTTTTAAAGCATTTTCAATATGATGACCAAGCCTCAGTTGTCTAAAACTCTCCAATTCACCAGATTGAATGGCTCCATTGTTTGCCGTTTGATGCACAATCTCTTCAAATTCTGCTATGGCTGCGGTTGGACCGTATTGTCTATCCTCTAGGATCTCCAGACGACTCAATCGATTATTTGGAATTTTATAACTCCCCAAAACATCCAAAGGGCGAGAAATGCTAACTTCTGCTGCGTTTCCTTCTATCGCCTTAAAACGGTCAGAAACATTCATATGCTGTAGCCGTAACAAAGCTTCTGCATAACGATCTTTTAACTGAGGCTCTATCTTCATAAATAAATTTAACGGCGTGAGTGTAGAAACATCTCTTGTTGCCTCTTCTAAGGCGTTCTGTAATTTTATAATTTTTGTATAAAAAGAGGATATCGAATTAACGGCAAAAGGAATTCCTATAAAACTTTTATACTTATCAAAAAGATCACATATGTGTGTATAATCACTTTGTTTGTTAGCTTCATTATCTTTCCTAACAAAAATGTTCGCATGCCTAGCAGAGAGATCTTTCAAGCAAGAAAGCCAATTTTTTAATAAGGCATCTACTCTTTCTGTTTTCGTTATTTCTTTAAAATGGGAGAGTATTCTTTTCGGTATAGGCAGGGTGATCTCATCAAATGCATACAAAACTGTCTTCGTATTAATTTTTACACGGGTTGTTGAGAGTTCTGCAAAAGCCGGAACAAAGGCATGATCATTATCTATTCCTATCAACCGGTATTTTAAACCTTCAGCCGTCGGAAAAGGTTCAACAACATAATTATCACTCTTACCGTCTTCAGGGTTTGTCAGCATCGCGACCAGTATCATCGCATAGAGACTGTCTTGATCTAAATTCTGTAAGATATTGATACCGGTAGCCGGATCAATAGGTGTTTCAAGCGCTTTTTTTAGAAGAGGACCCTCAATTCCTAAGGAGACAAGGACAGGGATATCATGAATAGTTTCCTCGCCTAATTGTTCTCCTCTCCAAAAAGATGAATCTTTTAAAACGGAGACTTGAAGGGAGTGTGGTATTTTAAACAGCTCTGATTTTGACGTGCCAAAACCTATTAATTCATGCGTCAATAAACTAACTGCCGATTCAATGCCGGGTATCTCCGGAAGAAACTTAAAATATAACGTATATTCATTACAAGTAGACCTTGCAACAGTACCACGCCCTTCTGTGTTGATTTTATGAACCTTCGTTGTCTGGGGATGGCAGAGTTGATCTCGAGTTATCTGAGGAAGTGTTCTTGGTCCCGTTTCAGTTCCAATCATCGTTAGAGAGGAAGGAGGATATATCTCTTCAGTCAAGATCCCTCCCAGAATATGCTCCATTGCCATTTTGAACTTTAAATCACGATTTCTTTGTTCAAGACGCTTAAAGGCCGATACAGTAGATTTTATTTCTTCGTTGTGGGAGGAAACTCGCTGTTGAATTAACAGGTATTTATAAAATTCAACGTATTTATCATCTGGAATTATGTGTTTTCCAGCTCCCTTTTCAACCAAAATCCGAAAGGGATTCGTGTGCTTGTACTGACAAGCCAGGCCAAGAAAATTTTTTCCAGAGTCATCAACCATTTCATAATCGCTTATATTATGGACGACTTCACTAAAAATATCAGCGAACCAAGAAGACGGTGGTTGCAATGGATTCCACTCTTCCAACACACGATGCAAAATTATTTTTTGATGGTTATCACGCGTATTAAATACAAGAGGTTGACGTTCCCGTAAAAAAGAAAAAATTTTACGGGGGGCTTTATTTTCATAGAGACTCCACAGTAGATCAGGATCATTCCAACTCGAATGAGTCGAGTTTTTTCCTGCTTCTCTGCACTGATCCACTATATAAGTAAGAATTTTTTCAAGATGGGGACTAATACTGGAGTGACGAAAATCCAAATCATTTAGAGAGCGACTAAACTCATTTTTTGAGGCAGTATCTCCTTGAAAAGCAGCCCGAAAAAGTAACCAAAGGCCTAAACTTTTATCTGTTTCTACTCCTCTGCCATCACGATAAAATAAACCAAGCTTATATTCTGCGCTCATATAACCTTGATCACATGCAAGATGAAGAAGGCTCAAACCTTCTTCTTGTTGAGTGACAGCACCTCCTCGATTCTCTAAATACATCATTCCAAGATGATATTGTGATCCGGCATGTTTATAGTCATTTGCAAGTTGTTTATAAAGTCTAAGAGCTTCTCTTTCATTTTTTAAAACGCCTCTACCGAATTCAAAATTGGAGGCCTGAGTAAATAATTTCAAAATGTCAACTTGTTGCTGCTCAGGAAGAGAATGATAGGGTTGTAATTCTCTTGAAACCCAAAGAAATCTATTATCGGCTTCTCTACCTTCCGTGATATTAATGGTACCAAAATTCGGACCAATTGCCGTACCACCATCATAAGCATACATGTTTCCAACAGAGGTGCTAGTGGCAGCTAGTTTAGTGTCTTTTTTTGTTTCAGAAAACCGATGAGATGAAGTGTTTGAGGGGGGTGTTCCTTGTGCTAATGCAGGGGCTGCACCATACATATCTTGCAATTTTGCATCTAGGTTACTTCCAACTGACCCACCGCTCGCTAAAAATGCTAAGGCAGAATCTTTTTTGTCTTCTGCTGTAGCTGCAAAACCACTTGCCCAACTACTTCCATATAGAATAGCGAAAGCCGACACACTTTGCAAAAAACAGTGCCTTAGACGATCATTAAGCATCTTTCTTTTTCCTGACGATTTTGACATAAAAAACGCAATAAACGATCGCGCCCATTAATTTATCTTTCATTAAGAAGATCTTCAGTATACGAGATCTTACGAAAGATATTTCTCACAAGCTGTAAAAAGTCAAGTTTAAACACTCCCAAATTTACTCATGATTCCAAATACAAATGCTTTTTTGATTCTAAAATTATTGAAACTCATTAAATTCTAGATTTCATCGTCAATAATTTATGACCATAATCCATGTAAATATCGAGACAACCAGTTCCAAACTCTAAATAAGATTCGGGAAACTTTCGATCTAAATGACCATAGTATCCCATGAGCCAACCCAGCTGAATTGTCATTTGGTTGATCACATAAGGGAGAGGAAGGTGAGCGTCTTGCTGTGTTTGAAACGTTGCTTGTTCAAGGAGAAGAATAAAGGTGTCAAGCGGGCAAAAAAGGGGGTCTCGTGTAACGGCAATATGTAAGCGTCTGTTGTGGATAAGCTCATCCAGACTGTCCTTTAACCTTCGTCCCAGTCTAATTGTTTGAACAATCAGACTGCCAGGTGAATTCTCTCTTAAGATATCAAGGTTTTTTGTTTTTTCATCCGGTGAAGCTTCTGAGTTTACAGGATAATTAGCAAAGACATCATAAGATACTTTTGCTTGCTCTGTTAAAAAAGGGATAATCTCACTTTTTAAGCGCATAAACTCCTCTTTTTTTAAACAGGTAACGGTTATAAACCCTAAATAAGCGCACAAATGTGCAACGATAATCTCAGACGTTAATACCATCTTTTTCAACAAAAGACAGCCTTTCACTTGTTCGAAAAAATCAGATAAGTTTTTCATGGTGTCGTATTCTAACTGGGTGATTTCTGAAGAGAACTCTTCGTCTAAATCATAATAGCTAATCATCGGCAGCATAACAGAGGGATAAAGATTTTTATTCATTGAAAGTTTCCATCGATAAATATCAAGAACAAGCTTTCGTCTTTTGCAAATAACCGGGTGTTTTGTCAGAAGGTCTCATCCTCATCATCTGATTCTTCTTGCTTATCATCTTCGTCGTCATCAGCATCTCCTTCCCAGAAACCATCTTCTTCTTCTAAAATAATAGCTTGAATAGGAGAGATTATGTCTGAGATTTTCGTTGCTGTTTCAATGACAGATGACAAAATACACTCGATGCTATCGGTAAGCTCATAAATCCTGTCGCCATCTTTTTTGCCCGAGGTTTGTTGATGTTGCAGAAGAGAGCGGAGCAATTGATGTAGCTGATTCATCTCTTCTCGGCCGTCACTTGTTAGACTTCGCAAGTCATTAAAATCATCAATTGCAAACATCAACTGGGAAAGGTCAACTTCTTCATCCAATTTCTCTAAAACTTCTTCCGTCAATTTGATCATGTAACGTGTTTCCTTTGTCCTAACAACTCGATTTCTAAGTCTCTTCAAACATTGATAACTCTCTCAATCCTATGTCATTTAAACCACAGTCTATTCCTCTGTAAACCATCAATCTTTAAGGCACTCTATTAGAGGGTTGATTGACGCGCCTACAAGGAAAGCTCAAACCCTCTCCCCCGTTCTTTTTGATGTTCCCTTTGTTTTTGTAGCTCGAGTTCCTTTTGATGACGCATCAAGTTTTCTTCGCGTTGGATCGCAGGGGTGTAGAGTTTTACGGTTTTGTCGAGAGGGCCACCGAACGATCTTTGGGACTCTTCCTTAAGTTTTTGTGGATTACATTCTAGGGAAGATCGACTTTTCTCGAGGTGAATTTGATCCAGCTCAATCTGAGGACTTCGAATGTTTGGAGATCTTTCTCCCTGTTTTTGCCAGCGATCTTGTCTGTGCTCTCGCTCTTCTCCTCCTTTTAACTCGGTTTGTTGTTGATCTTTTCGAAGCGAGTAAAAAGCATCATTCTTGTGAAAGTAGTCTTGGGCTTTGGTAACCAGCTCTTCTTTGAGCTCTTTCACGGTATCGATGACCTTGTCTTTCAATGTGTGTTTCAAGAAAAACCCCACCGCTCCTTCTTGTTGACGCAGATTTTGTAAGTGATAATCTCGTATTGAGCGATCTCGTTCTTGATCGACATCGGCTAAGGTTACGTAATGCATCGAGGCTTTCTTACTCTCGTCCATGCTCATTTGGCGTGTGAGCTGAGTATGGTCTTTGGCAACCTCTCGAGACGTAAACAGGTGGAGATCTTCTTTTTGCCGTGTTAAGGCAACGTAGGTTAACGATTGGGAACCTTTGCCATCATGGTACACAGACACAAGCGGCTTGGTTTTTCCTTGAGCTTTATAAACGGTGGAAGCGTACCCCAACATAAACCCGTGAAACTCTTCAGGATTAAAAGTAACTTCTTTGCCATTATCTTGCTTGACCACAAACTCATAAGACTGTTTTTGAGAAGGCGCGTTTTGCGATGATAATCCTTGAGAGGGAGCTTTTTGATCAAGCGTTTTTTCTCTAAGGTGATCTTCTTGCTGTTCTTTGACTCCCCTTTCTTCTTTCTGCTGCTCTTTGGGGCGCACTTCCTGCAACGTGCCTAAAATACCATTGCTAATGCCAAGCTTTTTGTTGGTTTGCGTAAATTGAATCCGATCGCCTTCACTAAAGCGTTGCCGCGACCAATATTTTGAGGTTGCCGTTAAACACTCATACTCTTTTTCATCAAACTTTCCTGTCTCTTTGAGATGATCTCGAATCCGACTATTAAATTCATAAACCATAGAGTTTGTATGGGTAATCACAAGCTGACTCTTCTCCGGATTTTCTCGGTTGTTCTTAGCCCAGGTATCAACAACGCCTTGAATCGCCGATTTGCGATCTTGATGCCAATGCAACCGTCCATTCCGATCAAGGATGTCCAAGGCTTCTCCCGTCTTGCCTTCACTGAGACATTTAGAAACATCCTTTTGCCAATCGATCTCTTGACGCCGGATTTCTGTCAGTTCAACAGCGCCGTACTTCTCGGCTAAATAGCCAAACATCCCGCCGCGCGACACCGACGCCAATTGGCGATCATCACCAACTAATATCACTTTAGAACGACTCTTTTCTGCCACATACAACAGTTCTGTCAACGCATCATTGGCGAGCATCCCCGCCTCATCAACAATGAGCACATTGCCCTTCGGCAGGGATTCTCGGCCATTCTTGTGATCAAACAGCATCTTATGAACGGTCTTGGCTTGGGTAAATCCGGCATCATTGGCCAGGTCTTGAGCGACGGTATTGGTCGGCGCCAGACCAATCACATTTATGGTATCCTTTTCATAGGCCTGGCGAATTGCCGATAAGGTATAACTTTTGCCGGTCCCCGCTCTGCCCTGGATAATCACAAGCCCATCATCTTGATGCGCTTTCTCTCGACCAATATTTCGTCCGACAGTGGCCCTGTAGGCCTTTTCTTGCTCTGTATTCAGGTGTGAGAGCCCTAAAACAGAATTACAGGCTCTAGCGCTGGTTTTAAGGCCGTTGTTAGCGTGTATCTTGTCGGCATAGCGAACAATACGCTTTTCTTCCTCTCGGATTTCTCGTGTCGTAAATAAATCTTTTGCCTCAGTCTGATAATAATACTGCGTTTTTAGGTCTTGCAGCTGAATCAGGCTGGGATGCTCATAAATCGCTTGTTTGACATGATTTCGATCTGAGATGTCGGTGTGCTTCTTTAAAAACAAATCAATATCTCTCTCCGTAAATGTCGCTTTGTTGCGGGTTAAAAACCCCAGTACGGCGGTTGCATCTTTGGCCAGTTGTTCATTGGAATGACGCACAAGGTCTGATCTTAGCCCGATCTCACTATCACCCATGAATTGACGCATGCGAATCGGACCTAAATGCACTTGCGGAATAATACCCGTTTCATCAACACTCAGATCGTAGCCTTTTTTTTTAAAGTACTGATTTTGACACTCTTTCCACTTGTCTCCCCAAATCTCGCCCTCAATAACTTTCTTGGACCTCACTTCAGCATCAAGATCTCGGGCTTTCTCACCTAAGTTCTGTCCATCCCTAGTAAACCTTCTGGTCGTTATTAAAAGATGCGCATGCCAGTTTCTCTCATTCTCGTGTGGGGCATGAATGTCTAATTGAACCGCAAGACCTTTATCAACAAAGTTCTCTTGGACAAATTCTCTCGACAAAGCAATGCGATCTTCAAGCGTGATTTGATCATCATCCGGCAGCGCAATAACCATGTCTTTCGCCACTTGGCTGTTGCTACGCTTTTCGGCAGCTTCGGCTTCATTCCATAAAAGTGAACTTTGGTTAAATTTGCTATCGGCGCCTTTAGGTAATAAAACTTCATGGTGAACATTGCCATCTCGATGACCAAAGAAGAAAGTCTGACCGGAGCGTTCGCACGTCATCTTTGATCGTTCATTATAGGCAGATTTCAAACACGAGTTTCCCCCACTAGATCTGGAAACGTATTGAAGTCGTGCAAATGCGATTGCCATGGTTTTGTATTTTCATCTTTTATTTTAAATTAGGCTGATTTCAGATTTATCATAAAATACTTAATCTGTACAATTTAAAAAGCGCAAAACAATAGTTTGCATATTGCGTATGCACGAATTTGTGCTTAACCATGGTCATGGTTCTTCGAGAGGATTTGAGGTTTTCGATTTTGTTAATAAAAATTGAGAGGCGGGTATATTTTTTATTCTTATTTTTAGAAGGTGCGCCTTTTTTTGAAAATATATATCCTATAGTCAGGATGTTTTTTGCCCAAGTCAGCGAAATTTAAATAATTTACGGGTATGGGGTATGTGATTAAGAAAAACTTTTTAGACTTCGAGTTTAACTTTTAAAAGAAAAAAAATAGAAAGAAATAATTAGAGAGATTAGAAAGGGAATATATCTTGTAAATTTTTTCTTTTCTGGGGAAGAAAATTCACTTATAGATAGTTCCACAGTCCCCTCTAATCTGAAATGAACCTTTATGCGTAAAAATTTATTCGATAGAAAAAAAGAATTAGAACGTCAACGGATTGCTCTCCTCGGCAAAGAAAAAGCGATCATCGAGATTGAGAGAAAAGAACGCACCAGAAAACTTATTGAACTGGGTGGGTTAATCGCTAAAGCCGGCCTGGATGCCTTGGATACAAAAATCCTTTATGGAGCTTTGATCTCTTTGACTGGGCAAAAAGACAATCTTGAAACTTTAAAAAACTGGCAGGAAAAAGGGACTTTGGCGTTTGCCAAAGATTCAAAAAACCAAGACGGGGTTTCTCTGGCTCTCCAATTTAAAGAAAAACCAGTCCAAGAAGTGCGAGTTCAGATACGGGCTCTGGGGTTGAGATGGAATGCCATTCGTCAAGAATGGCAAGGAAAGTGTCGACTTGAGCTTGCTCAAGCTCTGGCAGAGCAGTATGGTGGAGTTCTGATAACGCTTGAAGAATAAGCTGTGCTGAAAGTCGGGGAATCCTCAAAATGACTCAACAGAAGAGCGGAGAAAAAAGCGAAGCAAAAAATCCCCTCGAATTCTTTCGAACCCTCAGAGCAGAAATTCCAAAACAGCTGAATCGAGAAACTTTAAATCCTTTGTCTCTCCCGGATTTAGGTTCTTTTGCAGACGTGCTTAAGACTGGTATTGGGATCGGCTTGGCAACCTGGATTTTTTTGTGGATCATTCTCGCTAATGCCTCTTCAGTCCAATCCCCCGGTAACACAGCCTCTAACCTGGGCGTTTTTGCGATGTGTGCCTTTTGGTGTTCTCCCTTTTTATCTCTCCTCTTCAAAAAATCGAACCAGACACGGTTTAACAAATGGAATACCTATTCAGCAACCCGTCAAATCGTCGCCTGTATGGCCTTTACTTTCGTTTTGGGTAATGTTGTAAGGGAAAACGTCTTGCCGCTGCTCCATCCGCAAAATCAACACAGTGCCAAGGGGAATAAAAAGGACTTAAAGCAAGATCTTTTCGGCAATAGGAATCAATCTATCCCAAACCACCTGCCCTTTGCTTCTCTAACCAAAACACAAGTCTATCTTTTAGGTTGGCCAATTTGCTTTATAAGCCTTTTTGTCCTCATGATTACTCTCTCAGGGGCGAGCAAACGGCGTCAGCACCAGGGTAACCAAAAAATCGGCAACTCAGGGGCATTACCTGTTAAACAGGACTCTTTCAGCTTATGGCTTGGCGAGTCAACCGGAAAGCTTTCTAAACTCTGGCATCCGGCAAATTTAGCTGCTCACCAACACATCGGCTTAACGCTTCCGGAAGCCTGTCAAAATATTGCCATCTTAGGCGCTATTGGTTCTGGCAAAACAACAAGGGCGATGCATCCGCTGCTGATGCAACTGTTAGATCAGGATTGTGGCGGGTTGATTTTTGATATCAAAGGCGATTTTAAAAAATCTGTTCTATCTTTTGCAGCGTTAGCAAACAAAAAACCGACTCTCATTGGTGTCCATCAGAAACCTTTGAATCTCCTCCAAGGATTATCGCCGGAAATTGCGGCTTCTTTCTTAAAATCAGCCCTGCTGCTCGCTGGTAACGGTAAAGCTGATAGCTTTTGGGTCGACACCAGTGTTGAGGTTTGCCGCAATACCTTAGGCATCTTGTCTTTTCTCCCCCAGCATTATCATTTGAATAGTTTGTACCTCTACCTGTTTGATAAAGAGTTTCAAAAGGCAATCAAAAATCAATTGACCTCTGGTAAGATTCACCCCGATCAAGAGCGTCTTTTTAAAATCTATCAGCATTATCTCGATTCTATCTTTGCCGGTTTTGAAGAAAAAATTAGAAGCGGGGTGCTGGCGAATATTTCTCAAATCCTCTCGCCTTTTCAGCATCCGGATCTCGTCGATACCTTTTGTAAAGCGGCGATTCCTGAACCGATTTTTGAAAAGCCTATTGTTGATTCTGAACTAACAGAAGAAACGTCTCAAGAGAAGCCGCAAGAACCCTTCTTCGAAAATGCGATGGAAGATCTTTTAAACGGGGCAGTCTATGTCGTTGATATGCCGTTAGCCAGGTGGGGCTTAGCTGGAAAAGTTATTTATACCTTGATCAAGTTGCGCTTCTTTAATTTGATGCAGCAAAGAGCCTTGCATCCGGAGTGGGACCAATCACGCCCTGTGTTTTTTATGTGTGATGAGTATCAGGAGATTGTCAGCTGCAATAAGGATGGCCTGAGTGATTTAAACTTTTGGGATAAATCCAGAAGCAGTCAAACCATTGGTATTATCTCGGCTCAGTCGATCAGTAGCTTTTATGCAGCAATCGGTGACAGAGATTTGGTACATGCCCTTTTGCAAAATTTTCGGCAAAAGCTGGTGTTCAGGGTCGAAGATGATTGGACGATCCAGTACTGCAATCGAATATTAGGTCAAGTGGAAACCCAAAAAATTATTAACAGCATCAGTTCCGGAACAAGTTCAGGCAAGGAGAGCAGTTCGTCAGGTCAATCCCTCCATTATCAACAAAAAGACGTCATTGATGGGCAATTGTTTCGCATGATGAAACCCAATCAAGTCTTAGCTCTCCTCTCTGTAAGTGGAGCTGCTGCCGATGATATCCTAACGGTGAGACCTCTCTTTGCGCCGGAGAGAGAAGTTGTTTCAAATTCAGAAGCATAAAATAAAATCACGAGATTCATCCGTGGAGTTTTAGAAAGCCTATAAATACTCCGGTTTTCTTTTTCCCAAAAAATAGAAGAGAAAAAATGCCTTGATAGTAACAATCATGTACTATAAAGTTACTTATGGCGGATAAAGGTTATCTGTTCAATAACAAGAAAAGATAAGGAGAGCAGTATGGAAGAATCGTTATCGGAGTTTGATTTATCAGACATAAATCGTGGCATCAGCACAATCGAAAATAGTGTTGCAAACACGCTTACGAACATAAGAGATCAACCCGATTGCATTCATCTCTACCACGAAAT
The DNA here is from genome assembly GCA_947449005.1 of Holosporales bacterium. Taxonomy (GTDB): domain Bacteria; phylum Pseudomonadota; class Alphaproteobacteria; order Paracaedibacterales; family CANFPP01; genus CANFPP01. Next base: position 4,083 of record CANFPP010000036.1, on the reverse strand, counting down.
CGTTAAAGGTGAAATTTTGGAGATGATTGATTGGATTAATGCCCTTGTTCAAGTTTATCAACCTCACCTAAAAAAGCTTAAAGGGTCAAAAATAAAGGAGGATACAAATGATCAATGAAAACGCAGAACGTCTGAAAGAGTTTACGAGATTAACCTTATTAAACAAAACGTTAAGCAAGAGTTCACGGAGAGTTGAAAATCTTAGAAATCAGCAACTCTCCGTAAACAAGGAAAATATTTCATCTGATAAAAATATTTCACTTAACAGATATCCTAAAAATATAAGGTCAACAAGAGTTGAGTTTATTCATTATCACCTATAGCTCCAAAGGCCAGTTTCATCACTGGCCTTTTTAAGGCTAAGTGTTTTTTAACAAGTTGATGATATGAACTCAGAGTCACACTTTACTCTAAAACTATACATATTATATGTGAGTTTCTGGAGGGTTTTGATAACTATCGTCGGTTGCGATACTCTCCTGTAAATCTGCCTTTCCCTTCTTTCATAAACAATACCCCTCCTATTTTTTAGACTTGAAAAGTCTTATTGAATTTTACATACGGGTCCGAAATGATTAAGGTTAATTGTATTGGAGGCTAAGTATTTTTTTGAGAGTGAATTTTCAGAATATGATATCTGGGTTGCCTTTTTGAAGAATAACCACGATAAAGTGGAAATTATAAAAGAGGATTCTAAAAATAACGAAGCTAGAAAGTAGATGCGATGATCTCTGGTTATATCAAGGTCTATAGTGGTGAAACGGACTATTTTATCGAGCAACAAAAGGAAGCTTTGCTAAAAGCTGGAGCTGATCGCATTATTATTGATTCGGTAGTGCAGCAGGATTCAGAGGGCGTTTATCAAGAGCAGGAATCTAGTTTTATAAAAACAATAAATTCGATGAGCACAGAAGATAGCTTAATAATATATAGCCTCGATAGACTCGGGTTATTTTTATCAGATATATTTTCATCGATAGAAAAACTGACCAATAAAAACATCAACTGGCAGTCTTTAACCGAAGAAATTAACAGTAAAGATAAAAATTATGGAAGCGCTTTTTGGTATAAATTATTCAAGCTCCTTATCCAGTATGAAAAATCGGCTCGGAGTAAATCAACCGTAATCGGCTTAAATTCTGCAAAGAAAAGAGGGATAAAGCTTGGAAAGCCAACAATCATTACAGAGGATATTGTTGAACAAATAAGGAAACGAATAGCAAGTGGAGAAAGTCATGTCTCCATAATTAGTTCCTTAGAAATGAATAAAATGACTTTCTACAGGACCCTCAAAAAATTCAATATTGTAAAAAATTAGCTATAATTGTAGCGGTTAGCCCTCCTTCATGCAAAATGTGGACCACATTAACTGCGCACGTAGCTTTTTCTTGGACCAGATTAAGTGATCACATCACAACCTTGGATCACATTAAGTGACTCTATCCATCCTCTCGGCTCACATTAATGATTTTATCGGTAAAATTCGAATAGAAATTGTGTGCAAAACCGGACATTGCCTGTGCTGACAACTTGTTTGCTGGCAGCAGAATAGCCAGCTATCAATATTTTATAGTTAATTAGCTCTTTGAGCTTGATCATTTGATAAGGAATAGGCACATTGCAAAAGATCAATTCTCTGGTGGGGGCCAGAAGAATTGATCAAAAATCTTTAATTATTAGGAGAGCAGCATGACATTTTCAAAAACAGATCTTGTGGCTTACGTTACGGAGAAAACCGGATTTAAAAAGGCAGAGTCGCATGCGGCCGTTGAGGCTTTCTTTTCAGGAATTACGGAAGCTTTGGCAAAAGGTGATGATGCTAGATTTATTGGCTTTGGTACGTTCGCTGTACAACAAACTAAGGCTCGTGAAGGCATAAATCCAAGAACTAAGGAAAAGATTCAAATCAAAGCTTCCAAGCGTGCAACCTTTAAAGCGGGAACAGAACTTAAAGCAGCCGTAAATGTTATTGGTTGAGTTAGAAAGATCGTCCAGTTGAATTAGTAAGAAACCCTTGACTGTTTCGAGTTAGTTACAACTCATGTCAACTGGTTACAAGAGATAACCAGTTGATTTTTATTATTAGAGGCGCTCCTCATGCCAACACTTATGTCTCCTACTGTTTCTCAAAATCCATTGCAAAAACCTAGAGTTAGTCAGGACGAGATACTAAAGGCTCTCAAATGGTTGTGTGCTACGTTTCCAGTCGTGTTTAATCTTGCAGATAGGAAGCCGCTTAAATCCAATATTAGGCAAGACATTATCGCGAGAAACGTCACAGGAGCTCCTCCACAAGAATTCATTGATGAAGCTTTGAGTTGGTACAAAAACAATATCTGCTACCAACGTAATCTTCTCGACCATGATAAACGCTATGATTTAGACGGTAAGGAAGCTGGCGAGGTTACGGTTGAGAAGAAAGACAAAGCTCGAACAGTCCTAGAACGGTTTAACCAAAAAGCATTAGAGAAAGATGCTCAAAGAGAGAAATTAGTTCAGGAGAAGCTCGACAGATGGGGCGGCGCCTTTCGATATTTATACACTGCTTATCCTGCGGCTTTTCATGCCAAAAACAAGAAACCTCTCAAGGTTGGCATTCTCGATGACATCGTTGCCGCTCTGACGCCGGATCAACCTACCAAAGCCCATATTCAAAAAGCTGTTTGCTACTATGTTGGTGATGTTTGGTATCAAAGATCGGTTGTTGAGCAAGAGGTGCGTTATGACCTTAATGGCAAGGCAGCAGGAGTAGTGACAGCAGACCAAAAGATGCATGCAGCTGAGCTCATAGAGCAGGTCAAGAAAAAGATGAAGGCAAACAATAAGGGGTTTGAAGCTTCGATACTGTGATTGAGACTTTATTCTTGTTTATTATATCAAATATGTTATAGTTTTTTATGAAATGGAAGATAACTTATTATAGTATAGTACAGCTGTTGAGGATAAAATCTTAAATTTGCCAAAGAAGTTGCTGGCTCGTTATTCTCGCCTGGCTGATTTGATGGTTAATGTAGGGCCTAATCTTGGTGAACCTCATACAGCCGCAATGGGTGGTGGGTTATTTGAACTGAGACCAAAAGCTCAAGAAGGAATAGCCAGAGTGTTTTTCTGTACCCTTATTGGAAAAGAGATTGTTATGCTTCACAGTATCATTAAAAAAACGAAGAAAACTCCTTTAAAGGAGTTACGTATTGCGCAACAAAGATTGAAGGAAGTGCAAGATGAACAATAGACCCTCTCATGAAGATTTTAAAAAAAAGGTATTAGCTGATGAGGAAACTCTTCAACTGTATAATGATTTAGAGGAAGAGTTTTCTCTTTTAAAAGAATTTATCCAAGCACGGCAAAGGGCACACAAAACTCAAGCTGAGGTTGCAAAATGCATGGGTACAAAAACGTCTGCTGTTGGGCGATTGGAAAGCTCTTTAATTAAAAAAAAGCACTCTCCTTCGCTCTCAACTTTAAGAAAGTATGCCCAGGCTATTGGTTGCCGTTTAGAGATCCATCTGGTTAAGGAAGCTGCTTTTGGAGGGTAGAGTTCTTGCGTTTGGGGGAGCACACGCTTTCTGCTCTCCAACTTTCTAAACGGATTAGACTTTTTTGATGGCTTATGGTAAATAAAAAGAATTGGAGGGTCATGGCTTATTCTATTCTCACACAATACTCATTCAGCCTAAAAATAGACTCTCCAAACCACACTTCCCTTTCAAAAACGTTGATCAAAAAAAATCCCCTTAGAGTTATTAACAACCAAGGGGATTCCTTCAATTTTATTTAATCAAGAATTGATATGACCACAGGAGAACCGGAGATCACACCAACTCTTAGTTCCCATAAATCATGTAAGTTTGTCAACTAGCCATTTTTAAGTACAGAGTATTATTATCAATAGTTTTATTGACGAACTATCGGAATTTTTAATATCTTATGTAAACAGCCACATTCAAGCTGGAAGTGCAACACGGAGTAAATTTTCGTTAAAGACCTGAAGAGGAGTTTTCCACATCAGTTTCTTTCTCGGAGTTTCATTGTAGTTTAAAATTGTTTCATCAAAATCTTCTTGCGTCATATCTTTTAAGTTAG
>CANFPP010000035.1 GCA_947449005.1 Holosporales bacterium | reverse complement strand
CTCGGCCCTGCGCATTATTTTGTGTGGTTGCCTCACTGTAATCTTAGCCGGGGTAGCCATGGGATTTACAATTGCAGTTTTAAAACATTACATGGCAACAATTCCAATTAATACAGGAGTGGTCGGGACAGGGACCTCAACCTGGGTTTTTTCAACAGATTATTGGGCTTTGTTCTTGATCGGGTTTATTTCAGCTTTGTTTCATCTTCAAGCTTCAGCTATGGCCGCGAGTTTAGCTGGCGCTAGTGCCGGAGCAGGTGCGGCGGGTCTTGTTGTAGCAACGGGAATGATGGCTGTTGGCCTTGCAAAAGCAGGAATGGGTCAAGCTCTTGGGTGGGGTACTAAACAAACAATTGGCCTTGGTTGGAAGGGGGCTTCAGCAGCAATGGATCTTGGAAGTAAGGGACTTCACCAGGTTTCCAATTCTATTTCTAAATATAATTGGCCGCGATAAGGAGAACTTTTATGAAGTTCAGTCAAATGGTTTTTGAGAGCATCAGTTTTGACGATCAATCAAAACAATTCCAACGAAAGGTTTTAACTGCATTTGCAATTGGACTGGTTGGTGTCCTCTTAAGTGGCTGTACCACAACAGCAGAGAGTCAACTTAAAGAAAGCCCTTGTCTCGAGTGTGCCAAGAAAACCCCTTTTTATCGTAATGGAGAGTGGTTGCATGGCTAGTTCATCATTGTTAGCAGTCAATTATGATACGGGCCAAAGCTATCGCTCTATGGCGTGGGTGGCACGGGCCTCAACCTTAGGATTGGTAGCTTCAATCTTTTTAAATATTGCTTTGGTGTTTTTGGTGATTTGTCTTTTTCCGCTAAAACAAGTGCAACCCTACCTTTTAGCGCTCAAAGATAAAGGCGATCAAGTGGTGCAAATAGAACCGATTTCTTTAAATACGAAGGGGATGGATTTATTGGTTGAGGGGCTTTGTCGCCGCTATGTGTCTTTGCGGGAAACACTTGATGGGGTTGGAGAAAACGCGCGCTGGAAAGATGTCGCTTTTTGGTCAAGTGATGAGTTGTGGCAAGAGTTTGAACAATTAATGAAACCAGATAATCCAAAATCTCCTTTAAAAAAACACATCGATGATAAAGTTGTTCGCTCAGTGTCAATCAAAGTGTCTTCACAGGTTGCAGAGAAGGTCTGGCAGGTTGAGTGGGAGGCTATCCATCTGCATAACGGTGTTGAGATTGAACGCAATCGCTGGGTTTCAACGTTGTTTGTCGAAATGCGTGAAAACACCCTTAAAAATGAAGATAAGTTTTTAAACCCGATTGGCTTTACGGTGATTGGCTATGCCGTTTCGAAGCGAGAGGATTAAGGTGATGCAATTGATGAGATTGATGCGATTGACAATGTTTTGGCTGTTCGTTTGCTGGAACCTATCTTTTGAAGGAATAACGAGTGATCTAAACGTTTCTTCTGATGTATCAGGGGCGGCGGCAACCATAAACCAAGCTGCTGCTGAATCAGCGGTGTCGGAGGTGAGAGAAGAGGGGACACTCAATGCCGGCAATGAAAACGTCGAACAACATCATGATGGAAAGTATCCAAGATTAGAGCGCCAACATAGTTTAGGGGCTATTCAACAAGCTTTTGACCAGAGTACTGAGGAAGCCGGTGTTTATAAGGTGACGTATAGTCAACAAGCGTTGATTAAACTTCGGCTTCGCGAATTTATGACCACAATCGTTGTTCTGCCTTCTTGGGAAGAAATTGTTGATATTATTGTCGGTGATAAAAGTACGTTTGAAGCGAGTAAAAAAGAATCTCATATCTTTCTTTTGAAACCTAAAGACTTTATTGGCGCTGATAGCAACATCACGGTTTTGGGGAGAAGCGGCCTTGTTTACACTTTTTATGTTCGGTCAGAAGGGTATAATTCGGTAAACTTGCCGGATTTACGGGTGCATGTCCATGTTCCAGGTGATATTCCTCGGCAATTTCCAATTCAGAGTCCTTCACAGAATGGGACGAAAGAGGATTTTGATAAGAGAGGGGAAAACCCCTCTCTTCAGCAAGATAGACTAGCTCATTCTACCAAAGATTATCCGCAAACGCTACCGCCTAAAATGGATCGGCTTAATTTTAAATGGTCTATGGCCGGCGATCAAACAATTGCGCCGCGTCAGGTATTTAGTGATGGGGTGAGAACTTGGTTCAATTTTGATGATGGGGCCGGATCAAAGATTGAAGAAAAAGATCTTCCGGTAATTTCAAGAGTTTTGGATGGAGTTGATACGCCCATTAATACCCGCATTGAAGATAACTTAATCGTTGCAGAGGCGACGGGGATATTTACGCTTAAAAATGGCAATCGCATTACCTGCGTTTATCCAACCGATCTTATCGGAGAGAACAGCTGATGAATTTCTTTAAACTGATGATGTTGATGAATCTTGGGTTGAGTCTCTTATGGAGTGGATTTGCAAATGCTGACTCTAAGGATTTACTGCAACTACCAAAAACAACAAAATTGCCGCCCAGCTTTTATGATTTTAAGCTACCACCGCCTCCTCCTTTACTGGAGCCTGAACCGGTGCCAATTGCGGCACCTGAGCCGGAAAAACTGCCTTATACCGACCCAAATCCATCGATTCGGGCGGCTCAAGCAAAACGGCTACTGCAAAAACGTCGTCTTTTGCAAAGAGACTCTTTAGAAAACGCATTAGAAAGAACGCCTCTAGAGCAGGAAAACATCAATGAGACGGAAGATTTATACGTGAAAGACCCGCATTATCGTCAATGGGATCAACGGACTTTAGAAGATAAATTTACCTATCCGGTTGATCGTCGCTGGGTGTTGACAGCGGATCGTTATATTTCAGGGATTTTGGAAACAGAGATTAACTCTGAGGTGCCGGGAAGAGTAACCCTAGTTACGCATCGTCCAATCTTTGCGGCTGAAGGCTGGGTTGTTATTTTTCCGCAATACACCAAAATTATTTGTGAATATCAATCGTTAAAAAAGGTCTCAGATAAGCGATTAACCTTGAAGTGCCTTCGAGCGATTAGACCTGATGGATCAAGTTTACTGTTTACGCAAGCGTATGGCACGGATGCGATGGGGCGTAATGGTTTGGTGGGAGATATTGATTACCGAACGGCTGAACGATATGGATCTACTTTTGTTTTGGCGGGTATTGCCTCGTTAGCAGGTGCCGGCACCAACATTAGCTCAAACCCGATTGTATCTCAGGGAGCGCAAAATCTGTCGCAAAATATGGGTGAGGTTACGGCTAAAGTCTTAGATCAAAACATTGATTTAGCGCCTCTATTAACGATTGAGAAAGGTACCCTGATCCACATTCGTCCGCAAACTGATATTTGGCTGAGAGAGCCAATTACAAAAAGTGAACTGCTTAAAAATCAACAAAACCAACAAGTGCTCGAACAGAAGAGAGACCCTAACCGGGAACTGAAAGGATATCCTGTTTCATGAATATAATAGCTCTTCTCATCTTATTGCTTTGCTCTTTTATTAAAGATTCTGCGTTAGCCGTTGGTAAAAGCTCGTCTTTGCAAAAAGTAACGTTAAAATTGTTAGAGTCAATTTCACCGCAAAAGCATGCTTTTGAGGAAGAGATGATTACCTCAAACTTGGGTGATATTTTAAAGGATCCTAAAAACGAAGCTTTAAAAGCAGTTAAGGTTTTGGGCCGAAAGAAACGCGTTAAAGACGCTACCTCTCCAATGACACAAATTATCTGGGAAGAGGTGGCGTTAGATGCCGAGCCCTCGTTAGAACAAGCGGCAAGAGGCGTGCAGCTTCCCCGCATAAATTCTTTAAAAGAACCAATTAAAAAACCTCTGCAATCTGCCTTTGTGCAAAAAGCAGAAGGGGTGCAATCGGGGACACCCATTGAAGCAAAAGGCGATGTTGAAGGTTTATTGGCAGCAGCTCGAAGTCTTTTGATTCGAGCCCAGCGTCAAGGATTTAAGATCATGCCTCCAACTGTTGCGCCGGGAACGTTCACTTCCTCGCAACCTCAAGTTCCCTCAACAAAATCACGCCAAAAGACACCTATCTCTGTTCATCAAGGAATTTCCGGGTCAGTTAAACCTGATAAATCTTTGCCCCAATCCAGGAAAAATGAGGAAACATCAAACCCAAAAACTTTCTCCGGCAATGAGGGTTCAGCCTCTTCTTCGGATTATACGTCTCCAGGTTCAAAGGATTCTGATGAGGGGTCTGCTTCAAGTTCTGATCGTTCTTCGAGCAATCGCTCTTCTGGCGCGGGTGGTTTCTTTTCAGGCGGTTCTTCTTACCAGTCACCGCGATCTTCTAAAACGGAAACGCCAATCTTTGTGAATGTGCCGGCCTCGCCAGCTTCTGCTTCAGGAGCGTCTGATCCTCACTATTCTACGCCCTTCCCTAATGGAAAATCCGATAAAGCTCGATCAAAAAAAGCAAATTTTAGGCGAAGTATGGGAACGCCAACCAACTTGTTTGGTGAGGATAGTGAGAGCGAAGATGAATCTGAGGATTTTGAATTTCCGTTGGGCGAAAGAGAAGACGCAGAAGAGGCGGGCGAGGGGGTTAAAATCCCTAAAATTGAGGTCAAACTCAATTACGATGCCTGTAGTCCGCGTATTGATTGGCAGTTTAAACAAGTGATTCTTCAAGCCCAAACTCTGACCTTTGCGGATGGAGTCAAGATTGATGAACAAGACTGCGCCGATACCAATAAGCGGTTTTTAATTCAAAAAGATTATAGCTATCCTGATTGTGAAGATAAGATTGTGCCGGAATCACCGCCAAAAGAAATTCTCGAGGGAGAGGTTAACTTTGGCTTTGCGTATGCAACCTACAGATCCTATTGGCTTGATCAAGAGAAAGTGCGATCAAACCTTGGCGATCTTCAAGCCGATGAAAATCATCCGTTTGCTTTGCGGGAAGAACCGAGTACGTGCGGTTCTGCAATCGATTTAGGCGCCAAAACGGCAACAGCGCAAAGTGAGTTGGTCTATTATAATCGAACAAAACAGCGGATCGTGGTCCAAAAATGCCATCCTAGTTTAAAAGGAGTTCCTATGCCCTTGGTGGCAAAACAGCAAGGTTGCCCTATGGGCCATGATTTTTTGAACAATCGATCGATGTTTCAAGAGCGGTTTGTGTTTTTTGTTGGCGGCGTTGAAACCGAAGCGGCTCCCTGTCAAGAGACAGGCGTTTGGGTAGCCCATCAGTTTGAAACGTGTAAACCCTTAGTGGATCCGTCAAGCCGGCGCTATACGCCGCAATCGAAGCGGTTTGTTGAAAGTGAAAACGGAGAGAAAGTTTACGTGTCTCCGTGTGTGCCAGAGGGTGACGACAAGGCTTTGCAGGCGAGTTCAAAAGCTTGTGTAGGGGATCAATATCTCCATGATAAGGAGAGTGGCTATTCATTCTTAAAAGTTCGGTATTTTTACCCTGATCATCGCTATGGCAATCAACCTAAGTTTGTGACTCCGTGTGTTGCCTCATACGAAGCTTTTGAGCATAAAGAAATTTTAAAAGGGTTTGAACATCATGATGATCGCTTAGAGTCTTTGCTCAAAACCGAGATTGGTTTTGAGGGAGTAGATAAGGAGTGGGTGATTGTGGTGCCAACACAAGTTCAAGTTTCTAAAAAGGAACCTTATTCTTTGTATGAGACAACAACCGAGCTTTTAGCCGATCAAGCGGTTATTAGAGATCATTGTTTTGAGTATATGCCTAAACGCAAACGTTTGGTTTATCACCGACCCGACAGCAGTGAGCTTATCGTTTATGAGGCCGCGGGTGAAGCGGGGCCAGTTGATACATGTACACGCACAGAGGAATCGAGAACCAAGTTTGATAAGGGAATCCTTTCAACCCATCAACCGACCCAAACGGGCGTTCTTATTGAGGTTGATCATCCGGTTAATTGCGGCTTTGCTTATAGCCGTGATCCTTTGAAAGTGTGGGTCTGGAACAAAGTTCAAGAGTATAAGCGGACCAAACTTACCCTTAAGCGAGGAACCGTTGAATATACACCTTGGGTGCCGACCGGAACCTATACAGTGACGGGCTTGACAGATTGCCGCAGTCATCATGAAAGCTTAAAACAAGCCGCAACCGCAAATAAAGAAAGCTCAGAAGCGAAAAGAGTCAGCACCCAGGCCCAACAAGAGAGCAATAAAGCGCTTTTGCAAGCGATGCAATCAAAGTATGAAATTGTCGCAGCCATGCAAGCTCTAGAGGAAATCCAAAAACGTCTTCCGGCAATTGATTCGTTTCAAGACCAAATTAATCAGCTTCATCAACGCTGTGATCAAAGCCACGCCTATACAGATGAACGGGCAAATTGGGCAGCTAAACAGGGGCCAAGCAGTCGAGGAGCGGGCCATGTTGGCAATAAGCATTGGTAGTGACAATGAGAATATGTTTTGTACGGTCAACTTAGAAAATTATAAGGAAGAAGATCCATGTGGAACTCTCCAAAGAAAGGTTTTTGATGAAAACTGATCCGGTAATTACAGCGAAATTAGAACCTTTAGAGCAGTGGCTTGCTTTGCAGGATTTGGTTGAACTTTCGGCGATGCGACCCTTTGAGGTTGCATTAGAAAAACCACACGGTTATGAGTTTGAAGCAGCACCGCTGCTGACGCTCGATTATTGGACCAAGCTTTGTTACGTTCTGGGCAATCGAGATGGTGTCGTGTTTGATCCGATAACCCAACCGCGGATTTCAACGCGGTTACCGGGTGGACATCGGTTTGAAGCGATGATTGGTAAATCCGTTGATTCGGCGCTTTCGGTATCGATTCGCTTGAACCGCAAACTGCCCGTTGCGTTTGAGGATTTTGGTGTTGTTGGAGATCTCAAACAAGAGTTGATTAAAGCTGTAGAAGAGGGACAGTCGATTGTGATTTCGGGTGGCACCAGTTCTGGCAAAACAACTTTTTTGAATATCTTAATCCAACATATTCCCTTGTCTAAACGTGTGTTAACGGTTGAGGATACGCGTGAGATTAATGTTCCACATCACAACCACGTCTCTTATGTTGTCAGCCGCAATGAAAAAAATCCCATTACCGGTTGGCCGCAGGTGATAGATCATTTAATGCGTAGCCGTCCTGATATTATTGTGGCCGGCGAGCTTTCGATTGCTAATACGTTTGCCTTGATTAGTTTATTAGACACAGGACATCGAGGCTTTATGACGACGGTTCACTCTAATTCCTGTCAATTAGCTCTAACCGAAACTATTCCAACCAAAGTTCAGCTTAGCGGCCGAAACGTTCCCGGAATTTCTACATATTTACAGAAAACCGTTGACTGGGTGATCCAGATCCAAAAAATCCAAGACCAAAAAGTCCAAGAAGGATCTACTTTTAAACGGCGGGTGGTTGAAGTCTGGCAACCGCAATTGAATAAGCTCCAGACACTTTTACCTTCGAATGCTTCTAAAGCATTCATCTAACTCGTAAGCAAACTTAATTATAAAATAAAAGGAAAAAATCATGACTCTACAGAATAAAGCACCTCAGGTTCTTATTCAAATCCAACCTCCCAAAACCCTCGGTATTCTGGGAATTATATTTGGGTTTCTTTCAATCTTTGTATTGGCCTTTCTTTTTGTCCCTTTAGCTCTTTTGTGCAGTGTCTTAGCCTTATTCAAAAAAGATCTAACAAACAAGATGCTGGCAAGTTTTGGTATTATTTTTAGTGTGATTGGGGTTTTGACGTCTCCTTTTCTCTTAGGGGTTATTGGTATGAGCTGGTTGTTGGGATAAGAGGGGGAGAGAAAAGCAAATGTATACTCTCATTTTTATTATTGTAACGTCTGCCGGGCAAGTGAGTGTGCAAACGCTTCCTTTTGCCAGTGAGAGAACTTGTGAAGCCGCAGCCCAAAAAATTCAAAAACAATCAGCAGAAAACTTTAAGGTGACAACAGTATGTATCGATCGTGGCTTATCTCATTAAAACTCTTGAGTGCCGGGATGTGCTTGAGTCTTAGTTTAGGGTTTAGCACCTCTGCAACTTGGGCGAATCAAGGGTGTAAACGGCTGATTCCATCAATTGCGGTTGAGATTGGCATTCCAACAACGATCTTATTGGCTATGGCCGACGTTGAGAGTCGGTTTGAGCCATATGTTCTAAATCATGCTGGCAAAACTTTAAAGTTTACAACCTCAAAAGAAGCTTTGACCTATGTTGAAGCACAGATCAAACAAGGCCAAAACAACTTAGACATTGGATGTCTGCAAATTAACTGGAAAGCGCATCAAAGGAACTTTGAGAGTCCCAAAGAGCTTTTGAGCCCGGAGTACAATATTTGCTATGCGGCTCAGTTTTTAAAATCTCTGTATCAAGAGTTTGGGACTTGGGCCAAAGCTGTAGCAGCTTATCATTCGCGCAAATCAGAATACAGCGGCCCTTATTTAATCAAAATAGCTAACTCTTTAACAATTCAATCTTCAACCGGAGGAAAAATTCAACATGACAGATTCTCTTCTCACCCGCTTTCTCATAAAGATCTTGTTTTTTATCATTCCGTGCGTCATCGGCTACGGTTTTTTAGAAATTGGCATGCCGTACCTTCAAAACCTTTTACCAAAAATCTCCTATTTATATCTGATGGAAGGGGTTTCTCTTCTAGTTTTGCTGATAGCTTTTGGTCTCTCCTATCAACTCCAACACCTAAGACCGACCTTTTATGGCAGCGTTCTGCTAAGCCTTTATACCAATGGAGTTATTCTCTATAACCTAATCATCCTCTCTTATGCGCGACTGCCGTATGTTTCCGGGCTAATTTGGACCGACCAGACGTATCGAGTGACAACCTATAATCGATTTATGGCCTATTTACTCAATCTTCCCGTTTATGAATTCCTGACCGTGCTACTCAGTTTGGTCCTTCTCAGATATTCCATCATTGCCATTCATAAACACGCGTTACTTCCAGGTTCTCTGGGTCGATTGATGAACACAGTTGATTCTAGTACGACGCATGGCAGTGCACAACTCTGCTCAAAGAAACGGTTGCGTCAACTGGGTCATTCGGAGGGCTTTCCAATTGGCGGAATTGTGGCCAATAATATGTCTTTAGAAAAGCTAACAACCCGAATTAAAACAACAACAGCTAAAGAGATTTTGCGTTTAAAGGTGGATCATAGTGTTGTGATTGCGCCAAGTGGGGCTGGGAAGGGGGTTGGAATCGTTATTCCAACGTTGTTAGATTATTCTGGGTCAGTTCTGGTAACAGACATTAAAGGAGAAAATTACGCTGTGACAGCGCAAGCAAGACGCCGGAAGGGTCGCACTGTTTATGCTGTCGACCCGTTCCGAATTACGGATGGGAAAAGTTCAGCGACTTTTAATGCGCTTGATCTTTTAGACCCGACTCAAGAGTCAATTGTTGATGATTCGGCAACGTTAGCTAGTTTACTTTGTCCTGTGCCTGCACATGAATCCGGTGGGACGCAATACTTTGCCAGTCAAGCCGCAGCAATGATTCAATGTTTAATCTTGCATGTGGTTGGGTCAGAGAGCATAGCTAAGGAAGATAAACACTTAGGAACAGTTTATGATGCCTTGTGTGAGCCGGATGACGATCTGACACAGCTCTTCAAAGAGCTAAGTAAAAGCAAGATCGCTTATGGAGCCGCGGCAAGGCTCGCGAATGGATTTTTAAGTACGGAAAGCAGAGAACTCTCTGCAACCAAAAACTCGGCACGCGTTGAATTGCGGTTTTTAGACAGCCCGGAAGTGCGTCGTGCTTTAAGAAAATCAACGTTTAGTTTAGCTGAACTCGTTTTAGGAATGGCAGATCTTTATCTCTGCATTCCCTCAGAAAAGCTAGCGACTCAAAGCCGAGTTTTAAGATTGGTGATCGGGGCAATGTTCATGGTTTTACAAAGAGCCAGAGGACAACGCTCTTCAAAACCACTTTTGATGTTGTTGGATGAAATGCCGGCTTTAGGCTGGATGCCGCAGATTGAAAATGCGCTGGTCTATGGCCGTGGGTATGGAGTGAGTCTTATGGTTATCAGTCAAACAATAGGATTGTTGAGAGCGGTTTATCCGCAGACCTGTGATTCATTTCTCTCGAGTCATCTCTCGGTGTTTTTTGGAACAACGGATTTAAAAACGGCTGAGTTGGTGTCAACGTCTTTAGGCAAAATGACGGTTCAAAGTCACAGCGAAAACAAAGGCCAATCCAAGCAAGAAAACAAAAAGTTTGGATCGTTTGCCGTTACCAGTGATTCAACAACATCTTCTTATTCTGAAACGGGAAGATCTTTGTTAAATCCGGATGAGGTGAGACGATTGGATTCTAAAGTTCTGATTGCATTTCTGCGCGGCGAAAATCCTATTTTGCTGCAACGCTTAACCTACCTTACGCATCCTCATTACAAAGGCAGGTTTGAAGAGAACATTTTGCATAAAGCTTAATAAAACTGGGGGTTGTTTTGAAGTGATTACCTAAGAAATACAAGCCTAAATAAGGGATAGCTTTGAAACTTTAGAACCCAATGGGATGCTTAATATTCACGTGTGACACTTACAATATTTCCTGTATCAAAACACAGACTCAATATCTCCAGAAGATTCTGTGCAGTAAATGGATTTTGATGTTTTAAAGTTTAGTCAGTTTGTTTGACTAGGTTTTAATCTCAGCATTTCAATAGTGGGAGATGCATTCTAACTGAGAGTTGAAAAGCTTTTTGTTAGAAATGAGACATTGTTTTCATCTTGATATTTAATGGTTTTTAACACTAGGTATACATATACATCTTGTGAATAAAGATAATTATTTTTAAGTTGATCTTTTCGTCATTAATTATCGCCCCCTTTAAAATCTTGACGAATGATTTTGAAAGTATGCAATGTTTATCAAAAATGGCTACGCCTTTTTATTTTTAATTATATCTGCAAGTTTAGTCTCTAGCGGAACTGCATGTGAGGAAGCAGAAGTGGATCCTATTTTTTCTCCCCAATTATATGAGAAAGCCCGTTTATTACATTCACTTCACAGTAAAGAAGATCCGCTTCTTCTGCCAAATGCATGGGATGCTTTAAGCGCTAAAATTTTTGAACAAGCAGGGGCTAAAGCAATTGCGACAACGAGCGCAGGTATGGCAGCTGTTTTCGGATATGAGGATGGTAAATTACCCAGGGATCTTTTGTTTCTTATGGTGGATCGTATTGTAAAAAGTGTCAGTATTCCTGTGACTGTGGATTTAGAGGCGGGGTTTGGAGATACTCCAGATGAAATTTGTGAAACTGTTCTCGGTATTTTGAAACGAGGAGCTGTTGGCATTAACCTAGAGGATGCTGATCCAAAACGACCGGGACATTTATTTTCGGTAACGGAGCAGACAGAAAAAATTAAGGCGATAAAATCGCTAACCCATAAAGTTAATTTACCTTTATTCGTTAACGTTCGCACAGATATCTTTTGGTTAAATTTATTGAGTCAAGAAGAACAGCTACCAGAAACATTAAGGCGATTACAAGCCTACCAAGAAGCTGGAGCTGATGGTGTTTTTGTTCCTGGCCTTACTAATCCTGACTTAATCTCTGAAGTAAGTAGAACGATTCAGCTACCTCTTAATTTACTCGCGGGTCCTTGGATAAAAGATTTAGCTGAATTAAAACCGTTGGGTGTATCTCGGCTTACGATTGGTTCTTCAGCAACACGTGATTATGCTGGCTATTTAAAAACGTTTGCTCATCAATACTTAGAAGGTCATTACACTCTTAATCCTGCAATCTCTTACCTTGAATTTAATGCTTTATTTGAGAATAAGTAAGAGCAGAACTCAAAGCTGAAGTCAGATACTCCTCGTCACTTTTTTGAAAGATTATGTATGGGAGCATGGGAACTATCCAATAGAAGACATCCTAAGCCAGAAGTCGCTGCAGGAAATCTAGCTTTTCTTTGTTTTTAAAATATAAAACTGCGGATAAGAAACGTTTTTTCTATCTGTCATCTGCCGTAAATGGCTAAAAATTCAGCGACATTAGAAGAAAGCATTTGGTTTAATATTTTTAATTCAGCTTCAACCTATATTAGTCATCTCATACTTCTTGTCTTATCCTTCATTTTTAAAGTGAATCACATAAGTGAAGGATAGCACATATCTTTGCGCCATTTTTTCAAAATATATTAAAGCTATCCTGTGATAGGATAAGTGATCTTGCAAAACTCTTCAAAAATCCTAGAAAAAACTCATCCCGCGACCCCTATCATGGGATCTTGTTCTGCTTCTGTATTGTGTTTCTTTATGCATGCTAGCGTAATCTTTAACTTGCTCTGCTATTCCTTTAGACACAGCTTTTTCCATGAGTTCTGGTGTACCCTCAATTTTTGTGGCTATCTTTTCCATTTGTCTGCTTAAAGAGAGGATTTCTTGTTTTTGTTGATGGGTGCAAAGAGTGACAAAAGGGAGGGACTCTCTCTGTTTTTTGAGTTCACTGAAAGTTTCTATAAGATTTTCTTCCGGGCGCTTTGAACTCTCTTGCTCTTTCTTTTGCGCATTTTGTTCGTGTCTGAGAGTTCGCGCGATATCTTCTCTGCCAATTTCTGCATAAGTTTTAATGTGTTCAGCAACATCTCTAGCGTCAGTTTTTTTCATGAGTCCAGGATCTTCAGAGATTTTCATGGCCAAACTTTCCATCTGTCTACCGAAATTTACAAAATCTTGCTTCTGTTCAAACGAGCATTTCGTAATAAAAGGTAAGGCCTCTTTTTTACCTTTTAGCATAATATACTGCTCTAAAAGATTTGGCTCCGGGCTCTTCTTAATGGGCATATTTCCATCAGGGTTTATTTCAGGGGTGTTCTGTTCAACCTTAGGCTGATTGTTTGTTATTGTTGTAGCGAGTGAATTATCTTTCTTTGCGACATAACTCTGAATTTCTGAAAGGGTGACACCTTCTGGCAGAGGATCAGCAAGGTCCCATTTCAGAGGTAATCTGTCACGTGGAATCTCAACAATATCTACAGAAGCTTTTCTATCGTTGTTTTCATTTAACTTGCCTATGACGTCCTTAACTTCATGAGCAGCTTTTATACCAGCTTCGTCATTGTCAGGCCAAATGGTGACGTCTTTGCCGGCAAGAGGTTCAAAATTAGCTTTCCGGACGCCTCCCGTTCCTCCTAACCATGTTACTACGACATGATCAGAGAAAAGCTTTTGTGCGGCATCTGCGGCTTTTTCACCTTCCACGATAAGAACAGGTTTATCAGGATGGTCTGCAAGACGATCTAATCCATAAAGAGGCCTATTCTCTCCAAAGCCTTGCCATTTCCAAAAGGTGTGCCCTTTTTCATTTTGACAATAGGTGAGAGGGAGTGTCTGCTTGTTCCCCTCCAGATCTTCAATCCGAACAACATAGCCAAGTAGGTTCTTGTTTTCATCAAGATAGGCAAATCGCATGGTCTCAACAGCACCATTCTTAAACACATAATTTAAATGAGAATTCGATTCTAAGTCTGGATTGGCTTTAGAAGCAGGCACAGGAAACACAGGTGTCCAAGTTGGCGCTTCAGAAGTGTCTTTGGAAAATTCTTGAGGTTTAAAGGTTGGAGTATCCAACGTTCTTTCAGGCAGATCTTCAATAAAGCTGGAAGCATAAAGAGCAGCATCTTTTGGCGTCATGTTAAGATGGTGGGTTAAAAAGGTTAAGGCATTGCCGCCGACACCTTCTTCAAAGTTATACCACTGACCTTGCTTCTCTCCGGCAACGTTAATAACAATAGAGCCTTTCTTGCCAACCCGAATGGTATTTTTTCTAATCTGCAAATGTTGTCCTTTAAACACGTGCTGCACGAGTTCAGGCATTCGTGAAGACAATCTTGCATTGATTTCATTAAAATCAAGAGAGCGAGCAAAAGCGGGGGCAAGATTTTCTTTCTTCGATTTTATCACACTGGCAGAGACTGAGCTCTCTTCTGGCTCAACAGAAGCAGCAACTCTGGTTTTTAGAGAAGACGGACGAGACGAATACTCAGAAGCAAAAGGCTGAACATCTGTGGCAACGGAAGCAGAGGCAGAGAGTTGGGTTTGTTGATACGTAACAGAGGCTATTTTTTCAAGATCAACTTCTGCAATCTCCTCCCATTCCCTATGAGGCGCTTTAACCTTGAAAAGAGCTTGATTTGAAATATCATTAAGGACTTCAGTTCCTTTTTCAAAAGTCTCAAAGCGAATCGATTTTTCTTCTCTGCCGTAATTCCAGGCTTTTTTAACGTAGCCATAAAAGGCTTCGACAATCGAAGCTGCCGTTAGGTTTCGTCGTTGCATAAAGGATTTTTGCATTTCCGTACTCATTTCTTGCGCTTTTGGATAATCTAAACTGACTTCTTTGGTGTTTTCTTGGCTAAGGGCTTTGATAAAGCCGTCTTTGCTGAAAAACTGGTCTCCATAAATTCGAACATCAGCGCGATGTCGCGTCAAAGCAACATAGGTCAGATGTCGGTCTAAAGACGGGCTTGCATAAAAGAATGTCTGATCAACTGTCGTGGCTTGGGATTTGTGAATGGTGGTGGCATAGCCATAATCAATATATCCGTAAGTATCGATATCAAACGTTACTGTCTTGCCATCTTCTTTTTCAACTTTCAAAAACCCCTCATTGATTTCAAGGATTGTTCCCAGTTGTCCATTGCGAACGTCTAACCCATAGTCGTTTTGCAAAAAGAGGATTCTCTCGCCAACCGCAAATGCTCTGTCTTCTCTTGTTAAAGTGGGCATTCTGGTGGGCTGAGTGTTGTCTAGGGTTTCAAGGTTGACCTTTTTGGTAATGGTAAGAATTTGATCAGCACCAATCAAATTCCCGGATTTTCTAAACTCAAGACGGGCCATTTCATTCAGAGACGCAACATCTTTATTGGTATAGGCTAGAATTAATGCCGATCTTTTTACAGAGGGGGGCTGGTTCTGCGGCGATTGATCCTTATACTCATCCTTAGACACTTGTTGATACTTTGCCCAGTCCTGAATAAGAATCTGCTTTGCATCACCGGATAAATACGTATGGCCACGCTGATGATAAGCTTCTAAGGCTCTTTCTGTCTGGCGGGTTGCTAAATGCTGTGTAGCGTCTCGTTGCCATTGTTCTTTTTGGCGAACAATGGTGTTGAGCTCGGCAAAACCGACATGTTCCATAACGCCACGAACAGCAGCTCCGGCTTCAATCGGAGCTAGCTGTTCCGGATCACCCACCAGCACAACCTTAAACCCTTGCTTTGAGGATTCTTGGAGCAGAGCATTTATTCTTCGAGAGTCAATCATACCGGCCTCGTCAACAACAAGAATGCTGCGGCTGTTAAGTTGCTCTCTCCCGTTCTTCCATTCATGTTCCCATTTATGGAGTGTTTTAGAAGCAATGCCGCCAATTTCTAAGTTAGAAGCTGCTCTTCCGGTTGGCGCTGCTCCAACAACCTTATAACTAGAAAAGCTCCAGATTTCTTTGGCAACTTCTAAGGCTGTTGTTTTTCCAGCCCCGGCATATCCAACCACAACCTTCAATTGTCCATCTGCAACAAGATGACGAATAGCTGCGACTTGATCACTCGATAATCCACCAAACTCTTTAAATTTTTTATGAGCCTCTTGCAGGTAATGTTCTGTGCCGGAAAGGTGAGGGGGACACGAATGTTTTTTAGCAAGTTTGGAGGCTAGATGTGTCATCTCGCTTTCAACTTTTATCATTTCTTGCGTTGTTAGTTTTTGTGACCCTTTTTGATTTTCTCCGGTTAAGACAACAAGGTTTGGAGAGAGTTCTATCCTGGCTTGCAATCGAATAAACTCATCAGCATCATCAACGTAACGATTTAAAACTTTCGCAATATCTTGCCGTGTAAAAGTGGATTGATAGCGTGTTATATACTCCAAAACGATTTCAGGATTCTGGCGAATGAGCTTTAAGTTATAAAGATTGTTTTCTTTGAATTGTTTCAAGCGATCAACCTCAAGACCTTTTCGTTCCATCTCTTTGACATTTTTGCCGAGCTTTTCTTGCGGCACAAACTCAACGCCTTGATCTTTATAATTCCGATGATCAATTCTAACATCATAGCCTGCTTTTGAGAGGTGCTCATTGGCAAGATCGGCCCAGTTTTTACGTAGCTCTCGAATGAGAGATCTTGAATTCCAGTCTCGAACTTTTTCTCCAAAAAAGATTTCTTGCGAAGAGAAACCCATTGCCGATTTGACTTTCTCTAAAATTGGTTTTTCACGTAAAGCTCGCATCGTTAACATTACGTGAACATGCGGTTTTTCAATACCTGTCTCCTTATCAAGGGGATTGTGAATGACCCAATCAGCAAGCATTCCTTTTGAGGTAAAGTTTTTGGTAATAAAGTCTCTGGCTAAAGTTTCTCGTTGTAGAGAACTCAATTCATTGGGCAAAGCAAACTCTGCTTCCCTTGAGAGTTGAGCGTCTTTGCGTTTTTCAAATTGTTCAACAGCATTCCAAAGTTTTTCTGAAGCAAGCGTTGGATCTAAACCAGCAGCTGTAAGCGCTTTTGCCCATTCCGGTGCATTCTCCGGTAGTGAGATTTCTTTATGGATAACATCGTTCTTTTTTGAATAATCAAATATCTGGCCTGTGCGCTCATCATGCATTTTAGCCGCACGCCGATACGCGGCAGCATTCACAGAGTTCCTTGCCTCTGCTCTTGAAATAATCTTAACGGTGAAGTGATAAATTGCCATTTGTAGATATATAATACAAACATCAATCGATATACAATAAAAATATCAAAAAAGAGAAGCGTCGTTGCTTGCAACGTATAAGCGCGCTGTTGGAAAAATCTGTCGATT
>CANFPP010000034.1 GCA_947449005.1 Holosporales bacterium | reverse complement strand
CTGGGTTAAACGGACAGGCTGCATCTTGGCTGAGTAGATGCGCCGTGCGAGCTGGCTTAATGTTCGAACAGATCTTTGGATGTGTAAACACACCAAAGATTGAAGGCAGTGTGGTCTAGCTGAGTGGTCACAGCCTTGGGTGAGCTAAATCATCCCAACCCACTTGAACTTCAAAAATTCAAGAAACGCAGCAGACACCGAAACGTAAAACTCTGAAGAAAAACATTGGAAATAAAAAAAATAATAAAACAGAATAATTAAAAATAAAAATAAAGTAAAAAATCAAATCAATTAAATATATGAAAACATCTCCATGTCGACGATGAGAGCATTTTCTATACTTTAAATACTTTGCATTATTCTTGAGATGAAGATCTTCAAACAAAAACCGAACGAAGAAACTCTATGAGAGGTTGATCGGCAGTAGGTAGAATAGCAGGATCCAAAGTCTGTAGGTTTACCCATTGAAATCCACCTTGTTGTTCCATCAATTGAATTTCTCCCTGCCACTGTTTGCAGTGGAAAGTTAGCATCACCAGTTGAAACGTCGGGTAGCTATGGGAGACAAATGTAAGCGGAACCAAAGAATTCTTATTCAAAGTGATGTTTAGCTCTTCTTTTATTTCTCGAATCAAAGCCTCTTCGGGCGATTCACCTGACTCAATTTTCCCGCCCGGAAATTCCCATAAACCAGCCATTTCTTTACCCATTGGGCGCTGAGTCAAAAGAATTTCACTCTTTTCATTTTCGAGAACAAGAGCAGAAACCCAAACAATTTTCATGAAGCTAAATCAACAATTTTGAGAACACCAGGAATTTTCATAAGACGAAAACGACTATCAGCAGTAATCGTATAAAGCTTTTTAAGGCGAATTAAAACAGGAGGAAGCTGCTTTAGATGCACTTCAATCATAATGTTGGTAGATCCATTTGCGCTATTTTGCAAAGCATTGTGCAGTTTCTCTACTTGGAAAGATTCGTCAACCACTAGGCGAATTTGTGATATTTTCGATTGTAAATACTGATCAAGAGGGAGCACTTCCTGGGCAATTAATCTCGGATTTTCTCCATCAAATCGGACGGTTGCTTTAATAAAATAAGGAGATCCTGGCGTTAATGTTTCTCGAACTCTCGCATACACTTCAGAAAAAGTAGCAACTTCGAATACACCATTCGCATCGGAGATTTGAATAAATGCAAACTTCTGTCCGGTTTTTGACATACGTTCTTGTTTATTTAAAATAATACCCGCGAGGTTAAGAGTGGCACCTTCACTGGAGTCTTTTATATTATCACTGGTCGTTACATTAAGCTTGTCCAAGCTATCAACATAAGCGTCTAACGGGTGAGCAGTCAGAAAGAAACCTAGAGCATCAAACTCTTTTTGGAGGCGTTCTAATGGACTCCAATCCTCTATGTCTGGCAGGTTAATGAGAGTGGCTTGTGCTTGCGCTTTACCAAACAATAGATTTTGACGGCTCTGACGCTCTGTATTAGCGAGATGAGCATGGCGCAATAAAGTATCTATTTCGCTGAAAATTTGACAGCGGTTTGGGTGAATTTGATCAAAAGAACCAGCAGCAACCAGATTTTCTAATTGTCGTTTGTTAAGAACACGATGATCTAAACGTTTAATAAAATCATTAAGATCCTTAAAGAGACCGTTTTTTTGTCGCTCATTGGTGAGCTCTTCCATGGCTTGCGCGCCGACATTCTTAATAGCAGCAAGAGCATAGCGAATACCTTCATTCTCGACTGTAAATTCTGGAGATGAAAAATTAATATCAGGAGACAAAACAGTAATATTTAAGCTTTGTAAGTCTTGGCGATACACATTCAACTTATCAACGTTGTGCATATCCAATGTCATAGTCGCAGCAAAAAAATCGAGGGGATAATGTGCCTTGAGATAGGCTGTTTGATAAGTCAGCAAAGCATAAGGTGCAGCATGTGATTTGTTAAAACCATAGCCTGCGAATTTTGCCATTTGGTCAAAGATAAGGTGAGCTGTTTTTTGATCAACGCCATTTTTTATGGCTCCCTCAATAAATTGAGCTCGCTGAGCATCCATCTCTGCTTTGATTTTCTTACCCATAGCACGCCTGAGTAAATCGGCACTGCCAAGTGTATAACCAGCGAGAACCTGTGCAATCTGCATGACCTGCTCTTGATAGACCATAACACCATAGGTTGGTTCAAGAATGGGTTGAAGCGCAGGGTGGAGATAGGTAACTTTTTCTTCTCCGTGCTTACAGGCTAAATAACGCGGGATATCATCCATAGGACCCGGACGATAAAGAGCAACCAGCGCGATTAAATCTTCAAAACGGTCTGGCTTAAGTCTGCGCAAGACATCGCGCATTCCCGAACTTTCCACCTGGAAGATTCCAACTGTTTCAACGCGACACAATAGAGCAAAAGTCAACGAATCATCTAAAGGAATTTGCTGGATCTCAAAGGGAATACCTCTTTTCCGAACAAGCTGACAGCACCTCTCAATAACTGTAAGAGTCTTTAGGCCCAAAAAGTCGAACTTTAGTAAACCTGCCATCTCAACATATTTCATGTGAAATTGAGTTGCAGGGAGCTCTGATCGATCATCTTTATAAAGAGGAACTGTCTCTTCTAAATTACTACCACCAATAACAACACCGGCAGCATGTGTTGAGGCATGACGGTAAAGGCCCTCAAGCTTCATGCCAATACTGATGAGCTTACTTACCGTTAAATCATTGTCTTGAGCTTCTTTTAAGAGGGGTTCTGCAACTAAAGCTTCTGCAAGAGTAACAGGACTTGCAGGGTTATTGGGAATCAACTTGCAGATTTTATCGACTTGACCATAGGGCATTTGCAAAACGCGACCAACGTCACGCAATACCGCGCGAGCTTGCAGTTTTCCAAATGTAATGATGTGAGCAACACGTTCGGAGCCATATTTTTCGCGAACATAAATGATGACTTCATCGCGGCGATCTTGGCAGAAATCGATATCAAAGTCAGGCATAGACACGCGCTCTGGGTTCAGAAAACGCTCAAAGATCAGATTAAAACGAATGGGATCAATATCGGTGATGGTCAGCACCCAAGCGACCAATGAACCCGCCCCTGAACCACGGCCAGGCCCTACTGGTATGCCTTGATTTTTAGCCCACTGGATAAAATCAGCAACGATTAAGAAATAACCTGGAAATCCCATTTTTTTGATTATTTCTAATTCATAAGCAAGACGATTTAGATATGTCTCTCGTTTCTGTACGCGCGCATTTTCGTCGTCATCTTCTAGAAAAACTTCTTTTTCAAAACGTTTTTCAAGCCCCTTATAAGCTTGCTCTACCAACTCCTCAGCTTCGCTTTTTCCAGATACAGTTGGATATGGTGGGAGCATCGGTTGTTGAGCCGTTGGCATAAAGCTACAACGCCTAGCAATTGTGATTGTGTTTAAAAGTGCCTCAGGGATGTCAGCAAAAAGCTTTGCCATCTCATCAGAAGATTTAAAATAATTCTGATCTGTAAGGCGTCTTCTTGTATCCTGACTGACATAGCTGCCCTCTGCAATACAAAGCAAAGCATCGTGCGCTTCATGCATATCTTGCGTACTAAAAAATACATCATTTGTTGCGACGAGAGGAACATTATAAGAATGCGCAAGATCAATAAGCTGCGATTCAATTTGTTTTTGAATGCCTAGTCCGTGACGCATTAACTCAATATATAATCGATCTGGGAATATTTGAATGAGCTGATTTAAAAAATCTTTTGCAGCATCAACCTGGTTTGCAAAAAGAAGTTTGCCAATTGTTCCATAATGACCGCCTGTTAAGACTATAAGCCCTTCATTATGTGTTTTTAAATCTTCTAAACTAATTTCTGGAAAAGATTTCTTTTGATTTAAGTAAGAGCGACTAACAAGCTTTAATAAATTGCGATAGCCAACTTCTGTTTGAACAAGAAGTAAGAGTTGGTCGCTTTGATCTTTGGCAGTTTGAGAGACAACGTTAATTTGACATCCGATAATCGGCTGAATACCTGCATCTGCGCATGTAATAGAAAACTCTAATGCACCAAATAAATTTGCCGTGTCGGTTATCGCAACAGCAGGCATTTTGTGCGAATGGCACAGGCTAGGGATTTCTTTTATCTTAATAGCGCCTTCTGCTAAGGAGTAAGCACTATGAAGACGCAGATGAATGAAAGTTGGGATCATATCAATGTGATTTTGTGATCTTTTCAATCTCTTTACTGACTAAAGTTTCAACAAGTAATGTTAAGTGAGTGTCAAGCCACTGCTTAATCATCGGGCGCGCCAGTTCTGATATTAAGTGATCAAGAGTGATTGTACTAGAGCTCACTTGATTATTTTGTTGCGTAGGATTCTTAGAAAATTCTGCAAGACGAGAAAATGCATTCGCAGTCTCTGACAAAGTTTTCCCAGAAATTTCAGCTCTTGTTGAAATTTCCTCGCGAGAGGATGACGTCGGTTTTGCGAATGAATCCTCAGAAATATTAAAATCATTAACGCTTCGAGATGGTTCTGGCGGAAGTTTTTGATTATCCCATCGCTTTTCATCGAATGACGACTCTGCTATAGAATTACTTTGAGTATGATTTTGAGGTTCCGGAGCCTTTGGCATGTTAGTCTCAATAAACTCATCCGTTAAAACCAAAACGTCATCATCATATTTTTTTGGATGCTGGTGATCAGCAGAAGATTTTATAGGATGGTTCATTGCAGCATGAGAATCATCAGAAACATACTTGCGAATGGATGCTAAAATTTCCTCCATAGACATTTCTTCTGTTTCCTCAAAGTTATTACTCATTTTCACACCGTCTGATTTTAATTATACTCTTTTATTATTTTATTTTTCTATATTTGTCTACGAACTTGTTGAAAATGAGCCTGTGGATTAAATTGTTCTAAATTAAGCTTTAAATATTTAGCGTTTAATTGACCCATTGCTGCCATTAAACGATAGCCACCCAAGAAGTAATCTTTTTCTGCTTTCACTAATTGCAGCTGAGCATTTAAAAGTTCACTTTGAGCATTCAGAACATCAAGAAGAATTTTAGAACCAACTTCCATTTCTTGCTTAGTGCCATCAAGACTTACCTCACTGGCTTTTACTTGCTTTTTAAAGTTTTCAATATTTGCTTTTGCTGCTATAAAGTTTTGCCAAAATTGAATTGCTTGCTCTATGACTTGACGTCTAACTTTTTCAACTGCAATACGTTTTGCTGTTGATGCTTCGTGTGCTTCACGTTTTTGCGAACGAATAGCGCCACCTTCATAAAGAGGAATTGTTAAATTAAGTGCGACCTGATTGTTTGTGCTAAAATCATTATACCTAATATCTTTATCGCTAGAAACATAGTGATTACTACTTCTCGCTTCTGATCGAGAACTTTGAGCTGTAAAATCAAGCGTTGGAAGAAGCTTTCCTCCAATTTTTCCGATATCATCTTTTGCGGCTAGATAATCAAATTGTGCTGCTATTATAGATGGGTTCTGATTTTGAGCATTTTCAATCGCTTTTTCAACTTTATCCGGAAGACCATCGTGCCCTAGTGGCTTATCAAGTTTTCCAGCTTTCAATCCCGTAATTCGTGTGTACGTTGCTTTGTAACCCTCTAGGGTTGCTTCAGATGTTTGTCGTTTTGCGACTGCTTCAGCATATTTTCCTTCTGCTTGTGCAACGCTGGTGCGAGTTTCTTCACCAATGTTAAATTTATCTTGTGTCGCTTCTAAAGTCGTTTTTAAAGCTAATTCATTGGCTTTAAGTAAAGCGACTTCAGAATCATTCGAAAGCAAATTTAAATAAGCTTCTGCAGCTTGTAGAAAAACATTCTGTTCAGCTACATCAAGAGATGCCCAGGAAGACTTGATGTTATTTTCAGCTCCACTAACTGTAGAGACAGTTGACCCACCATTAAAAAGATTTTGTTTAAGCGTTAATGTGCCCTGACGAGTATTCGTCGCTGATCCTCCTGCAGAAGATGCGATTGATTTTTGATTTCCAGAACTTGCAACCTGACTGCCCGTTATACCTAGGCTCGCATCCACTGTTGGACGCCAAGAAGATGTCGCTTGTACAATTTTTTCATGTCCAGATCTAACGTTTTGTCGTACTTCTTGCAAATCAGGATTATTTTTGCTAGTCGCAATTAGTGCATCTTCAATTTTATCAGCCATAACAGGCACGTTGACTATCGTTAAAGAAATAAGAAGAGAAGAAGTCAGTCTTGCGAATGGATAGTGCTTCATAAATAAAATGTCCTTTTTTGTTTTTAGTATTGCGCCATAGATTGGTCGATTTGCTTTGCCCATGTGTCGACGCCCCCTATTAAGCTGGCAACGTTATTAAATCCGTTCCTCTTGAGTATACTCATTGCATGTTTACTTCTAACCCCATGATGACAAATTGTAATAAGTGGCTGATCTTTAGGTATAGTATTCAAGGAATCTTCTAATTTTGAAAGAGGTATATGCATGCTGTTATTGATTTTGCAAATATCAATTTCCCAATCTTGACGAACATCGATCAGTGTCATTTTGACACAGTCTTCAATTAGTGCACTAACTGCCAAGCAAGAAATTTCTTCTTCAATGAGGGAAAATGGTGATTTAGAATGGTGAATGCTAGTCATTAATTAAACTTAAACGATTGTGGTTGGTGGAAATCTGAGAGTGGTTCTGCATAAGTATTAAGGAAAATCTTTCTTGTTACAATATCGCCGTTCTTAACCCAAACTGCCCCCTTGCCCATTTGGCGAAGAGTTTCATTATAATGCTCATTTAAAAGAATCGCAACAAGGCGTCCGCCTTTAGTGGATAATTGATCAAGAATTACAGGAGGAGGCATAAAAATTCCTCCTTCTATTATAATTACATCATAAGGCGCCAAGGAAGCGCAACCTTGACTTAGATTGGAATGCACAATTTCAACAGAAGTAATTTCTTTTAGATTTTGTTGTGCAAGATTTAAAAAAGCAGGTTTATTTTCCAGGCCAACAACCTGTGCGCAAATTTTTGATAGGACTGCAAGACTGTATCCAGTGCTGCAACCAACTACTAAAATTTTATCTTTCAAGCTCACTTGCGCAATTTGCATCATTTGTGCAAGAATTAAAGGAGATAATAACGTACGTTCTGGAGTGAGGGACAAGTTCTTATCCGAATAACATAATCCTCGCAGCGCAACGGGCACGAATTGCTCGCGCGGGGTTTCGATAAATGCTTTTAAGATTCGTTTATCGGTAACTTTATTTGGACGAATTTGCCGTAACACCATGTTTTGGCGAGCTAATGAGTGATCGTAATCTAGTTTTTCAATTTGCATTTATACTTTTCCAAATTTAAAATCTAGGTTTTTAGGACATCGCACCACAACATCTCTTGACCTAGGGTATCAAGAGGGATTATACGGGAAAAAGCACTAAGTTCTAAATTGTTTTTTTTAGAACGAAAGGCCGGGTGGCAGAATGGTCATGCAGAGGATTGCAAATCCTTGTACATCGGTTCGATTCCGGTCCCGGCCTCCATTTACGATTAGTGGTGATTGGTTCCAACATTAAGAGCTGCGTAGATAGCCTTTAGGTCTGATTCAGAAGGACTAAAGGTAACGCGTGTCAACAGCCCTGGTGTATACCGATGTGCATTAGCGCACGTCATTTTACAAGACCTATAAATTGTTTTTAAGAGGTTGCGATCTTGTTCGCTAATTTCTATTTTCGGAATGCCATCATCTTCATAGTCGATAGTCGGATCAATTCCATTTTTAATTTGTTGGTGAACAATAGCAATTTCATCACAGATTGCAAGACGAGTAAACTGATCCAAATCCCCGCCACCCGATGCTCCAAGATGAGTATCAGGACTGTCAGCTTTTTCTAAGCTAATTAAGAAGTTATGTAATTTCTTTTTAATATCTTCAATAGTACGAGGTTGTTTCTCGTAACTCTTAATCTCTTCCCATTGTCGCCATTCTGGATGGCTTGATTTATCCGTGGAAAAACCAATAAGACGACTACGTGTTAAAATGTCATTTTCAATGTTAAAGGGAATAGGACAAGAGTCTTCAATGGAATTAAAACTAAAATGTTTACTGCCAATTATAAAAAAAGCAATGGCGATAATGGCTGTGTATCCAAGAAGAGCAACAACTTTTTTTGTTGGGTGAGAATTCAAAACTAACTTTTCTGATCAGATTTCCTATAAGTGCAAACTACTTCATTTGGACGGTTTGGATCAACATCTAACCGTTTTTGGATATAAAGTAATTCTTCTGGCGTTGGCTCAAACGTTATATGCGTCAAAAGCCCTGGGGTGTAACGGAAAGCATTTGACGCTCCCATTCTGCAAGATTGGTATATTGTTCGAAAGAGATCACGATCTAATTCAGAAATCTCTAGTTTCTGGTTTTTAATATAATCTCCACCAATTGCTGGGTTAATTCCACCTTTGATATGATGATGAATAATCGCAATTTCATCGCAAATTGCAATTTTCATTTGCTGTGATAAAGCTGGTATATCTGTTTCACCGAAAACCTGACCCGCAGTAGCTAGGGAAAATTTTTGGTATGTAACGAGAAAATTACGTAATTTCTTTTTAATGCCATCAAGAGTACGAGGTTGATCGAAAGATTCAACAATATCATGCCATTGTCTTTTTTCTGACTCTTGTCCCTTATTAAATCCCATTAAAGAGCTGCGTAAGTGGATATTATTAACTAATCCCTGAGAAACTGGGCAAGGACCATTAAATTTAGGAAACTCAGGCACAGTTTCAAAAGTAACCAATTCACCCGCAGAGCTATCATAATTTACTATTTTGGGAATTTGTTTTGACACAACAAAGCGACCAGGATGTTGCATGTAGGACCAAGCTGCTATGCCTATGGCAGCTATCATAGTGCAACAAATAAAAATGATGATTCGGTCTATCATAAGTACGCTCTATTAAGAAATCTATCTTCGTTAAGTTTATTATTAACGATGAAAACTTAACAAAGCGTTAAAGATAACTTGGACGAACGGAAAAGAGCTTTTCAACTTTCTTAACGGATTCTTTGGCTGCGATGACAATAAGGCGATCACCAGTTCTGATAATAGTTTTTGAAGGACACAGAATAAAATCGTCACCGCGTATTAATGCTGCAACCATAATTGATCCTTTGATAGTAATATCGCTGATACTAAGTCCAATAATATGACTGGTTTCTTGTGTCTCTGCTTCGATAATTTCTGCATATCCATCTCCAAGAGAGTGGACTGAACGCACCTTACCTTGCCTGACATGCTGAAGAATTTTTGAAACAGTGATTGAGCGAGGGCTAATAACAGCATCAACTCCAAGTGAAGTTACAAGTGAAGAATAAGACATATTATTGAGTAAGCTTAAAGCACGCCCCCCACCATGGCGTTTCGCCAAGAGAGCAGCTAAAATATTGACCTTATCATCGTCAGTTACGCAAACAACAGTTTCGCTGTTTTGAACATTAGCTTCAGCTAGTATTTCATAGTCAAGAGCATCACCATATAAAACTTCTGCTCTTTTTAGATGACGAGCAGCTGCTTCAGCTCGAGCATGATCTTTCTCAATTATTTTAATATTAACTTCAGGTTGAGTGTTTTCTATTTCACTCGCTAGAGCTTGGCCAATGCTACCTGCTCCAATGATTAAAACTCTTCTGTTTCCTTGATCATAAAAATCAAATGCTTCCATAGCCGCGCTAATGTCTTTTTGTTCAGCAATAAAATAGACTTCATCATTGGCTAATAGCTTATCATCGCCGCTCGGAATAAAAACTGTATCTTCACGAGATATGCAAATTACAGCTAAATTAAGCTTGGGAAATAAACCTGGAAGAAGTCTTAATGGTGTGTTGATGATAGGAGATTGTCCAGTACATCTAACACCAATTGCTTTTACTTTATCCCCAATCAGAGGAATAACGTCAAACGCTCCTACAATTTGAGTGCTACGACTTATAGCACGTGCAACTTCAATTTCTGGAGAGATAACAACGTCAATTGCTAGGTGCTTACTGTGAAATAAATCAGACCAAATTGGATTTAGATAGCTTTGATGACGAATTCTGGCAATTTTCATCTCAACATTAAATAGAGAATGTGCAATTTGACAAGCAACAATGTTGACCTCATCAGAGCCGGTAACAGCAATTAGTAGATCAGCATTTGCAGCACCCGCTTGTTGTAAAATATCAGGCTGCGAGGCAAAACCTACAACAGGCTGAATGTCTATTTTATCGCCAATTTTTCTTAATAAATCTGCAGACTGATCAACAACAGTAATATCATTCTCTTCTGAAGCTAAGTATCTCGCTATGTTATAGCCAACTTGTCCGGCACCTAAGATAATAACTTTCATGAGTTTTCTTGGTTACGCAATCTTGGAGTTTTCTTCATCACTGTCAGTACCCTTGACTTCATTGACACCAAGGGCTCTCAGTTTTCTATGGAGTGCTGATCTTTCCATACCAATAAAACGTGCTGTTTGAGAAATATTGCCGCTAAAACGACTGACTTGCGCTAGCAGGTATTCTCTTTCAAAGACCTCACGTGCTTCTCGAAGCGGCAATACAACAACTTCTGCGGTTTTATTCCAGTTGTTTGCGAACGGAACACCAGAAATAATTTCTGAGGGCAGCATATCATTACGGATAGGTTCACGCGTATCTCCCGTAGCCATAATTAAGACCCAATCAATAACATTTTTTAACTGATGGATATTACCAGGCCACGGGTAAGACTGTAGAACCACCAGTGCATCGTCAGTAAATTTTCTTAAGACAGATCCTTTTGCAGCAGCGGCTTGTTCCATGAAATGCTGAGCTAAGGCGGGAATATCAGAAACACGGTCCTTTAGGTGAGGAACAGCAATTTGTGCAGCACCAAGTCTATAAAATAAGTCTTCACGGAAGTGACCTTCTTGAATTGCTTCTGGGATATTAGCTGTACTTGCAGCAATAAAACGCACATCAATCTCAATTTTTTGATTGCTGCCAACTCTCTCAAAGGAGTTTTCCTGTAGAATCTTGACTACTTTTCCTTGGACAGGAAGTGGAAGCTCGGTAATTTCATCAAAATACAAAGTGCCATTATGAGCTTGCTCTAACAATCCAATTTTTCTCGGAATATCAGCAGAAAGTCCAACAATCTCAGTACCAAATAACTCTGCCTCTATTTGGCTTGGATGAACTGACGCACAATTAAAAACAATAAATGGACCTTGTGATCTTTTTGATAGGGCGTGGATTTGCCTAGCAACAGATTCTTTGCCTGATCCTGTTGGGCCAGTAATAAAAACACGGCTATTGGTTGGTGCTGTTTGATCGACTATTTGACGAACTTGATGAATGAGAGGTGATGTACCAATAAGGACTGAGGTAATCTTAGCCTTAACTCTTAATTCAGCGTTCTCTTTTTTCAACCTGGAAGATTCAATTGCCCTTTCAACGATTAACAGGAGACGATCTGTTTGAAAAGGTTTTTCAATAAAATCATATGCACCTTTTTTAATTGCCGAGACTGCTGTTTCAATAGTTCCATGTCCACTAATCATAATAACAGGAACATACGGATGATCACGTTTGATAATATCTAGAATTTTAAGTCCATCTCGTTCACTATCTCCCAACCAAACATCTAAAATAGCTAAGCTCGGTTGACGATTTTTAATAGACTCTAACGCTGACAAACCATCGCTAGCAACGCGAGTATTATAGCCTTCGTCACTAAGGATGCCGGCAATAAGATCACGGATGTCAGCTTCATCATCAACAATTAAGATATCGTGTGCCATTTATTTTTACTCTAAACTTTCAAGTTTCATTATACAGATGGGGTAAAGCTAAGGGTAACACGTGCCCCTCCTAAATTACTCTCTCTGAGTGCCATTTCCCCAGAATGATCTGCAACAATTTTAGACACAATTGCAAGGCCTAATCCAGTGCCTTTTGAACGCGTGGTGTAATAAGGTTCTGTCAATCTTTCACGGCCCTCTGCAGGAAAACCTGGTCCATTATCTTCAACTTCAATAATTACTTCATTTACTGTTTTATGCAAATTTAATTGTACAATAGCAGATGATTTCACAATACTTTGACTTGCGTCTAATTGATAGAACGAAGTTACGGCGTCGATAGAGTTTTGTAGTAAATTTGTGATGACTTGGCTGATTTGTTGGGCATCACATAGAAACATTAACGAACTGTCGTTTGTTTTAAAAATTAAGTCAATGCCAGGGTGTGCTTGTTTTTGCAAGAATAAGGTTTGATTACAAAGCTCAGAAATATTCTCCATTTTCATAGTTGGTTCAGGCATGCGAGCAAAAGATGAGAATTCTGCAACTAAATTACCGATATGGCCAACTTGTCTGATAATCGTATCTATACAACTTTGAAATGTTTGTTGATCGGAAGTAATTTCTTTTAAGTAACGACGCTTCAGACGCTCTGCTGCTAATTGAATAGGCGTTAGAGGGTTTTTAATTTCGTGAGCAATTTTTCGTGCAACATCCGACCAAGCTGCTTTACGTTGTGCTTGTAACAAGCCAGTTATATCGTCAAACGTAACAATATATCCCTTGATAGCATCATCCATGATGCTTTTTTCAACTACAACACAAACCTGAAGAGTGTGACTTATTCCTTTGCGAGTAATCGTAATTTGTTGGTTTATCTGACGGCTGCTCTGCATCAAAACAGTATCTAATAATACTGAAAACTCTGGGATAATAGTCCTTAAAGATTGGCCTTGTATTTGCTCAAGGTTAAGAAAGAGAAGCTCTGCAGCTCTTTGATTCGGCAAGTTAATGTTTTCATCTTGATCGAGTCCAATAACGCCAGCAGAAACACCGGCTAGCACTGTTTCGGTAAATTGGCGACGCCTGTCAGATTGCAAGTTAACTTCAATGAGATCTTGATGCTGTTTGAATAATTGACCTGTCATTTTATTGAAGGCAATTGCCAGGTTATCTAATTCATTATTAAGAGGATCTTCTTCCACTTGAATAGAAAGATTTCCAAGGCTAACTTCTTCCGCTGCTTTGATAAGGCGAGTAATTGGTCGTACAAGTAAGTTAGCGAGCGTTAATCCAACCCAGATGGCGGATAGTAAAAGCAATAAAGCAACGACAGAAAAGAAAGCTATGAAAGTGATTTGCAATCCTGATCTTTGAGATTCAAGACGGTTGTATTCCGCAACAGCACCTTGAGTTTGAGCCAAGTGATGCAAAACCTGCTTATCAACGGCCTTGCCAAGATATAGATATGTGTCTGTTATTGGATCAAGCCGGATAAGTACGCGGACTCGATCTCCTAAGTCATTGGTGATAGGAACCACATCTCCTGCTTTGGCACGATTAAAATGATCAAAAGAGACTTTTTCAAACTCTAAAGCAAATGTTAAGTACGAGCGTGCGACAACATTGTGTTTACCGTTAAAAACTAAAACCTCTGAAAGACCGCGATCATCAGCTGCACTACTTAATGTCTCATCAAAAGATTTTCTGTTTTCAATGAGAGAAGGAACATGCGGCCGTAATGACATAACGATGGCTTGAGCATCATGCACAATCGCTTTTTGATGTTCTTTTAAATAGGCATCTGCAACAACTCGCGCTTCTGTAAGGGCTGCTCGTACTGGCTCACCAAACCAAGCCTGAACACCAACGTTAAAGAAGAGAGCTGAAAAGACAGCTACAAAAATTGCAGGTGTTACCGAAACCAAAGCAAAAAGAACAACAATGTGAACATGTAGTTTGGACCCCGTGAGTCCACGACGACGCTCAACCCATAGTTCAACTAGCCTTTTCGTAATCACAACAGATAAAAGAAGTAGTAACGTTAAATCAAGGTAAACTAAGAAAACGATGTTCTGAGTTTTTTCCCCTAAAGAGTCACTATTTGTTAAAACAATATAGGTCGCGATTCCTGACAAAATAGCTGTGACACATAAAGCAACATTTAGCTTTCTTGATAATTTGTAATACCTAAAAAAAGCTAAGAATTTACTTGTGAATGTATGAAAATGGCTTAGATCAACTTTCATAGAAATCAACTAAACTTTAATATTGAATCCAGACCCAAATCATTAATCTTTTTGCGCAGTGTATTTCGGTTAATTCCTAAAACTTCAGCTGCTTTTTTCTGATTCCCAGAAACGGCTTTCAGGGTGGCTAATATAAGTGGTTTTTCAACTTCAGTTAGAACGAGTTGGTATAACCCACTCGTTGGTAAAAGGCCCTCATGACTGGCAAAATAGGTTTTTAAAAAATCCTCAACGATTCCAGATAATCCCACTGAAGTGTTTATGGTTTTTATAGCTGTTGATGACATTTTATAATGTTCCGTTAGGTGTAAAAAGGTAAGTAAAATTTATCGATTAAAGCGTGCATGGAAACACCATCTTCGACCTGATTGATAGCAACTCTAAAATCAGTAGAGCTCGTTAATCCTTTGCTATACCAGCCGATGTGTTTGCGGGCAATTTTAACGCCAGTGCTTTCGCCATAATGTATTAAGATGTCATCTATATGATGACGTATAATCTCGTGCTGTTCTTGAAGAGAAGGAATCTCTACAGAAGCTTTATTAAGTAAAAATTGACCTACTTGATTAACAAACCAAGGGCGACCATATGCGCCGCGACCTATCATAACGCCATCTGCACTACTTGCTTCCAAAAGATTGACAGCATCTTCAATGGTTGTCACATCGCCGTTTCCAATAACAGGAATGCTAACGGCCTCTTTGACGCTGCGAATAAAAGCCCAATCAGCTGAACCATTGTACAGCTGACAACGCGTACGACCATGAATGGTGATCATTTGTATGCCACAATCTTCCGCAATTTTTGCAAGCTTAGGTGCGTTTCTAGTGTTATCATCCCAGCCCGTGCGCATTTTTAAAGTTACAGGAACTTTCACAGCCTTAACGGTTGCTTCTAAAATCTTTGTTGCCAAGAGCTCATCGCGCATTAAGGCAGAACCAGCATGACCATTAACAACTTTTTTAACGGGACATCCCATATTAATATCAATGATTTGTGCGCCCAAGTCTTCGTTTAGCCTAGCAGCTTCTGCCATAACTGCTGGTTCGCATCCTGCAAGCTGTACGGCCATAGGCTCTTCGCCTGCTGATTTTTCAATCATTTTAAGGGATTGGCGGGTATGACGAATCATAGCTTGACTTGCGATCATCTCCGATACAACCAGCCCAGCTCCCATGCGTTTAACCAAACGCCGAAATGGCATATCCGTGACTCCAGACATTGGAGCCAAGATAACGGGCATAGATAGTTCAATGTGTCCTATTTTGATAGTCATGACAGAATAAATAAATTAATGTACTTTGAGTTTTAAACCTAACGTGAAGAATATCATGTGCGCAAGTTTTGTGCACATTAAAAATGAGTAAAAATGAAAAACATGGCAAAAATTTATGTTTTAGTCGTTGCTGGTGGGATTGGGGAGCGTCTTGGCGGTGATATGCCAAAGCAATACTTGTCAATTTCTGGCGTACCAATTCTACAACAAAGCATTCTGGCGTTTACAAATCATCCAGCAATTTCTGGGGTTCGGCCGGTGATCAATAAAGAGCACCAAGGTTATTATAAACAGATATCACAAGATCTTGATTGTTTACCGCCAGTCTTTGGTGGAGACACACGCCAGAAATCTGTAAGATTAGGCTTAGAAAGTTTAGCTGAATTTGCTCCTGACATTGTTTTAATTCATGATGCTGCGAGGCCTTTTGTTGACTCTGAATTAATTGATCGTGTTATTGCAGCACTAAAAACATCAAAAGCGGCTATCCCTGGAATTCCTGTAACCGATACGACTAAAAGTGTTAAAGATGGTATTATTATTGAAACCATTCCAAGAGAGCACCTGAGTTTAGCGCAAACACCGCAAGGTTTTCATTTTGATGTGATTATGAAGTTACATCAGCAATGTGTTGATAGTGCTCATTTTTCTGATGATGCGAGTTTGTGTGAACATAATAATATTGCGGTTCAGATTGTCCCTGGAAATATTTTAAATAGAAAGATCACAACGATGGTAGATATGACTAAAAATATTCCACACATATGTGTAGGACACGGCTTTGATACTCACGCAATTGGGGCGGGGAAAAATGTTATGATTCTAGGCGTTTCAATTGCCGCTGGTTTTAGTTTAATTGGCCATTCGGATGCGGATGTTGGCTTGCACAGCATAACAGATGCTTTACTCGGTGCAATTGGCGATGGTGATATTGGGATGCATTTTTCTCCTCAAGATGAACGTTGGAAAGGCGCAGATTCAGGGATTTTTCTAAAGCATGCTGCACAAAAAGTACGCGACAGAGGGGCTGTTATTTCTCACGTGGATGTTACCATTATTGGCGAAAAACCAAAGGTTTCGCCCTACAGAGAAGCTATGATTACGCGATTAATGGAGTTGTTAGAACTCGATCGTAATCGTGTGAGTGTAAAAGCAACGACAACTGAAAAGCTGGGGTTTTGTGGGCGCGGTGAAGGCCTTGCCGCCTTTGCTACTGCGACTGTAATATATCCTTAAGTATAGAAATTTATTTAAAGTATAAGTTTTTTGTTTTTCTTGTCTTATTTTTCGGTTTTCTTTCCGATGAACTTTGCTGTTTTTAAGATCCCCCGGATCTTTCGGTTGAAGTCCATGGGAAAAAAGTGTCTGCTGCGTTTCTTGAATTTTTGAGGTTCAAGTGGGTTGGGATGATTTAGCTCCCCCAAAGCTGTGACCACTCAGCTAGACCACACTGCCTTCAATCTTTGGTGTGTTTACACATCCAAAGATCTGTTCGAACATTAAGCCAGCTCGCACGGCGCATCTACTCAGCCAAGATGCAGCCTGTCCGTTTACCCCAGGACAGCGGATCGGTTATTCAGCCAAAACCGACGGCGGTACACTCAGCCAGTACACTGGCGGTGAAGCCTGGTCATT
>CANFPP010000033.1 GCA_947449005.1 Holosporales bacterium | reverse complement strand
CAGTGTACTGGCTGAGTGTACCGCCGTCAGTTTTGGCTGAATAACTGATCCGCTGTCCTGGGTTAAACGGACAGGCTGCATCTTGGCTGAGTAGATGCGCCGTGCGAACTGGCTTAATGTTCGAACAGACTTGAAAACGAGACTCTGAAGAGACTCGAGATGTGGGCAGGTTTATCTGGCGCGAGTATTCGACATGTACATAAAAGTACTTGAGAATGCGAGCGACCGCAGAACAACGAACCCACAGTTTGAGGATCGAAGAGTATCAAGTCGAAGCCTATGTGTACTTGGTGACAGGCACAGCTCTGGGTGAGCTAAATCATCCCAACCCACTTGAACCTCAAAAATTCAAGAAACGCAGCAGCAGACACCGAAATGTAAAAGAAAAAAGAAAAATAAGAGAAAGGCCTCTCTACTGTCATCCCCGCAAAGGCGGGGATCCATGTATTAATGTTTTTATATTATAAATACTTTGTCTATACATAAAAACTGAAAGATTAAATCTATCCTAATGTTGCCATCAATTCAGTCCACTCACGTTTGCCCATCCCGCTGGATACTTGATCAACAGCCTCTCCTCGCAATTTTCTTTTAATCACGTCCATTGCTTTTGCAGATAATGATACACCACCAACACGATAGTCTTCGAAGGCTTGATACGTAATCGGAACCCACCGTTTAAGAATATCAAGCATAATCTCCGCATAAACACGGATCTCATACTGAGCATGCGGGTCAGCACGAAGACTGAGGAAATGCATTAAGTTATGCAAATCAACTTTCCAATACCATTGGGTGTAAAAGTTGACGGGTAAATTCATTCTCGCTAGTTCTCGCGCTAAGCCAGGACGACTAGGATCGATAACATTCCCCTGCGAGTCTTCATTGAGCATTTCTTGATAGTGGTCATAAGATTGCTCTGCATCCTTGCGCAAGATATCTAGTACGCGTTTAGCATCATCACCCTCTAAAACGTCACCACGCCCTTGACGATTCTGGCTTGCTTGCGTTGCTAAATGCTCAGGAGATGGCACATAAAATTCTCTATCAAGAATTGAGTAACGCGCTGAATATTCATTAACATTAGCGGTGCGGTGACGAATCCATTGCCGTGCGACAAACATGGGTAGCTTAATATGAAATTTAATTTCGCACATCTCAAAAGGTGTTGAATGGCGGTGACGCATTAAATAATTAATTAGTCCTTGATCTTCAGTAACTTTCTTTGTGCCTTTTCCATAAGAAACACGGGCCGCTTGAACGATCGCGGAATCATCTCCCATATAATCGATCACCCGAACAAAACCATGATCTAGAACAGGGAAGGGTTGGTATAAAACCTCTTCCAGAGCGGGAACAGTCGCACGCAAAGTCGTGTTTTTGGATGATTGAAGTTCTTGGATGGCTTCGGATTGTGAAACGCTTACACTCATAAAATTTCCTAAATTACTGAAGTTAAGGTCAATCCAATCAATATAAGAGATATTCGCTTCCAAATCTATTCAAAACGCGCTATTTTGGTTTTGTTGATTTATCAACTACGGCGATAAACGGTATGTGAAATAGGCGTTGCGGACCCGGGGGCGGTACCCGGCACCTCCACCATTATTTATGGGGGTGAAACAGGATCGACGTGCGTAGTAAAGATGTACTTTTCGCTCGGCATGGTACCGCCGTTATCGGGCTATTTTTATAGGTGTCAATTTATTGAACCTTCGAGTGAGCCGCAAGCGTAAGCTTGATGCTCCTGCAAACAGTAACTTCAATTGGGACTTAACAGCTGTTAACTCCAATGAAGCTGCTGCTGCAGCAGTAGCCGCTTAATATCAGCAGTGCTGATTAAAGTAGCTTAAACTCGCGGCTAATCGGGGGGCGGCCGGGCAACAGAATGTCCCCCCACTGATTTGAATTTAAACATTAAAAAAGGATGTCTAAGTTGGTAAAAAAAAAGCAAATTATTAATTACGAGCAAATGGTTCAATCCGCTTTGCGAGGCGTTGTTAAAAGTGCATTGACGACTGCTGCTAAAGACGGTTTACCTGGTTCTCATCATTTTTATATTACTTTTGCAACCGACCATCCCGAAGTTGATCTTCCTGATTATCTTATGGAAGAATATCCAGACGGTATCACTATTGTCCTGCAGCATGAGTTTTGGGACCTTGAAGTAGAAGAAGATCGTTTTGCCGTTACTCTTTGCTTTAATGATGTGAATGAACGCCTCCTGGTTCCTTATGATGCTATTATTAGTTTCGTTGATCCGTCTGTAAAATTTGGACTGGAATTCACCCCAATATATGACGAGCCAGAATCTGTTCCAGAAGTTGCTGCTTCTAAGAAATCTCTTATTTCTAAGAAAAAAGATAAAGCAATCTCGATTGTTGATGGCGAGCCAAAATCTGAAGAATCAAACATTGTAACGTTGGATGCTTTCCGTAAAAAATAAAGAAATTCTCCAGCGTTGGTGTGACGCTAAAAGCCAGATTGATGGGCAAGCAAGGCTTTTAGCTGTTACGAAAAATCAACCTATTGAGAGCATCAAAACACTCCTTGATGCAGGCCAGCTTCTGTTTGGGGAGAACCGCCTTCAGGAAGCAGAGCAAAAGTGGCTTCATCTCAAAACTGACTTTGTACAGCTCCACCTTATTGGTCCCTTGCAAACAAACAAGGTGCGATCAGCAGTTTCTCTGTTTGATGTTATTCAAACTCTTGATCGTCCTGCTCTTGCTCTAAAACTTAAGGAAGAATTAGCAAAAACGGGAAAATCAGTAAAGCTGATGGTTCAAGTGAACTTAGGGGCTGAACCACAAAAATCAGGTGTTCATTTTGACAAAGCTGAATCTTTTATTGATTACTGCCTGAATGAATTACAGCTACCCATTATTGGCGTAATGGGCATTCCCCCTATAGATGAAGACCCTATTCCTTATTTTCAAAGGCTTTATACACTTTATAAACACTATGATTTTTCCGAGATAAGTATGGGGATGAGTTCAGATTACTTGCTCGCCCTTCAGTGCGGTAGCACTATGGTTCGTTTAGGGTCAACTTTGTTTGGGAAGCGCCAATGATAAAAACTCACCTCAAAGGCTTTACCTTATTAGAATTAGCTATCGTGCTCGTGATTATAGGAATTGTTGCTGGCTTAGGATTACCATCTCTCATAAATCTGATGAACCGTGAGAAAGTTGTAACAACAGGGCAAAACCAACAGTATGTTTTGCAAGCCTTAGCAGGATATCTTCTAACGTATCACCACTTACCTTGTCCAGCGAATCCGTCTAGTAGTGGGGCAGAACGAGGAAAAGCTCCTAGCCAATGTGACTCTCCTGAGCAGGCGCAAGGTATAATACCTTTTCGAACCTTGGGTATTCCTGAGGCTAAGGCAAAAGATGGTTACAAAAACTGGATGACTTATGCGATCCACCCATTGCTCGGTAATAAATTTGACCTTAAATCACTCCTGATTGATGAATCAGGAACAGAGCCGCCTGAAAACAGTTTTTGCGGCATTAAGGCAGATGGCCTAGAGGCTGGCATTTCGAAGATTAATATTGTTGATCAATCTCATAACCCACTTTTGGTTAAAGTGTTTAATAGTCACAGTTTAATACCTCATGATTTTATTGCTGTTGTTCTTATAAGCCATGGATCAAAAGGTGAGGGAGCATACACATCCGCAGGTACTCGCAATCCTATAAAACATGAAGGAATTGATAAGGCAGAAAATGCTAATAATGATTTCTTGTTTGTAGATCGACAAAAATCGGTAGATTTTGATGACACCGTCTCTTGGGTCACCCGCAATAATTTAATGGCTACTTATGTTCAAAAGCCCTGTAGAACGAAATGATAGAAAAAGAATTTTTGAGAAATGAATGGCGAGAAACCAGCAACCGAGAAAACCCAGAAGGAATTTTCTTAAGCATTATTTCGTTAATAAAATGGAGTTCTACCCCAACAATTGCAGGTTATTGGCCCATCGCAGGTGAAATAGATGGTCTGCCTTTCCTTGAGTATTGTCACAATCAGGGGCTGCAGTGCAGTTTACCTTTTGTAGAAAATTCTCAAAGTCCTTTAAAGTTTAAGGCTTGGCGGCCCTTTGATGTTCTTGAAAAAGGGATGTATGGTATTCCAGCTCCATCCCCGCAAACCTCAGACTTAATTCCTGATGTTTTATTGATTCCACTCCTTGCTTTTGATCGAAATTGCCACCGGCTTGGAAAAGGAGGTGGTTTTTATGATAGAACACTTGAAAAATTACGAAAAACCTATACTGTCTTTGCAATAGGTCTAGCTTATGATCAACAAGAAATAGATTGTGTTCCAAAAGAAGAACACGATCAAAAGCTCGATTGTATTGTCACTCCTACAAGAATTATAATAGGAAATTAAGTTAATATGAGAATTTTATTTTGTGGTGATATTGTTGGTCGTTCAGGCCGTGAAATTGTTTTGCAAGAAATCCCAAAATTAAAAATACAGTTGAATCTTGATATCATCATTGTGAATGGTGAAAACGCAGCACATGGTTTCGGCATTAGCCGCACAATATGCAAAGAGCTTTATAATGTTGGGGTTGATGTTATAACAACAGGAAATCATGCGTGGGATCAACGTGAAATCATCTCTTATATTGATCAAGATAAAAGACTCTTGCGTCCTCTTAATGCACCAGAAGGAACTCCAGGCAAGGGATACGTCATAATTGAAACGGCTAAGGGGAAAAACGTGCTTGTCGTAAATCCTATGGCACGTTTATTCATGGATCCTTTGAATGATCCTTTTGCTGCTGTTGATGATCTCTTAAAGCGCCATCCCTTGGGGGGAGCTATTTCTGCAACTATTATTGATTTTCATGGTGAAGCAACTTCTGAAAAAATGGCAATGGGGCACTATTGTGATGGCAGAGCCAGTCTTGTTGTTGGCACGCACACACACATTCCAACTGCTGATGCACAAATTCTTCCAAAGGGCACAGCTTACCAAACAGATGCTGGAATGTGTGGTGATTACAATTCAGTTGTCGGAATGGATAAAGAAGTGCCCGTTGCACGATTTATCCGAAAAATGCCAGGAGAGAGAATGACTCCAGCGCAAGGACCAGGAACGCTTTGCGGCGTTTACGTTGAAACAGATGACACGACGGGCTTAGCAAAAAATATTCAACCGGTTCGAATTGGCAGCAGATTAATACCGGCTATGCCTCAAATCTAATCATCGAGCATTTGCCTAACCTCATGAACACTTTCCATTAAATAATAACGCATTTTACGAATTGCACGTGCTTCAATCTGTCTCACGCGTTCCTTCGTTATCTGTAATTGTTTTCCTATGGTTTCTAGTGTAACAGGACTATCCAATAAGCGGCGTAACGTGATTATTTGCTGCTCTCTTGAATCTAAAACGCACATTGCACCTTCAATCCACTGATGGCGCATTAAACTATCATTTGCTTCAACAGTTGAATCTTCAGGGTTTAAACGAAGATCTGGTAAAAAATCTTGCCAATCCTCATTACTTTGTTCGCTCATAGGTGTGCTAAGAGATAAATCGTGACCGCTTAAACGATTTTCCATTGTTTCTACATCACGAATGGTTACATGTAGGTGCTCTGCGATTTTCTCTCTTTCCTCAATACTCATAACTTCAGAAGTAACATCAGAAAGTTCAGATCGTAATCTACGTAAATTAAAAAACAATTGCTTATGAGCCGCTGTTGATCCAGTACGGACGATAGACCAATTTCGTAAAATAAAATCTTGAATACATGCTCTTATCCACCATTTAGCATATGTGGAAAAACGTACATCTCTATCTGGCTCAAATCGCTCCGCTGCTTGCATCAACCCAAGGTTTCCTTCTTGAATTAAATCTCCAATTGGCAAACCATAATAACGGAAACGCACAGCCATGCTGATAACTAGCCTGGTATATGCGCAAATCAACTGATGTAATGCAGCTTCATCCTTTGATTCCTTCCAAGCTTGTGCAAGACGTAATTCATCCTCACGTTCAAGTAAAGGGGCTTTCATTGATTCCTGGACAAAGACAAGGTCTGATTTTTTTGTTTCGCTATCATTAGCTAATTCCAAGATCATCTCCCTTCGTCTTTGGTATGTGAGCTGGTTTGAGACGATTGAAACTACTAATCAATAATCCAACTTGCGAGCATTCGTATAAGGATAATAATGCATCAAATAAGTTAACACGCGGTTAATGATTGTGAATATTTGGTAAATTAAATATTAACAATATATTTATTGTGCATTCATAGCTGGGGATAAAAAAATCGCTAGCAAAGAAAATGCTAGCGATTAAAAGAAAGGATTTATATTTAATTCATTTTTACGATTACCATGATCTCTTTAGATCAATGGATTCGAGTTTTATAGCTTGTATTAAGCAGCCTTTAAAAAAGTCTCAACTTTTTCGATTGCTTGGTTTTCATCAATTTTTTCAACAGCAGCAAGTTCACGAGCAAATCTATCAATAGCAGCTTGATAAATTTGACGTTCACTATAAGACTGCTCAGAGTCACTGTTTTGACGATATAGGTCACGAATTACTTCGGCAATCGAAGCAGGATTTCCTGAGTTAATCTTTGTCTCATATTCTTGAGCACGTCGGCTCCACATTGTGCGACGTTGCTTTGTCTTTGTGGCAAGCGTTTTCAAAGCTTGTTCCATATCAATTTTACTGCTTAAAGCGCGCAGACCTGCAGCTTTAGCCTTTGTCATAGGGAGTCGCAGAGTCATCCTATCTTTTTCAAAAGCAATAACA
Organism: Holosporales bacterium; assembly: GCA_947449005.1. Lineage (GTDB taxonomy): Bacteria > Pseudomonadota > Alphaproteobacteria > Paracaedibacterales > CANFPP01 > CANFPP01. The sequence goes on along the minus strand of CANFPP010000033.1, from coordinate 10,212 downwards.
AGAAGCTGTAGGGCGCTTCCGCTAATATCGTGAGATTCATAACCTAATAATTTGCCAACTCCATGAGCAGGATAAACTACAAAATCGCCTTCTATAAATGAACTTGCAGACATCTTAGGAACTCTCTTTAAAAAAATTAACTATACTGAAAGTATTTCGTATTTCAGTCACCCTCTGGTATCGAGATACTCTCTCTTGACTGTCAGATGGAGACGATTAATAAAAAAACAAGGGGTTAAAAAATTATTGTTAGTTAGCATTATGATACTCCAGCTGACTTTGGGCTGAAGTGGTTGTTAAATTTATCATCAACTTCCAACCATTTGTCAGCGTCGGCAGGATGTGTACCTTTTCTTGTTATGTTTGGCCAAAGATTTGAATAAGTTCTATTCATTTCTACCCAGCGCTCAGATCCACCGGATGTGTCAGGGATAATTGCCTCAGCAGGACATTCTGGTTCACATACTCCACAATCAATGCATTGATCAGGGTTAATCACGAGCATATTTTCCCCTTCAAAAAAGCAATCTACTGGACAAACTTCGACGCAATCCATGTATTTGCATTTAATGCAGGCTTCTGTGACAACATATGTCATTAAAAAATACCTAAAAAACTATAATTTGAGCGAACAAAATTAACTTAATATTCAGGACTTATATCACAAAAAAATCGGAAAAAACAGGGGATATTTATTATCTGATGAGCTCGCCATTTAAAGAAGCCAAAATTCCAATGATAGTGCCGCTCATGCAAGTTGCTAGAGTTCCAACAACCAGCGACTTTAATCCCAAGCCAACAATTTCATCGCGGCGTTCAGGAACCATAGAGCCAAGCCCGCCAATCACGAGTCCAATTGAAGAAAAATTTGCAAATCCGCAAAGGGCATAAGTCATAATTAATGCACTGTGGGCACTTAGTTCACTTCTTGGCAACTTTGCTAAGTCCAAGAAAGCAACAACTTCATTTAAAGCTGTTTTTGTTCCCAAAAGTCTTCCAGCAGCAATGCATTCAGACCAAGGTACTCCCATTAACCAAGTTATAGGCGCCATAAAGAAGCCTAAAATTCTTTGTAAAGTAAGAGACTCACCACCATAAGAAGGAAGTGTTCCTAAAATTGTATTTAATAAAGCAACTAAAGCTAGAACAACGATTAACATGGCAATAATATTCATAAAAATTCCAAGGCCATCTGAAGTACCTCTGGAAATTGCATCCATCCAATTAGAAAACTTATATGGAACAACTAAGTTTCCAGAAGATGAAGGGCCTGCATGTGGCACAACTAATCGCGATAAAGTAATAGCTGCTGGAATGCTAATAATTGAAGCAATTAATATATGGGCAATAGGGTCAGAGATTGTGTTAGCTAAAATCGAACTGTATAAGGTCATAATTGTTGCGGATGTTGTTGCCATTCCACAGGACATAACTGTAAATAATTCCGCTCTGCTAAAGTTTTTCAAATAAGGACGAATTAGCAAAGGCGCCTCAATTGGACCAAAAAAGACTTTGGCAGCAGCAACAACACCAAGAGCACCACCAATTTTAAGAGTTCTCTGCAGAGCCCATGAAAGGACTCTAACGACTGCTGGGATGATCTGCCAGTGAAACAGCAGCATTGATAAGGCGCTTACAACCATAATCATAGGCAATGCTTGGAAAGCAAAAATAAATGTACCTACTCCGCTTTCAGGCACAACTGCAAAAGGTGTGTTGCCACCACCTAAGTAGCCAAACATGAATTTAGTTCCTTCTTGTGTCGCCATTTTTAAAGCGTCTATTGCTCGGCTTAAGCTTTTAAACCCAGCTAGAACTATTGAGAATTGTGTAATAATTACTGCTAACGCGATTTGTAAACCAACACCTGTTATTATAATGCGGGTTTGTCTGAATTGTCGATTTTCGCTAAGAGCCCATGCAGTCCCCAAAAACACAAAAATCCCTAAAATTCCTTGCCAAACCATTTTAAAATTATTCCTTAATCAATTACCATGCTAATAAGTAAAGTAGAATTACCTCGAAAATCCAGTAAAATATGGAAAGAGGGGAAGTTAATTTTTAAATCGGCATTTTGGATATCTACTCGTGAATTTTTTCATACTTTTTGGTTCTTTGGGAGCACTGTTCCTTTTACTCTTTTTTTGGCTGTATCGCCGACATTCCAATCTTTTAAATACCAAACAAATTTTAAAATCGCAGTTAGAAAATATTAGTTTTATTTGTTCTGATTTGCATAAGGAAATTTCTATAAGAAATACGGCTTTGGGGGAAAAAGAGCAGATATTAAGAAATGAAATTAGTCGTCGTTCTGCTTTAGAGGAAAGAGCTCAACGTATGCCAAATCTTGAGGCTTCTTTAGAGAGACAACGCCAAGAGATTGCTTCTCTAACAATACAAAATACTGAACTACATTCAGCTTTGGAGCATGAAAGAATCCAATCTTCAGAAAAAATCAAGATGTTAACGCAAGCACAAATTGCTTTGAATGATAGTTTTAAAGCACTGTCAGCCCAAGCTTTGTCAGCAAATAACGAATCTTTTTTAACTCTAGCTAAAACAACGTTAGAACGTTTTCAAGAATCTGCCAAAGTGGATTTAACCCAAAGGCAACAAGCCATCACTGATGTTCTTACGCCAATCCAAAAAGCGTTAACCCAAGTAGATGGAAAAATTGAAAGCTTAGAAAAAGAACGTATTGGTGCTTATCAGGTTCTGCGTCAACAAGTAAGTGATTTATTGCTATCCCAAAAAGAGCTGCGTTCTGAAACTTCTAACTTGGTTAAAGCTTTGCGATCCCCTTCAATTCGCGGTCAATGGGGTGAAATGCAGTTAAAGCGTGTTGTTGAAATGTCGGGGATGCTATCTCATTGCGATTTCATAGAACAATTAACAACTGACGACGGTAAATTAAGGCCAGATATGATCATCAATCTTCCTGGTAATAAAAAAATAATTGTTGATGCAAAAACCCCTTTATCTGCTTATCTAGAATCATTTGAAGCAACAGATGAGCCGACGAGACTTCAAAAGCTAGATGATCATGCGCGTCAAGTTCGTACTCATATTCGGAATTTAAGTCAACGAGCTTACTGGGATCAATTTGAAGAGACTCCAGAGTTTGTTGTGATGTTCTTGCCTGCTGAATCATTCTTTAGCACAGCTTTAGAAAGAGACCCCAGTCTTATTGAGGTTGGTGTTAAAGAAAAGGTCATCTTAGCAACTCCAACAACGCTTATTGCGCTTTTGCGTGCGGTTGCCTTTGGGTGGCGGCAAGAAAGCATTGCAGATAGTGCACGGGCTGTCAGTGAGATTGGTAAAGAAGTTTATAAACGCCTTAGCGATATGGGGAAACACATGTCTTCTATGGGACGTCAATTAGGACAGGTTGTCGAATCATACAATAGTACAGTTGGGACTTTTGAGAGGCGTGTTCTCGTTTCAGCACGAAAATTTAAAGATTTAGATATTATAGCTGGAGATGTTACGCTTGATATTATTAATCCAATTGATACAACGCCTAGAAATTTACAGGCTTTTGAGTTAATCAATAATGAAAACAATGATAGTATTAGCATGTTAGATTCTCAATCAGGATCAGAGGAGAAATTATTAATTGAAACAGTTTAGTAAAAGAAAACATAGGACAGTAAAAAAATTTTTATATGTTTTGGGCTGTTGTTGGTTTACTCAGTTCTCTCAAGTGGATGCAAAAGCGAGCGAGGGGGGGCATTCAGTCTTAAAAAGAGAGCCACTAACGACATCTTTGAGTGTTTATAAAGACGTAGCTTTGCTTAGAAAAACTCATCCTTTAGTTTCTCAAGTGGGGATACATTCTCTTTCAATTACAGGCATACCTGCCACTTGGATTCCAGAATCTTTACTCATTAATATTCTCCCTGATAATAAAAAGACACGGATAATAGATTATACTATTGAGCCTAATCCATCTGAATCTGGTCTAGTCTTGCAGCTTGGCATTAACAGCAGCGATACAGCGACGGACTCTCAGCGTCAGCTCGAACTTATCTATTTATTTACAAATTTTTCTTGGCAGATAAACTATGTGGCAGAGTTATCCCCTGCTTGTGATTCTCTGAGTTTCAATGGATGGATTGAGCTCAAAAACAAAAGTGGTGTTAGTTTTGATAAAGTTAAGGTTCAGTTAGTGGATGCGCCAGCACCAATGCGTCCATTGTTAAAAGTCAACTCTTCAGTAACACCTTCTGCACTATCGTCGGAAAAAACAGAAACATCACAAATTATGGAGCCTCATTCTTACGTTATTCCTGATGCAATTGACTTTAGAAAAGATGGAGATAAAAAAGTAATATGGGTACAAGCACAAGATATTAAAGCGAAACAAGATTATCGAGTTTTTGTTGGTGGTGGGCTTCTTGAGGATAGAGATGGTAAGATTGAGCATCCACCTATAGAAACTTGGATTTCTTTCAGTAACAATAGCGAAAATAAAGAAGGGTTAGGGCAGCCCTTACCTGGAGGGATGATCACAATATATCAACATGATAATGTTGGTGGTCTTGAAATGTTAGGCCAATCTACCATTCCTCACACTGGTACTGGTCAAGAAATCAGTTTGAAAATCCCAAGTACACGCAGTAATAAAACTGCCTTAGGTTCAGACATAGAGATTAACCAGGTTGTTAGTAGTAACTTAGAGCAAACAGATTATAAAAGGCTTAGTGAGAAAATAGTTGAGCTTGGGTATCATGTAACTTTGACGAATAAATCTGAACAAGCTGTGAGTGTTAGGGTTATTCTTAATCTCCCTAATGTTGAATGGACAGTTGTTAGAGAGACACCTGTGCATCAACAAACGCATCCTCAAGAGATTTTCTGGGTTATCGATATTCCTGCAAAAGGTGAGAGCGATTTAAAATATCGATTACGTTTAATGAAGTCATAAACATCGATTTCAAAGTCATTTTACCTGATAAAAACCTCTTCCTTAGAAATCAACATTTTCATTCCACATAGGTGTAGACAACAAACATATTTTACATTAGAAAGGTAAAGAGAGTGTTAATGCCCAGATAGCTCAGTTGGTAGAGCAAGGGACTGAAAATCCCTGTGTCGTTGGTTCGATTCCAATTCTGGGCACCACGAATAGTTTTTGTTTATATTGTACTATGCTTGTTTTTTGAAAAATAAATAACACTTTATCTAGTACAACTGTTCTTAAAGAATGTACAAGGAGTGATTGAGATGTCTATTTTTCTCGTGCCAAATGAATTGGATAGTCAATTACAAAGAATTAAGCAAGCTCAGCAAATTCTAAACGCTCAAATCATGGGCTTTGACAAACAACCAGCTGGAATTTCCGACATGCGACTCTACCGCATGAAGAAAGAATACAGCCAACTGCAAGATCAGTTTACAAAAATAAAAAGCAGCTTTCATCCAGATATAATTGCTTAATTATTGTATTTTTAAATCCCTTCCGGTACATACTTCTCGAGAATAAAGATATACCTTTAAAATGCGCTATATGTGGTTTTAAAACTTTATTCCTGCTCAAAATCACTGCCTTAAATTCCTGGCATCTTCATTCATAACAGGTATACAGATAATTTAGTTAAATTATCTGCAATCTCCATTGACTGCATCTCTTAAGGTCATTAAACCTAGGTTATTATAAAGTTAGTTTTCATGAGGATAAAATGAACCATAAGCTATCAAAGGCTTTTTTAGTAACATCTCTGTTAATTCCAGCTTATAGCTGGGCGAGCTTTGGCGGGGCTTATGTCGGAGTTCATGGCGGCGGAGTTCTTCTTAAAGGTACGCACACTTATTCTAACAGTTCAAATCAAGGCGTTCAGAAGTTAAACGCCTTTAGTTATCTTGGTGGTGCGCATGCTGGGTATCTTAGTGAAATGGGTGGCTCTAAAGCGGTTGTTGGTATCGAAGCTTATTACACAATAACAGGTCTTAAGCCTAAAAAAGATTTAATCGTTGATGGTGGCACACTAGATGGGCAAGTAACAGTTCGCCATAAATCTAGCATGGGGGCTGCTGTTCTCACCGGTGTTGCTGTGAATCCTAAAGTTGTTATGTATATACGTGCAGGATTTGAGAGAGCTAGTTTTCAAATGCAATATAGTCAACTAAAATTCCAAAGTCCCAATTCACAAACATATAGTAAGAGTACAACTGCTATAGTTCCAGGTGCAGGTATTCTCTACAAAATGTCAGAAAGAATTACGATTGCAGGTGAATATCAGCACCCTCTTTATAATAAGATAGCGCCAAGAACTGACACAGTAGCTCCACTTATAGGTTACATTGTCAATCCTGTTGAACACCGTGTCACACTTAAAGTTTCAATGACTTTTTAAGAAATCATTTCTTTTAAAACGTAATTGAGAATTCCACCGTTTAGATAATAATCAGCTTCATTTTGAGTATCAATTCTACTTTTCAAAATGAAGCTTTCAACTTCTCCATTGGCTCGTGTGACTTTGCAGGTGACCTGCATGCCTGGCTCAATTCCTTGTGCTAAGCCTAGAATGTCAATGCTCTCATTGCCAATAAGCTTAAGAGAGTGGCGTGTTTCACCGTTTGTAAACACGAGAGGAATAACACCCATTCCAATTAGGTTTGAGCGGTGAATTCTCTCAAAGCTTTCTGCAATGACAGCTTTCACGCCGAGCAACATTGTGCCTTTCGCCGCCCAGTCACGTGATGATCCTGTTCCATATTCTAGTCCTGCAAATACAACTAAAGGCGTTTTTTGTTTACTGTACAGTTGCGCTGCATCATAAATGGGGAGGACTTGAGAGTCTTTTGAGTTAAAATAGCGCGTCATGCCACCAACTTCATCTGGCACCATTTCATTCTTTAGACGGATGTTTGCAAAAGTTCCTCGAACCATAACCTCATGATTACCGCGACGGGCTCCATATGAATTAAAATCTTCTGCTGAAACAGAAAGGCTGTTTAAGTATAGTCCAGCAGAGCCGGTTGCTTTTATGTTTCCAGCCGGCGAAATATGATCCGTTGTAACGCTATCTCCTAAGATAGCGAGGATTTTAGCGCCGGTGATATCATCGACAGAGTTTTGTTTATGTGGGGTGAAATTCTGAAAATAAGGAGGGCGCTTGATGTAGGTGCTCTTTTCATTCCACTCATAAGTCACGCCTTCTTTTGCACGGTTCTTACTCCAACTATCATCGCCTTCGAAAACGTTTTTATAGCGTTTTGCAAAAACTTCAGGCTTTAAAAATTGGTCCATTATTTCTTGAATTTCAGAGTTTTTTGGCCAAATATCTCGTAGGTAAACAAAGTTGTCGTGTTTATCTGTTCCCAAAGGCTCAGATGTTAAATCAATAGAAATAGAGCCAGCAATGGCATAAGCGACAACCAGGGGAGGTGAGGCTAAATAATTATCCTTTACATGGGGGTGAATTCTGCCCTCAAAATTACGATTGCCTGAGAGCACGCCAGCGACGACTAATTTATTATCTTCAATTGCCTTGGTAACCTCAGGTGCAAGAGGTCCAGAATTTCCGATACAAGTCGCACACCCATATCCAACAAGGTTAAAGCCAAAGGCATTTAAATCAGTCATCAGGCCAGATTGCTCAAGGTATTCAGTTACAACTTGTGATCCTGGAGCAAGAGATGTTTTAACCCAAGGTTTTGACTTGAGACCGAGTGCGAGAGCTTTGCGCGCAAGAATTCCAGCGCCAATCATAACTGCAGGATTTGAAGTATTGGTACAGCTTGTGATTGCAGCAATAACAACGTCTCCATTCCCGACAACGGAAGATCTATCATTTATGTGGTTTGAGGTTTCTTTAACTTTCGATAAAAGAATTCTATCTTGTGGTCTTTTTGGGCCTGCCATACTGGGTTCTATGCTAGATAGATCAAGTTCGACTATATTTGAGAATATGGGGTCTGCGGAATCTTTAGTGCGCCATAACCCTTGGGCTTTTGCATAAGCTTCTACAAGAGCTATTTGGTCTGCATGACGTCCTGTTAAATTAAGATAGCGGATTGTCTCATTATCAATTGGGAAAAATCCGCAAGTAGCACCATACTCTGGCGCCATATTCGAAATAGTCGCCCGATCAGCTAGGGTAAGATGGTCAAGGCCACTGCCATAAAACTCAACAAATTTCCCAACAACACCTTTTGATCTTAAGATATTGGTAATTGTTAAAACTAAATCAGTTGCTGTAATTCCCTCACAAAGCGCGCCTATTAGTTTAAAGCCGACAACGTCTGGAATGAGCATTGAAATCGATTGTCCTAGCATAGCAGCTTCAGCTTCAATTCCACCAACGCCCCAACCAAGGACGGATAATCCATTGACCATGGTCGTGTGGCTATCTGTTCCAAATACTGTATCCGGGTAAGCCCACGTTTTATCACCGTCATTCTTAGTCCACACCACTTGAGCCAGGTATTCTAGATTTACTTGATGACAGATCCCTGTGCCGGGCGGAACGGCTCTAAAGTTTTTAAAAGCTTTTTGTCCCCATTTTAAAAAATCATAACGTTCATTGTTTCTTTCATACTCTCGTTCAACATTTTTGTGAAAGGAGTCAGATGTTCCAAAATGATCTACCATGACGGAATGATCGATGACCAAATCCACAGGGATTAACGGATTAACTTGCATTGGGTCGCCGCCTTGCTGAGCCATAGCATCGCGCATTGCAGCTAAATCAACAATGGCTGGAACTCCGGTAAAATCTTGCATGAGGATACGCGCTGGCATAAAGGATATGTCTGATTTTGGCGCTGAACAGTGTACAGAATCTATGATTGCTTTTATGTCTCGGATTGCTGCGTTTGTGTCGTTTTGATGTCTTAATAAATTTTCGATAAGAATTTTAAGAGAGTAGGGGAGTTCCTTAATACTTCCAATTTCTTGAGCTTTAGCCAAGCTGTAATAATGATAAGTTTTCCCAGATACAGTCAGAGATTGTTGAAAATTATAGTCAGTCGAACTCATGAGTTTGTACCCCTCTTGCAAAATTTAATAGCAACGTTAAAGGTATCGTGACTTTATCTGACTGGCAAGGGGGGTGGTATAAGTTAGAAATGGATTAGCTGCATGAGATCCTAGTGTCAGGCACTAGGATGACATAAAGCTTGGACTCAACCAACTTTCCAGGATGACAACATCCCTTCCGCTGTTATCCTCGCGAAGGCGGTGATGTGTTGGTTTAATTTACTGATAATAGGTTGTTTTTGATCTTTAGTTCTTTTTTTATTGTTTTGATTCTCTTTGTTTATTTCTTGTTTTACGTTTCGGTGTCTGCTGCTGCGTTTCTTGAATTTTTGAGGTTCAAGTGGGTTGGGATGATTTAGCTCACCCAAGGCTGTGACCACTCAGCTAGGTCACCCTGTCTTCGACTTTCTTAAGGCCTGTTCGAACATTAAGCCAGCTCGCACGGCGCATCCACTTAGCTCAGATGCAGCCCAATCACTTACCCAGATTGGCGGATCAGTTATTTTACCAAAACTGACGGCGTAACGATAACCCCGTACACTCAGGGGTGAAGCCTGGTCATTACCTCAGCAATCAAGGCCGCTCTGCTCCACCATTAACTCTTCCCCTTCATACGGTTTTTTACATAATCAGCTTTTAGAGATCCCCGGGTCTAGCCCGGGGACGACACTAGAAGAAAATACTTAAAAAACCATCTGCACTCCTCTACCCTTAAACGCAGCAGACACCGCTTCACGTAATTTTACTTACTTAAAGGTAGGCCAACACTAATACGAGGCGAGTAGGAGAAGAGCCCATCATTAATGGAGACTCTGTATTTTAAGAAAATCCGGCTAATAACTTTGAATTCAGAAAACTTCTTATCATATTCCGGTCATGTGATGTTGAGAGTTTAATGGATTTTTGAGTTATTATTTTTCTTTAAAAAACCCCGTACTATTTGTCGGTTACAGGTAAAGAATAAATCAAAAAAAGAAAAAATGTCAAATTTTAAAAGTGGCCGTCAGGGGGGATGAGGTGGGTATTTTTTGCATGAGATCCTGGTGTCAAGCACCAGGATGACAGCGAGGGAATTGGGGCTGACAGCGAGGATTGGGACTGACAGCGAGGATTGGGACTGACAGCGAGGATTGGGACTGACAGCGAGGATTGGGACTGACAGCGAGGATTGGGACTGACAGCGAGGGTTGGGCTGATAGCGAGGGAATTGGGGCTGATAGCGAGGGAAT
>CANFPP010000032.1 GCA_947449005.1 Holosporales bacterium | reverse complement strand
TCACCGCCAGTGTACTGGCTGAGTGTACCGCCGTCAGTTTTGGCTGAATAACTGATCCGCTGTCCTGGGTTAAACGGACAGGCTGCATCTTGGCTGAGTAGATGCGCCGTGCGAACTGGCTTAATGTTCGAACAGATCTTTGGATGTGTAAACACACCAAAGATTGAAGGCAGTGTGGTCTAGCTGAGTGGTCACAGCCTTGGGTGAGCTAAATCATCCCAACCCACTTGAACCTCAAAAATTCAAGAAACGCAGCAGCAGACACCGAAACGTAAAAGAAAACAAGGTGAACTAAAAAGAGAAAAACCTTCAATCGCCATTCCCGTGTAGGCGGGAGTCCATGTACTTAATATTTTTATACTATGAATACTTGAATGATTATTAAACAACCAACAGAAACAACCCTTCATGAAGCTTTCTCCCTTCTAGCATCAGGCAATGTTATCGGTATGCCGACAGAAACTGTTTATGGATTAGCAGCAAACGCTCTCGATGATCAAGCAATCGCAAAGATTTATGCCTGCAAGAACCGTCCTCAGTTTAACCCCTTAATTATTCATATTGCTGACTTAGAGGCAGCAGTAAGGATTGGTATATTCACTGAAGACGCTTTAAAACTAGCGCAAGCTTTTTGGCCTCCCTCTGAAAGAGCGGGCTCACTCACCCTCGTGCTGTCTCGCACTAAAGACTGTCCTATTTCTCTCTTAGCAACGGCTGGTCTTGAAACTATTGCAATCAGAATTCCGAATCACCCTGTAGCGCTTGATCTGTTATCACAATGTCATATGCCACTTGCAGCGCCCAGTGCCAACCGATCAAACTCCATTAGCCCAACATCAGCCAAAGATGTCCTTGAATCTTTAGGAGATAAAATTCCTCTTATTCTAGACGGTGGGCCTTGTGCAGTTGGCCTCGAGTCAACTATCCTCGATATGACAACCAGCATCCCCACCATACTTCGCCCAGGTGGCCTTAGCATTGAGTCAATTGAAGAGATTATTGGTCCCATCCAAAAGCAACATCATAATCAAAGTATCAAAGCACCAGGGATGATGAAACGCCATTACGCCCCGAGCATTCCGCTGAGACTCAACGCTCTTGATTGTGACCTTGAAGAAGCTTTGCTAGGTTTTGGCCAAACAGACTTGCCTGCACACTTAAATCTAAGCGCAACAGGAGACTTACAAGAAGCCGCAGCAAATTTGTTTCGAATGTTAAAGGAATTAGATAATCCCAACTTCGTAAAAATTGCTGTTATGCCCATTCCCAATCATGGAATAGGCCTTGCCATCAATGATCGGCTCAGTCGCGCAGCAGCAATATAATATGTCACCGTAAAGTTAATGTATTAATTTTACGGTGAACGTCATTCAGCTATGAATGCTTTATTCTCGTGCTCAATCCAATCTTCTTTAAAAGTCTGCATTACAGGGAGAATGTACTTTTGTGAGCGTGTAATAATACCTACGTTCAAATCTCCTCCCTGTGGATCGAGAACTGAAGGATAGAAATTTGCTGACCCTAAATACATAAGCGCTCCATCAATCAAAAGAATTTTTGCATGGATATGCAAAGGCATTCCTTTTTTAGTCACCTTTCCACCAGTTAAACGCACCTGTGCGCCATTCTGTACGAGCCTTTGCAAACTAGAAATGTTTTTATTCGGATGCTCTTTTCCAAAAGGATATTCTGACATTAGGATTTGAATGATAATGCCTTGCTTGGCCTTTTCGCATAAGGCATTTACAATTCTCTCATCAGTTAGATCTTGTTGATAAATCATGATTTCATGTGTCGCGACTTCAATCATTTGCAATAAATGCTCTAGCGTCTGACAAGTCCAACTCAACGTGCTTTGATCGGGTTGAAGATCAGATATATGGCACGCTGAACACTGAATTTTCTCGCCTCTAAACACCTTTTCTAAAGTGGTTTTTAGCTCTTGAATAATTTCAGGATCTTTAGTAATCACAGAAAAATCTCGATGCTCTTTCTTTTTATACTCTTGCAAAGCATCAGCATAATTTGTTGTACTAACAATGGCGATATCTTCTCCTACCAAAGCTTTTGCATGAATATTTTTAAATTTTTCTAAATCCTTTAAAACAGTAACACCTGTTTCTTCATATTTCTCTAACGCAGATTGCTCTGCTAACTCATCATTAGATCGAGTTTCTTCAACAGCAATACGACTTTCTAAAAGAAAGAAGACCTTAACACCTTTCAGCGTTGCAGATTTTAATGCTTCTAAGAACTCTGGATCAGGGGGAATGCTTTGGTGCACCTTATAAGCCCCAACAATAATATCAGATTGTGAGTGGCTTATAACATTAAGAAATTCTCTTTTCCCCTCAGTTCCTCCCGATAAAATTCCTTCTTGAAGTGTTGCTGCCCAGAGCGTAGCTGATAGTAACCAAAATGAGGTAAGAACGCAGAATGCGCTCTTAAAGAAACGATAATTAAGCACCGAAATTTTCATTATCTAGCTGCTATGACGATTTTCTGAGAACCACGCTTAATTACCAAATTCATCTGATGTCTTGTCCCTTCTAACTTTTCTTTTAAATCTTTGACACTGGTAACATCAGATCCATTAAAGTTTAGAATAATATCACCCAACATTAATCCATAACCTTGCAGTCTTGCAGTATCAGCAAGCACAACAACTCCAGTCTTTTGATCGTCTAAGTCATATTTCATAGCAATTGCAGGCGATAGATTTGCAACAGTAACTCCAGACAAAGCATGTTTTCCTACAAGCTTTGTTATCTCAGCTGCTGGTGTTTCTGGCGGAGGAATCAATTTTAGTGAAGCCGAAACAATCTCCCCTTTTCGCCAAATCTGAAACCTAATAGGCTCTCCAACCTTAGCAGTCTGAATGCGGAAACGAAAATCATCAGCGCTGCTAACAGTTTTATTTTGCACTGATAGGATAATATCTCCCTGCAGAACATTGGCGGCCGCAGCTGGACTAGATTTATGAACGCTACTCACAACCACACCTTTTACAGGAACTCCATCTTTGGTCTGATCTAAATGGAAAGAGGCAGCGAGATCAGCCGTTAATGTTTGAACCGTCATACCGTGCCAAACGCGTTTAATCTCACCCTCAGGCGTTATATTATTCAAAAGAGATTGCACTACAATTGCCGGAATACCAAAACCAATACCATGTGATGCTCCCGTTTTAGAAAGGATGGCATTTGGCACTGCAATAAGCTCACCTTTCATATTGATAAATGCACCACCTGAGTTGCCAGGATTAACAGCTGCATCTGTTTGCATCAACATTTTGCCATCAATAACCCTAGAAAGAGCAGATATAATACCGCTGGTAACCGTTTGACCAATCCCAAACGCATTTCCTATTGCTAAGACTAAATCACCCACCTCAAGAGTCTCTGAATCGCCAATAGTTAAGAAGGGAAGCTGTTCAGGTTTATCTGTTTTAATCTTGAGAAATGCAAGATCATTTGCTGTATCTAAAGTTAATACTGTTGCGTCAAATTCACGACTATCGGTTAGCTTAATTTTTATAACATTAGCATTCTTAACAACATGAGCACATGTTACAGCAATACCATTTTTTGAAATGATAACACCTGACCCCAAAGACTGATTAAGCTGAGATCTGCCTCTTCCCAGACCTTCCCCAAAAAAGAATTGAAAGAATGGATCATCCATAAAGAGATTCAATCCTGCCCTTTCACTTACCTGAAGAGCAAAAATACTAACGACAGCAGGTGAGGTTTTTTTTACAAGGGAAGAGTATGAATAATTAATTTGATCTTTTGTATCAGGAACAAGACATTGTTCCTTTTTACCCCAATTAAGAGGATTTAAGCTTTTCCAAGCGTGCACTTGAGACGAAGATGGCTCCGCCATCACATGGGGAGCCATAATCAATAGAAACCAAATTGTCGTACATCTGATAAACATTTTAAAAATCATAACAACATTCTACAATTTAATAGAAAATCCTTATAATAGTTTACACGAATTCAGAAAACTGTCTATTAGGCTTTGCTGTTTTCTGTTTGTTCAGCAGATGTTGCTTCTACATTAACAACTGCATTTGGGTCATAATCAACAAACTCAATAATCGCCATTGGAGCATTATCACCATAACGGTAACCAGCTCTTATAATACGAGTGTATCCGCCTGCACGATCCATAAATCTCTTAGAAATACTATCGATTAATTTTGAAACGAGATCACGATCACGCAAATGCGAAATTGCAATTCTACGAGCGTGCAAAGTACCTTGTTTACCTAAAGTTACAAGCTTTTCAACAATCGGCCGTAGATCTTTCGCCTTTGGCAAAGTTGTTTTAATCTGCTCACTCTTAATCAAAGCTTGTGCAAGATTGGCAAAAAGAGCCTTTCTGTGAGCACTTGTCCGATTAAGTTTACGTCCAGCAATCTTATGTCTCATAATCTTGTATCCTGATTCTAATTATATATTTATGCGTATGGATCTTCTAAACTTTTAGCCAATTCATCAATGTTCTCTGGCGGCCAGTTTGGAATGATCATGCCGAACCCAAGCCCCATATGCGAGAGAACTTCTTTGATCTCATTAAGAGATTTACGACCAAAGTTTGGAGTTTTTAACATATCGTTTTCTGTCTTCTGAACAAGATCACCAATATAGAGGATATTCTCATTCTTTAAACAATTTGCTGAACGAACTGAAAGCTCAAGCTCTTCGACTTTACGTAACAAATTACGATTGAAAGGAAGATCTTCAATCCGATCTCTTTTATCAAATGGCTTTGGTTCTTCAAAGTTAATAAAGTGTTGAAGTTGATCCTGCATAATACGGGCCGCATAAGCAACAGCATCATCTGGCTTAATTGATCCGTCTGTCTGTATACGGAATGTCAATTTATCATAGTCAGTGCGTTGTCCTACGCGTGTCTGTTCTACTTTATAAACAACACGCTTGATTGGGCTAAAAATAGCATCAATTGGAATAAGGCCTATTGGCTTATCTTCGTGTGTTAACTGAGACGCCGGAACATAACCCTTACCAGATTGTACTGTCAGCTCCATGTTCAACGTAGCACCTTGGTCTAGCGTACAGATAACTGTTTCTGGATCAAGAATCTCAACATCAGAAGGACACTGAATATCTTTTGCTCTAATAACACCCGCACCAGTAGCATTAATTCTAATCTTCTTTGGCAATTCAGAATTTAATCGAACACCAATTGTCTTAAGATTAAGAATAATATCTGTTACATCTTCCAAAACACCTGGAATTGCTGAAAACTCGTGCAAGACTCCATCGATCTTAACAGAAGTAATAGCTGCACCTTGTAGCGAAGACATCAATATTCTACGGATAGAGTTGCCCAAAGTCATACCGAACCCTCTTTCAAGAGGTTCAGCAATAATTTCTGCTTCACGCAACATTGGATCAGTATATTGGACGTCAAGCTTGTCAGGCTTAATTAAAGATTGCCAGTTTTTTTCAATCACGATTGACCCTCAAGAAAAACAGGTAAGAAACTTACCATAAAAGTTAAATTATACGCGACGCCTTTTAGAGGGGCGGCATCCATTATGGGGAACAGGTGTAACATCACGAACACTTGTAACAGTGAAACCTACTGACTGCAAAGCACGCAAAGCAGTCTCGCGACCAGACCCAGGCCCTTTAACAATTACAGAAACCACTTTAACGCCGTGCTCTGCTGCCTTTTTACCAGCGTCTTCAGCCGCAAGCTGTGCAGCATACGGAGTAGATTTGCGTGACCCCTTAAACCCAACGGAACCTGCTGATGACCATGACAAAGAGTTACCCTGTTCATCTGCTATAGTTATTACAGTGTTATTAAAAGTCGCATTAATGTGAGCTACAGCATTTGTAATATTCTTACGTTCGCGCCGTTTAACTCTAGTTACAGTCTTCTGTGCCATTATTCACCCAAACAATTCTTTTTATTTACCAACCATTTTTTTACCGGCAATTGGAATTGCCTTCCCCTTACGGGTTCTTGCATTTGTATGGGTCCTTTGACCACGTACTGGCAACCCCTTACGATGACGTAATCCGCGATAACAACCTAAGTCCATTAACCGCTTAATATTCGTGGAAACCTCACGTCTTAGATCACCCTCCACTTTAAAATCCTTGTCAATAACTTCGCGAATTTTTAAAATTTCTTGGTCGCTAAGTTCGCCTACCTTTTTAGTACTATCTATACCGGTCTTAGCCACAATCTCCATTGCACGAAATGTGCCAATACCGAATATGTACGTCAACGCAATAGATACTTTTTTTTGTGTAGGTATGTTTACACCAGCAATACGAGCCACAGTTTATCTCCCTTAAGATACTATTCCTAAATCAGCCAAAGCCTCTTCTACATTTTTCTTTACAGTTTCCACAGCAAGAGAAGCATCAATTGAAACAACAATACCTCTATCGCTATAAAAATCTTTTACTGTTTGTGTCTCGGTCTTATAAAGTTCAAAGCGCCTTTTCAATGCTGAATCTTCATCATCATTTCGCTTTTCAAAACTAACACCATGACAAAAATCACAAACCCCCACATTTTTTGGAGGGTTGTTAACTTCATGATAAACATGCCCACATGTCTTACAGGTCAAACGTCCCTTTACTCTTTCAAGCAGATGATCGAAAGAAACTTCAAAGTTAATCACCAAATCTACTCTGAGATTATTTACACTAAGAATGCCCTCAAATGCAATAGCCTGATGCACAGTTCTTGGAAATCCATCAAAAATAACGTGTTCAGAATTTTTATCCCTAAAAACGTTTTTTACGAGCTCTAGCATAACGCCATCTGACACAAGCTCTCCAGCTTCTATGTGAGACTTTATGTCTAATCCCAGCGCAGTCTTATTCTGTATCTCCTGGCGCAACAGTTGTCCAGTAGATATATGCCTAAAACCATATTTTTTAACAAGATATTGAGCCTGCGTCCCTTTTCCAGACCCTGGAGGACCAAAAAAAACAAAGACCATTCTTAAATTTTTCCTCGCGACTTTGCTTTTCTAATTAAGCCTTCATATTGATGCGCAACCAAATGTGACTGGATTTGACCAATTGTATCGACAGTTACACTCACAACAATTAATAAGCTTGTTCCACCAAAATAAAATGGCAACGAAACTCTTGAGAGAATAATTTCGGGCAAGATACAAATTGAAGCAAGATACAAAGCACCAACTACAGTTAAACGCGTCAGCACATAGTCTAAGTACTCCGCCGTCGCTGCACCAGGCCTAATGCCAGGAATATAAGACCCTGCTTTTCTAAGATTATCTGCGGTTTCAGCAGGATTAAAAACGAGAGCTGTATAGAAAAAGGAAAAGAAAATAATCAAAGCTACAAAAGTTGCAATGTAGATAGGGTGACCATGAGAAAAGAAACCAGCAAAGTACCCTAACCAAGAGTCTGGGGATCCACCGCTAGAAAATCCTATTATAGTTGCAGGTAAAAGCAACAATGATGAGGAAAAGATTGGTGGAATAACACCAGCACTGTTTAGCTTCAAGGGTAAATGTGTGTTTTGCGAGACCGCAGGCATATTAGCTGCCATCTGACGCTTTGGGTATTGAATTGTTATCTTTCTCTGTGCTTTTTCCATGAAAACAATGTAACCAATGACAAGAGCAATCATTGCAAGAACAAATATAATAACAATAGCGGAAAGAGCACCTGTACGACCTAATTCAAATGTACTGAAAACAGCTTGAGGAAGATTGGCAACGATACCAGAGTAGATAATCATGGAAGTTCCATTTCCTATTCCTCTAGATGTGATTTGTTCGCCAACCCACATAATAAACAAAGTACCGCCAGTTAAGGTAATGACAGTTGTCAAACGGAAAATTAGACCAGGATCCAGAACAGCACTTCCAGAGTACCCTGTAATTTTTTCAAGCCCAGCAGCAATTCCATATGCTTGTATACTTGCCAAAAGAACAGTCCCATAACGAGTATATTGGTTCAATTTTCTTCTGCCGGTCTCACCTTCTTTTTTTAAGGCTTCTAAGTGAGGAGAAACAGATGTCAAAAGCTGTATAATGATACTTGCTGAAATATAAGGCATAATGTTGAGTGAAAAGATTGTCATACGACCAATCGCACCACCAGAAAACATATCGAGGATACCCAAGATGCCACCAGCATTGTTTCTCGTAAACTCAGCAATAATAAGAGGATTAATACCAGGTAAAGGCACATACGTGCCTAAACGATAAACAACTAAGGCAGCTAAAGTAAACCAAATGCGCTTTTTTAGATCTTCTGCTTTACCAAAGGTAGAAAAACTTATACTAGAAGCAAGCTGCTCAATTGCTGATGACATTGAAAATCCTTAGAAAAATACGAACTACTCTAAAACTACTGTTCCGCCAGAAGATTCTATCATTTCTTTAGCCTTTGCAGTTATACGAGTAACAGCTAAAGTTAATGGAACCTTAGGAGTTCCGTTAGCTAATAATGAAATCCCCTTTAACGATGGAGACATAATTTTTAAAGAAATTAATAAATCACGGTCTATCTTTTGATTAGCTACAATTTTTCCTGTTGCTATCAAATTATCAATCTTTTTGAAGTCTAACTCGAGAAGAGGAACACGATGAATGTTTACAAAACCACGCTTTGGTAAGCGCCTATAAATTGGTGTTTGGCCACCCTCAAATCCGTTAATGGCCACACCAGAACGAGCAGTCTGACCCTTTCCACCACGACCAGAAGTTTTACCAAGACCTGATCCCAGCCCTCTACCTAGTAATTTCTTTCGAACCCTAGCGCCCTTGTTATCTTTTATTGTATTAAGTTTAATCGTCATAAGAATTACTCGATTTCCTCTAAATTTAATTACCCAACAACTCGAACCAAATGCGGAATCTTACGCAAAAGTCCTTGCACAGAAGGAGAATCTGTCAGCTCTCTTGTGGAGTTAACTTTGCGCAAACCTAAAGACTTTAGGTATAGCTTTTGAACTGAATTTCTACGGATCGGACTTGCATAGAGTTGAACAACTATTTTTTTACTTGCCATTCTTCATTACCCCTGAGGTTGATTTGTAGCGTTGTAACCATCACGACGAACAAGAATTTCATTTAACTTGCGTCCAAGCTTATTTGCAACCTGGCGTGGAGAACTAATATTTCTCAAAGCTTCAAATGTTGCACGAACCATATTATAGTAATTAGAAGTACCTACAGACTTACTAACAACGTCTTGCAATCCAAGAGCTTCAAACACTGCACGCATAGGACCACCAGCGATAACACCGGTACCTGGACTAGCAGAACGTAAGTAGACAATACCCGCTCCAACTCTCGCATTAACATCATGATGTAAGGTGCGACCTTCTCTCAAGGGAACCTTAATCATAGTCTTCTTCGCTCTTTCAGTGGCTTTCTTAACAGCGTCCGGAACTTCACGAGCTTTGCCCGATCCATACCCAACTCTTCCTTTGCCATCACCAACAACAACTAAAGCTGAGAACCTAAGGTTTTTACCACCTTTAACAACTTTTGTAACACGACGAACATTAACAAGCTTTTCAATGAATTGCTCATCTTTAGAGTTCGTCTCATTATTTGAAGGCTTTGTATTTGCAGGCTTTGCCATAATCTAATTCCTAAAAACTTAAACCATTTGCTCTAGCACTATCCGCTAAAGACTTTACACGACCATGATAAAGATAACCTGATCTATCAAAGACAACTTCTTTAATACCGCTTTTTACTGCTCTTTCAGCAATAATTTGCCCGATATAAGTTGCTGCATCTTTATTGCTACCTTTAGATGCTTTATCCTTTAAAGCCACCTCGACAGACGATGCGCATACTAATGTCATTGACTTAACGTCATCAATAATTTGAGCATAGATGTGCTTATTTGATCTAAAAACACACAATCTAAGACGACCACTAGATGTTAATTTTATCTTATGCCTTTGTCTTTGTTTGCGGCGAAGATGTAATTCAGACGATGTATTCATTTTTACTTCTTCTTTCCTTCTTTTCTAACAACAAATTCATTTTCACGAATAATGCCTTTACCTTTATACGGCTCAGGAAGACGGTACGACCTGAGAACTGCAGCAACTTGGCCAACTTTTTGTTTGGAAGCACCAGTAATTGCAATCATCGTAGGTTTTTCACACTTAATAGAAACATCTGACGGAATCTTATAGACTACATCATGACTATATCCTAATTGCATAGTGAGCTGGTTTCCATTAACCGCTGCACGATAACCAACGCCAACAAGCTCCATATTAATAGTGAATCCTTGATCCACACCTTTAATGATGTTCATGACGTTGCGAGCTGTTGTGCCCCAAATCATCCTCACCGCCATTGTAGCATTAGCAGGTTTAAAAACTATTCCAGTGCTTGTTTTCTCAAACAGAACATTTTCTGGGATAGAATAATCAAAAGATCCAAGTTTTCCTGAAATACTCAGATTATTACCATTAACATCCAGCTTCACTGAACTTGGTACTGCTATTTCGTTTTTACCAACACGAGACATAATTAATTCCTAGAATACTTTACAGAGAACTTCACCACCAATAGCAAATTTCTTTGCATTAACATCTGACATAACTCCCTTTGAAGTTGAAAGAATATTAATACCTAAGCCATTCGATACTGGTTTTAGAGTTTTGATCGAAGAATACACTCTCCTACCGGGCTTTGATACACGATCAATTGTCTTAATGACAGGAAAATTATCGACATATTTTAGCTCTACAGTAAGCTGAGGCTTATCTTTTACGGATGAATCAACTGTATATCCGCGGATATACCCCTCATCCTTTAGAACTTCAAGTAAGCGCAATCTTTGCGCTGAAGAAGGTGAGTCAACAGACTTTTTATGAGCCTGTTGTCCATTACGGATTCTTGTTAATAGATCACTGATTGGGTCTGAAATGTTCATTTTATTTTACCAGCTTGATTTAACTATGCCAGGAATAAGACCCTGTGAGCCTAATTCTCTAAGCGCAATTCTTGACATTTGAAATTTTTTATGAAAACCACGTGGACGTCCACTCACTTCACAGCGATTTCTAAATCTTGTAGATGAAGAATTTCGCGGTAGCTCTGCAAGTTTGTGCGTTGCTGTCATACGAGTCTCTAAAGAAATTGAAGCATCTTTAATTACGGCCTTAAGAGCTTCGCGCTTAGAGCGAAATGAAGCTATACAGACCTTCTTCTTAATATTATTTTGAACTGAACTTTTCTTTGCCATAAATGCGTTGCCTTTACAAGATAGCTATTGTGTAAACGGAAAATTGAGAGCTTTCAACAGATGATAAGCTTCTTCATCGTTTTTTGCTGTCGTACAAACCGTCACGTCGAAACCGCGAATTTTGTCAACCTTATCATAGTTTATTTCAGGAAAAATCAATTGCTCTTTAATTCCCAGTGAATAATTACCACTTCCATCAAAACTTTTCCGAGATAAACCTCTAAAGTCTCTAACTCGTGGAAGAGCAATATTAATTAGGCGATCCAAAAACTCAAACATCATATCGCGTCGTAAGGTAACTTTTGCACCGATGCTCATACCTTCACGAAGCTTAAAACCTGCTATAGATTTTTTAGCTTTCGTAATAACAGGCTTTTGCCCAGCTATAAGTGTTAAATCTTCAACAGCAGCTTGCAACTTTTTTGCATCTTGCGTTGCTTCCCCAACACTCATATTAATAACTACTTTTGACAATCTTGGAATTTCCATAGGATTTTTTTTACCAAGAGCAGCAATCAAGTCTTTCTTAATACTAGTATTATATTTTTCTTTTAAAGCGGTCATATTTGTCTCGTAATTTTATAAACTATTTCCAGATTTCTTACAAAATCTCACTTTAGAGCCATCTTCCTCAAACTTAAAACCAACCTTTGATGTGCCGTCTGTTAAGGTATCAACAATAGCAACATTTGATATGTGAATTGGCAAAGTTTTTGCAATAGAACCATCCGGATTAGCTGCACTTGGCTTTATATGCCGAGTAATACAATTAACACCTTCTACTACCACTTTGTTATCATCCTTCAAGACTGAAATAACAGCCCCACGACGACCTTTATGTTTTCCAGTCATGACTTGAACTAAGTCACCTTTTCGGATTTTAAATTTTGCTTGTGTCATTTTTACAAAACCTCAGGAGCTAGTGAAATAATTTTCATGTAACCAGCGCCTCGTAGCTCACGAGTAACGGGTCCAAAAATACGACTTCCAACCGGCTCTCCTGTTTTATTGATCAAAACAGCTGCGTTTTTATCAAATGCAATAAGTGAGCCGTCTATTCTTTTTACAGCTTGCTTAGTCCTAACAATCACAGCACGATGAACGTCACCCTTTTTAACCTTACCCTTTGGCAAAGCGTCTTTTATAGAAACGACGATAACATCCCCAACAGAAGCATAACGCCTCTTAGAACCACCCAAAACCTTAATGCAAAGGACTTCTCGGGCTCCTGAATTATCAGCAACTTCTAAACGAGATTCTACTTGTATCATAACTTAATTCTCTCTCAAAAAAATTACAGAGTCTCGTTACCGAGAACAATCCAGGATTTAGTTTTTGAAATTGGGCGTGTTTCAATGATTTTAACACTATCCCCAATTTTATATTGATTTTCAGGATCATGCGCAGCATAGCGACAAGATCTTTTTATATACTTTTTATAAACTGGGTGCATAATGTTTTTTTCGACACGTACAATTACTGTCTTATTACCCTTATCACTCACAACAGTTCCATTAAAAATCCGACGAGGCATTGTTCAGTATCTCCTAAATTACTTTATTTTTAAGTTGCTGGAGCCTAGTCTGAATCCGCGCAATATCTCTACGGCAAACTTGTCTTCTTGCAGTGTTTGTAATCTGACTTGCAGCAGCCTGCATTCTTAAGTTTAAAGTTTCCCTTTTAAGGTCATTATACAACTGATACAATTCAGAAATTGTTTTGCTAATAAGAGTTTGATATTTCACTTTAACTTCCCACACACTTCACTAAATAACACGCTTAACAAATCTTGTTTCAATTGGCAACTTAGCAGAAGCTAATTCAAAAGCTTTTTCAGCAACCTCAGCAGAAACACCGTCTAATTCAAACAGTATTTTTCCTGGCTTAACTCTACAGATCCAAAAATCAACAGAACCTTTTCCACTACCCATTCTAACTTCAGCCGGCTTACGAGAAACAGGAACATCCGGAAATACTCTAATCCAGATTTTTCCAATTCTCTTCATATGACGTGTGATTGCACGCCTAGCTGACTCAATCTGCCTTGCTGTTATTCTAGCAGGCTCAACAGCTTTCAAGCCGAAAGATCCAAAGCTAACAGAACTTCCTGCTTTTGCCAACCCATGAATGCGTCCTTTGAAGGCTTTTCTATATTTTGTTTTTTTAGGCGATAACATTGCAACCTCAAACTAGCGATTTAAGACATATTCATTTGTTTTTTTATCTTGTGCCATTGGATCATGCTCAAGGATTTCCCCCTTGTAGACCCAAACTTTAACACCGCAAGTACCGTATGTCGTTTTTGCTGTGCCAACACCGTAATCTATATCAGATCGAAGCGTATGTAAAGGAACACTTCCTTCAATGTACCATTCCATTCGAGCAATTTCTGCGCCACCAAGACGACCAGAGCAATTTACCCTGATTCCCAAAGCTCCCATTTTCATTGCTGTCTGCATCGCACGTTTCATAGCACGTCTAAAAGAAACACGTCTTTCAATTTGCTGAGAAATCCCCTCAGCAATTAATCTTGCGTCTAATTCAGGCTTTCTAACTTCGATAATATTAATCGAAACCTCAACACCAGCAATCACAGCAAGCTTTTCTTTTAGCTTTTCAATATCAGCACCCTTTTTACCGATTAGAATTCCAGGTCTGGCTGTATATATACTCAAACGTGCTTTTTTTGCAGGCCTTTCAATTACAACCTTTGAAATACCAGCCTGTGCAAGATTAGCATGAACGTATTTTCTCATCTCCAAATCTTTATGCAAGAATGAAGCATACTCTTTAACAGAGAACCAACGTGAATCCCAGGTTTTATTAATCCCCAAGCGCAGTCCAATAGGGTTTACTTTTTGACCCATAATGAATTAAACCTCTTTTTCAGAAACAATGATGTTCAAATTACTAAAAAACTTATCAATCGATGACGCGCGACCTTTTGCACGTGGATGAAAGCGTTTTAACTTAATTCCTGGCCCAACGGACGCTTCAAGTATTACCAAGCGATCCACGTCAAGTCCATGGTTATTTTCAGCATTCGCAATCGCAGACATAACTGTCTTTTTAACATCTATTGCCGACCTCTTCTGCGAGAATGACAAAAAGTTTAAAGCCTTATCCACTTTCATGCCACGAATCGCTTGAGCTAACAAATTTAGCTTACGGGGACTCACACGAAGTGACTTTAGGATTGCTTTTGCAGTTTTTGGCTGAGTCATCATATCTATTACCTTTTTGCTTTCTTATCGCCGCCATGACCATGGTATGTGCGTGTTGGTGAGAATTCCCCCAACTTGTGCCCAACCATGTTTTCCGTCACGTAAACAGGAATAAATTTATGACCATTATGAACACCAAATGTTGCGCCAACGAATTGAGGCAAAATAGTTGAACGTCTTGACCACGTCTTAATAATTTCTTTTCTTCCTGAGGTCATTACCGTATCAACCTTCTTAAGAAGGTATTGATCGAAAAAAGGACCTTTCCAAACAGATCTAGGCACTAAAGTCTCCGTTATTTACGACGTCTAATAATTAAGTTTGCAGTTCTCTTGTTATTTCTAGTTTTCTTACCCTTTGTAGGCTTACCCCAAGGAGTAACAGGATGTCTTCCACCAGATGTCTTACCTTCACCACCACCATGCGGGTGATCGACTGGGTTCATAGCAACACCACGAACTGTTGGCTTCACACCCAACCAACGCATTCTTCCGGCCTTGCCATAAACTCTGTTTTGATGATCCGGATTTGAAACCGAACCGACTGTAGCTAAACAATCGCCGTTAACAATTCTAACTTCGCCAGATGTTAGCTTTAAAATTGTATTAGCAGAATCACGGCCCATAATCTGAACATAAGCGCCAGCAGATCTTGCTAATTGACCGCCTTTTCCAAGTTTAAGCTCGACATTGTGAACAATTGTACCAAGAGGTATATTTTTAAGCATCATGCAGTTACCTGGCTTAACATCTGTCTTTTCAGAAGCGATAACTTCATCACCTTCTTTTAGACGCTGCGGCGCAAGAATATAACTAAACTCGCCATCCTGATACTTAATCAATGCAATAAATGCTGTCCGATTCGGATCATACTCTAACCGCTCTACAATAGCAGCCATTCCAAATTTTTGTCTACGAAAATCAACCATACGATAGCGACGTTTATGTCCACCACCTCTATTCCAGGAGGTAATACGCCCACTATTGTTATGGCCGCTCTTTTCAGACTTACCAACAGTCAAACTTTTATGAGGCTTACCTGACCATAAAGAGCTTCTATCAATATTTACGAGCTGGCGCTGAGACGGTGTCGTCGGATTATATTTTTTTAAACCCATTATTTTATACTCCCGCCGTCAAATCAATAGTGTGTCCTGGCTCAAGAGTAACCATTGCTTTTTTAAGATCAGATTGAACACCTTTTTTACCTTTAAAAGTTTTCCGTTTACCCTTTTTTATAAGAGTATTAACAGCTTTAACTTTAACTTTAAAAAGGTTTTCAACTGCAGACTTTATTTGTGCTTTGTCTGCACTTGGCAATACTGCAAAGAAATACTGGCCAAAAGCTGACATAGTGTTTGATTTTTCAGAAACCAGAGGATATCGAATAACATCGTAATCCCTTAAGGCAATTTTTCTATCCAATTTCATTTTAAACGAGCCTCTAATGCTTTCACGGCGCTAACAGTTAAAATTAATTTGTCTTTCCGCATAATATCATAAACGTTTGCACCAATCTGAGGCAAAACATCTATCGTATTCAAATTAGAAACCGCTAAACGGAAGTTATTATCAACAGCAATATCGTCAATCAAAAGAGCCGTACTTCCTTGAGTCGCAGGGATAGAACTTGCAGCCATCTTAGTCTTTGGCTGATCCATCACAACTGAATCAACCACAATTAGATCTCCAGAAGAGAACTTTGCAGACAACGCAACCTTAAGGCCTAACTTTCTAACTTTCTTTTGCAAATCATATTCGTGCGATCTTACAACCGGACCAAATATAACTGAACCACCACGGAATTGAGGAGCTCGGCGACTTCCGTGTCGAGCACTTCCTGTTCCCTTTTGTTTATAAGCTTTTTTACCAGTCCCACAAACCTCAGCAATTTCTTTAGTTTTATGCGTACCAGCTTGTTTTCTTGCAAGCTGCCAAGCGATAACACGAGATAAAATATCCTCGCGAATTGGCTGAGCAAAAATTGAGTCATCCAACTCAATTTCATTAACAATCTTATTATCTTTATTTACAACGTTATACTTCATATTAATTCCACCTAAGCAATCGCATTCTAAGCACTTTTCTTAATTGCGTCACGTATGTAAACGATCCCGCCTTTTGAACCAGGAACACTACCGCTTATATATATTAAGCCGCGAGTCGCATCAATTGTTTCAATCTTTAGATTAAGCTTTGTAACGCGAGTTGCACCCATATGTCCAGCCATCTTCTTGTTTTTAAAGACTTTCCCTGGATCCTGCCTATTACCAGTAGAACCATGACTTCTATGAGAAACAGAAACACCATGGGAAGCCCTAAGACCTCCGAAGTTATGACGCTTCATACTACCAGCAAATCCTTTACCAATAGTTGTTCCGGTAACATCCACAAATTGTCCTATCTGAAAATGCTCAACATTCAAAACAGAACCTTCATCAAGAAGATTTGATTCATCGACACGAAACTCTTTCAAATACCTAACAGGCTCTAGAGACTTTTTAGCATAAAAACCACGCAATGGCTTAGACACCTTACTGATACTAATAGCACCAGATCCCAACTGAACCGCTGTATACCCATCTTTTTCAGATGTTTTTGCAGAGACAACTGTACAATTCTCTACCTGTAAGACTGTGACAGGGATTTGATTACCATTTTCGGTAAAAATCTGTGTCATTCCTATTTTTTCTGCAATTAAACCAGCTCTCATTATCTCACAACCTATAATTTAATTTCGACGTCAACACCTGAAGCTAAATCTAGCTTCATTAATGCATCAACTGTCTGAGGAAGCCAATCAGCAATATCGATTAAACGCTTATGCGTTCTGATCTCAAACTGCTCACGCGATTTTTTATCAATATGAGGCGAACGAAGCACAGTAAATTTTTCAATTTTTGTTGGCATCGGAATCGGTCCTCTAACTCTTGCACCTGTTCTTTTTGCAGTGCTCACGATTTCTTTAACAGATTGATCAAGCAATCTGTGATCGTAGGCTTGCAGCCGTATTCTTATATTTTGGTTATCCATTTACAAACTCACACACGCATCATTGAAAGTACTTTATACAGTTTAAATCTTTAAATTGCCACCGCTATTTTGAAATTTTTGCAACAACACCAGCGCCGACAGTTCTACCACCCTCACGAATAGCAAAACGTAGACCTTCATCCATAGCAATCGGAGCTATTAACTCAACAACCATGCTGATATTGTCACCAGGCATAACCATCTCAACGCCCTCAGGCAATGTTACTGTTCCGGTTACGTCTGTCGT
>CANFPP010000031.1 GCA_947449005.1 Holosporales bacterium | reverse complement strand
GGAAGAAGATCCATGTGGAACTCTCCAAAGAAAGGTTTTTGATGAAAACTGATCCGGTAATTACAGCGAAATTAGAACCTTTAGAGCAGTGGCTTGCTTTGCAGGATTTGGTTGAACTTTCGGCGATGCGGCCATTTGAAGTTGCCTTAGAAAAGACATATGGTTATGAGTTTCAAGCAGCGCCGCTATTGACACTCGATTATTGGACCAAGCTTTGTTACGTTCTTGGTAACCGGGATGGCGTGGTGTTTGATCCGATAACTCAACCGCGGATTTCAACGCGATTGCCTGGAGGGCATCGGTTTGAAGCGATGATTGGCAAATCTGTTGACTCGGAGCTTTCGGTATCGATTCGCTTGAACCGCAAGCTGCCTGTTGCGTTTGAGGATTTTGGCGTTGTTGGAGACCTTAAACAAGAGTTGATTAAAGCTGTAGAAGAGGGACAGTCGATTGTGATTTCAGGCGGGACCAGTTCCGGCAAGACAACCTTTCTCAATCTTTTGATTCGGCACATTCCCTTGTCTAAACGCGTGTTAACGGTTGAGGACACGCGTGAGATTGATGTTCCGCATCACAATCATGTTTCTTATATTGTCAGCCGTAATGAAAAGAACCCCATTACCGGCTGGCCGCAAGTAATTGATCATTTAATGCGCAGCCGTCCTGATATTATTGTGGCCGGAGAGCTTTCGATTGCCAATACGTTTGCGCTGATTAGCTTATTAGACACAGGGCATCGAGGCTTTATGACAACGGTTGACTCGAATTCCTGTCAATTAGCCCTAACCGAAACAATCCCGACCAAAGTTCAGCTCAGCGGCCGAAACGTTCCTGAAATTTCCACATATTTACAGAAAACCGTTGATTGGGTGATACAGATCCAAAAAGTCCAAGAAGAGTCTACTTTTAAACGGCGGGTGGTTGAGGTCTGGCAACCGCAATTGAATAAGCTCCAGACACTTTTACCTTCGAATACCTAAAGCATTCACCTAACTCGTAAACAAACTTTATAAAATAAAAGGAAAAAAATGATGACTCTACAGAACAAAGCACCTCAGATTCTTATTCAAATCCAACCTCCCAAAACGCTTGGTATTCTGGGAATTATATTTGGATTTCTTTCAATCTTTGTGCTGGCTTTCCTTTTTGTCCCTTTAGCTCTTTTGTGCAGTATTTTAGCGTTTTTCAAAAAAGATCTGACCAATAGGGTGCTGGGAAGTTTTGGCATTATTTTTAGTGTGATGGGGCTTTTAACGTCTCCTTTTCTCTTAGGCGTCATTGGTATGAGCTGGTTGTTGGGATAAGAGGGGGAGAGAAAAGCAAATGTATACTCTCATTTTTATTATTGTAACGTCTGCCGGGCAAGTGAGTGTGCAAACACTTCCTTTTGCCAGTGAGAGAACTTGTGAAGCCGCAGCCCAAAAAATTCAAAAACAATCAGCAGAAGATTTTAAGGTGACAACAGTATGTATCGATCGCGGCTTACCTCATTAAAACTCTTGAGTGTAGGGATGTGTTTGAGTCTTAGCTTAGGGCTTAGCACTTCTACAGCTTGGGCGAATCAAAACTGTAAACGGCTTATTCCGTCAATAGCGGCTGAGGTTGGCATTCCAACAACAATCTTATTGGCTATGGCCGACGTTGAGAGTCGCTTTGAGCCATATGTTCTAAATCATGCCGGCAAAACTTTAAAGTTTACAACCTCAAAAGAGGCTTTGACTTATGTTGAAGCACAGATCCAACAAGGCCAAAACAACTTAGACATTGGATGTTTACAAATTAACTGGAAATCGCACCAAAAGAATTTTGACAGCCCCAAAGATCTTTTGAGTCCGGAGCACAATATTCGCTATGCGGCTCAGTTTCTAAAATCTTTGTATCAAGAGTTTGGAACTTGGGCCAAAGCCGTAGCGGCTTATCATTCGCGCAAATCAGAATACAGCGGTCCTTATTTAATCAAAATAGCTAAAACAATTCAATTTTCAACTGGAGGAAAAATTCAACATGACAGATTCTCTTCTCACCCGCTTTCTCATAAAGATCTTGCTTTTTATCATTCCGTGCGTCATCGGCTACGGTTTTCTAGAAATTGGAATGCCATACCTTCAAAACCTTTTACCAAAGATCTCCTATTTATATCTGATGGAAGGGGTTTCTCTTCTGGTTTTGTTGATAACTTTTGGTCTCTCTTATCAACTCCAACACCTAAGACCGACCTTTTATGGCAGCGTTTTTCTAAGCCTTTATACCAATGGAGTCATTCTTTATAATTTAATCATCCTGTCTTATGCGCGACTGCCGTATGTTTCCGGATTGATTTGGACTGATCAGACGTATCGAGTGACGACCTATAATCGATTCATGGCTTATTTACTCAATCTCCCCGTTTATGAATTTCTGACCATTTTATTCAGTTTAGTTCTTCTCAGATATATGGTCATTGCCATTCATAAACACGCGTTACTTCCAGGCTCTCTGGGTCGATTGATGAACACAGTTGATGCGAGTACGACGCATGGCAGTGCTCAACTCTGCTCAAAGAAACGGTTGTGTCAACTTAATCATCCGGAGGGCTTTCCAATTGGCGGTATTGTTGCTAAATCCTCTGATGTCTCCCTAGAAAGATTGACGGCTCAAATCAGTAAAACAACAGCTAAAGAGATTTTGCGTTTAAAGGTGGATCATAGTGTCGTGATTGCGCCAAGTGGAGCCGGGAAAGGGGTTGGAATCGTTATTCCAACACTGTTAGATTATTCTGGATCAGTTCTGGTAACAGACATTAAAGGTGAAAATTACGCCGTGACGGCGCAAGCAAGGCGCCGGAAGGGCCGCACTGTTTATGCGATTGATCCGTTTCGAATTACGGATGATAAAAGTACCGTAACGTTTAATGTTCTTGATCTTTTAGATCCGACTCAAGAGTCAATTGTTGATGATTCGGCAACCTTAGCAAGTTTACTCTGTCCTGTGCCTGCGCATGAGTCTGGCGGGACGCAATACTTTGCCAGTCAAGCCGCGGCACTGATTCAATGTTTAATCTTGCATGTGGTTGGATCTTCAAGTGTTGCAAAGGAAGACAGGCATTTAGGATCAGTCTACGATGCCTTGTGTGAACCAACTCCAATGTTAACGCAGATTTTAAAAGATCTCGCCGATAGTGATATCGCTTATGGTGCGGCGACAAGGCTAGCCAATGGGATTTTAGGCACGGAAGAGCGAGAGCTTTCGGCAACCAAAAACTCAGCCAGAGTAGAACTACGATTTTTAGATAGTCCGGAAGTGCGTCGCTCTTTAAGAAAATCAACGTTTAGCTTAACTGAACTTGTTTTAGGAATGGCGGATCTTTATTTGTGTATCCCTTCGGAAAAACTAGCGACTCAAAGTCGAGTTTTAAGGTTGGTGATCGGGGCAACGTTTATGGTTTTGCAAAGAGCCAGAGGACGGCGCTCTTCAAAACCACTGTTGATGTTGTTAGATGAAATGCCGGCTTTAGGTTGGATGCCTCAGATTGAAAATGCGCTGGTCTATGGCCGCGGATATGGCGTGAGCCTCATGGTTATTAGTCAAACCATTGGTCTTTTAAGAGCAGTTTATCCACAAACTTGTGATTCGTTTCTCTCGAGTCATCTCTCGGTGTTTTTTGGAACGACGGATTTAAAGACGGCTGAGTTAGTCTCAACGTCTTTAGGCAAAATGACGGTTCAAAGCCACAGCGAGAACAAAGGGCAATCCAAGCAAGAAAATAAAAAGTTTGGATCGTTTGCCATTACCAGTGATTCAACAACGTCGTCTTACTCTGAAACAGGAAGGTCATTGTTAAACCCTGATGAGGTTAGAAGGTTAGATTCCAAAGTTCTGATTGCCTTTCTGCGCGGCGAAAATCCTATCTTGCTGCAACGCTTAACCTATCTCACGCATCCTCATTACAAAGGGAGGTTTTCGGAGAACATTTTGCATAAGGATTAAAAAATTTATAAAAGTTTTAAGGGTATTTTTAGACATTCTAAAAATACCCTTAATCTTATGATCACGATAATAATCGTTTTAGAAAAAACCTATAAAAATTTGAAATTGTAACAAAAAAACAAAGTTTTTTTGAGGGTTAGTCAATTCTTCTAATCATTATTTTATAAAAATATACAGCATAAGACTTTTAGATAGTCGTTACAAAATTAGTTTTGAAAACTTAAAATTCTGAAACAAAAATTTGTTTCTTAACAACATGTTGTGGTTGAGATACTTAATTTAAATCCGCTTGCTATTGTATGACTTGAATGAAGTTAAAAACGCGAAGAACTTCTTATTGTATAAAGTAATACAACCAAGATTCATCCTAAAAACCAAGTACTATACCCCAGATTACTTAATAACTCAAGGGGGTTTTTGTTTTCTTGCTGATGCTCTTAGATGTTTGTAGGGTGTTTATGTAAGCAAGAGGAATTAAGACTCGAACGAACCAACATTACGAGTCTTAATTTAAACATCATAACAGTAGGAGAGTATCATGGGTATTAATATACTGCAAGTTCAAAAGAGAACTTACGTTTGCGCGACTTTATTATCCCTAGCATTAGGGTATACAGGAAGTGCATCAGCTAACTCACAAAATCTAACATCAGAATATGAAGACGATAAGCTTCCAAGAACATTACCTCGAAAAATTGAGTTTGATGTGAGTGATTTGGAAAAAGATAATAGTCCTCTTTTTTATCAACAACCCAGATCTGGAATTATAGGAGATCCCCCAAGTAAACCACTTTTTGGAAACAACAAAATAAAAAAAGAAGAAGGGATAGATGGCTCTCAAAAACTTTCTCAAGCTTCTTCAATATTACATCAAGAGATGATGAATTCTCTTCTCAATCCAAATGATCCAGAAGTTAAAGATAAAATGAACAATATACTGAGAGTGACAAGAGGTTTTGAGAATGGAGTTCAAAATAAAGTCAGTTTTCTAGATAGATTAACAGAAAGTATAAGAAACAAAAGCAGCCGAGTTAACATCTTTTTGAGAAATCTATTATAAAACACTAAGTGTGAAGAACAGTTAAAGACCTCTCAAGTCATTTTTAACTGTTCTTCTACTAACGTAAAAATACCGGGGTATATCTAATCTTTTATAATGTTAGCATGCCTTATTTTAGAGTGAGAGTAAAAAAACCTTAACTTAAATAAAAAGGGGAGCTCTGAGGAATGGTGATTATTTTAAATCCGGATCATCCAAAAGCCGAAGACTATCGTATGAAGGCTTTAGAATATAATGAAAACGTTTCAGAAAGTTTATTAAGTTTATGTGAGCCTTTTTTTAATTTAGGGTTCACAGCATTTGAGTACACACATTTTTTCAAAAATGCTACTTGTCTTTATTTGTCTACCCATAAAGAATGGGGCAAATATTATATTGAGAATTACGCAGATGGTGTGTTTATAAAAAACCATATTAATGATATATTTAAAAATGGGACTAAGTATTATTATTGGAACATTAATTCCAACTTTCCAAAAGAAAAAGAGAAGGCACAATTTTTTTCCTCTAGATGTAAGTTTGATTTATGGAATAATTATACAAAATACATACACCATGAGACATCTATAGAATCTTGGAGTTTTTCCATGTCAAAAGATGATAATAAACTCATTAACTTCTTTCTTAATTATCCGCATAGATTAGAACAATTTATAATCTCTTTTAGGAGCCAAGCTTTTAAAATGATTGATGTCTCAATTTTAGATAGAACCCTAGATACAGGAGGAAATTTATTCACAACTTATAATATGCCTCTCTCTGGCCTTGAAAAAGAACTCCAAAAACTTGATGAACAAATACCAAAAATAGATAAATTTCCTTTATATACCCCCAATGGGATTGCCTACCTCTCGAGTCGAGAGATATGGGTTTTATGTTGTTTAAGTAATGGAACTCAATTAAAAGCTGTCGGTGGAATTATAAGTGCTACCGACAATGCTGTCGAAAGATGTTGGGAAAGTATTAAAAATAAAACACAGTGTACAGATAAAACAAAGATAATAAAAATGTACAGGAATAGTATGTTAGAAAGTTTGTGCGGCCATTCAAATTAGTTGAGGGATCTAAAATGACAATACATTTTCTTCAAAATTCATTTTCTAGAAACAAAGAATATCAATCTGCTCTTTCTTATAATAGAGATATTGGTCCATCTCTAGAGGAAATATGTAAACCTCTGTTTGAAAATTTTAATATTAAGATGTTTACCTATAGTAGAATTTTTAAAAATGGAAGACGTGTCTATGTTAGTACTAACTCAAAATGGGTAGAACATTACATTTCAAATAGTCATCAAGACGAAATAAACCATTTAGAACATTATATACCTGCAAACGATATAAAATATGCTTTGTGGGATAGTTATAAAATGGATAGAGTTTTTTATTCTGCCTACAATAATTTTAATCTTTGGCATGGGTTTTCAATTTATGAACACAAAAAAGATTATGTAGATTTTTTTGATTTTGCAGCTGATAGAAGTAATGATCAAATTGTAAATTTTTATATAAATAATTATGCCTTACTGGATCATTTTACGAGATATTTTAAGTCCAAATCGGTGGATCTAATTAATTTCTCTGATGAAAACATATGGATAACCCCTAAGGTATGGATTCCATTTAATGAAATCCCTAAGACAGGCACAATAGATCCAGATAAATTAAGTGACTTTGATGCACAAGTAGGAATTACCGAAAAGAAGATTTATCATTTTAAACCTTCTCTAAAAATCAGTAAAAATCATGTAAACGATTGTAAAATTATCTCTTTATCTGAGGTAAAATACACTGAAAAAGAATCTCAATGTATGACGAACTTGGTAGGAGGAAAGACGCCAAAAGAAATTGCTAACGTGTTAGATGTCTCCTCTAAAGATATAGAGTCATATATTAAAAGTGTAAAAAGAAAGACGAGAGTTTTACCAAACAGTGATTTTATAAAATTTTATGAGAACAATTTAATCTCTGCCAAAGAGATTTCTCACAATACCAGCAATTCCATTGCAAATAAATGTAAAGAAAATTTCAATTTAATCTGTAATAAATACAATATCCTAAAAAAAGCAGATAATCGTCTAAAGGTTTATAAAAATGCAATAGAGTGTATCCAACGAAAAATCATAAGGATTTATTCTCAACCCTATACTTGTGTGCATCTTGTTGATTTTATGATTGTTACGGCTCTTTCCTAATATTAATGCCTATTGGTTAATAAAATATTGAGGATTAAAAATGTCTGAAATTTGTAATGCAAAAAACATCTCATTGTTCCAATATAACAGTAGCATTCAAAAAGACTTTGTTTCCATATGTCTCTCTTTGTTTCAAAATACAGATATTAATCTTTTTGGGTATATGAGAACATTTAGCGATGGTAAGTATCTCAATCTAGCAAATAATGATGCTTGGATTCAGTATTATGTAGAGAATATATTAGATCTTGGAACGATATTTCATTCTGCTATCCAGAAAGCCGAGGTAAATAAACTTTATTATTTTTTGTGGCCTAATAGTTTTTTAACAGACAGTGGAGTAAAAGATCCTATATTTTCCGCTCTTTGGGATTTTAACATTTGGAATGGCTTTAGTATTTATAGAAGAAAAGAAGATGGTTCTGTAGAAAGCTGGAATTTTGCTACAGACAAAACTCACCAAATGAAAGATTTTTATCTGAACAACATTCCTATTTTAGAGTATTTTATAATGTGTTTTGAAAACAAAGCGCAAACAATAATTGATTGTTCTGATTCTCAAAAATTAGCAATTTTTAAAAATCAAATGGAGTTTCATTGCGATTCTAAAGATACTTTGATGCTGAAGAAAATTAATAAGTTTTTGGAGGAAACTCAAATTGATAGATTTTTATTAAATGGTAAGGAAGGTCCCACTTACCTTACAAAAAAAGAGCTTGAAATCGTATACTATGTGACTCTTGGAAAAGCCATAAAAGAAATTGCTAGAATTTTAGAAATATGCCCAGATAAATTAGATAAATGTATAACTAAAATAAAAGAAAAAACGGGATGCCATTTTAAATCAGATTTAGCTTCAATCTTATCTCTTAACCAATTAGTTACCCTAAGATCTGGTGAAAAATTATTAGATAAAAAATGAAGAAAACTGTTTTAAATCAAGAGCCAAACAATGCCGTACGTAAAATTCTCATGCTGCGTCGTGTAAGAGTTAGAAGTACGGTTTTATAACTTATTTTATCAAACTGTAAATTATAATGTTTCTGTTTATTCTGATCAATAATAGAAAAAGTTGTTATTATCATATCTCTAAAGCAATTTCCTGGTAATTTAGGAACAATTGGAGAAACGTAATGAAAAAGACTTCTATCATTCAATAATAAGCAATTGTTTGGTTGTAAAACTTGTTCAAAAACAACATCCTTATGGTCTGGTGAACTAAGTAAAACAGACACACCTCCTGCAAGATTTTGGCTATTAACCGATAATATGGATATATAGTCAAATCCATCTTGGTGAATTCCTTCGGGTGCTGGGATTCCCATGTTTTGGTTGTCAGCAATAACTCGAATTTGATGTACACCAATTTCGTAATCGTAAGGTGGTAAATACACAAGAACCTTAGGTAAAAAATCCTTTTTTATAAAAGACATTACAACTTTGGTTAATGGTTCATAGTCTCTTTTAACATTACCAGCATATTTATTAATAGTTTCACTTTGTTCAAAGGAGTTTTCTTTTGTGGTACTCCAAAGGAATTGCTTGTTTTTTATAAAACCTGTTGAATAACGTCTTTTTCTAAATTTTTTTTCGTCTTTGATATACTGATCATCAGGTAATGTTATAAATGACTTCTTTAAAATACTACCAATTTTTTCTAGTTGAAATAAATTATAACCTTGCATGAGGTTTATCTCTAATTTTCAAAGGTTTTTCATACATTATTCGTGGATAAACTATTTTGAAGAATACCTTCTAATGCTTTTAAATGATCATTAGACATATCAGGTAATTTTCTAACAATCGTATCGATTTTAGTTAAAAAAGGTTCTTTAGGATTTTTTGAGCTTAAATATTTTGTTAAAGCACCATCTACAGCCCATGCAGATAAAGTAAACTGAGAGGTAATAGCAGCTGTTAAGACAAGCATTGCTACAGCTTCATTCTCAATAGGCCATGCATTATAGATGCTGTAAGCAGTGCTTGCCGTACAGCCGGCAAGTAATGTAGATAAAGCTCCCGTAATATAAGGTTGAAGTTTTGTGTTTTCCTCAACTCTTAACTCGCCTTCTTCTCTTTCTGAAAAGCAGTTCCTTATTTTTCTAGGTAAATTATAGCATCCACTCCCTATTGTTTCTAAAACTCCCCAACATTTTTTCCCAGTTTCATAACCTCCAACAGTTATGATTGCTGAAGCTGAGGATAAAGCTACTGATGCAAGAGTATTAGAATAAGCAGAAAGTTCATTTTCATTACAGGAATCTCTTAAAAAATACTCAAACGCCTCAACTGTTAAGGGATAATAAACCCATAAACCTGCCAATGATAAAGCAGCTAAAGTCAGCCCGGTTATTTTTTCTTCCCTTGTTTCTTTTGTGATTTGCTTTCTGCCAGAAAACAGAGTTTTTAGAGGATGTTCTCTGCTTTCTGTTTTTGTATCTATCCTTATTCCGCTGAATATATTTTGTATTTCACCAATATCAAGAGAGCCAATGTATGCTTTCGATTCAATGAGATGTTGTTTAACACGACTTTCTAGCTGTTTTCTCTCACGAGATAACCCTATATAAGTGGTTGTTTTATCAGCAAATTGTTTTATGTTTTTAGTGTTTCTTATTCTTTCATAAACTTGAGGTATTTTTTCATAGTCCATAAGCGCTCTTACAAATAAGTTGGGAGCTCCAATTACCCACCACCAATTTCCAATCATAGGGCTAAATTCTTCTCTTGCTAAATTAGTAATTGTTGATGAAGAAATAAGAGCTGGAGTTCCTATTAATAATAGTTTCACTCCAAGTTTGGTCATTTTGTCCCTAAATGGTTTCTCAATAATTTTTTCAAATTTTCGCTTATCAGAAAATGATCCCTCTAGGAACGCACTCGTATCCTCTATAAACTGCCGACTACTGACTGATCCTAAAAGTGCCATAGGAACTGCTGCTACTGCTCCATAAATAACAGATGATCCTTCTTCCATACCAAAGCAAGAATGGGCTAAGGTATAACCAAGCACTCCGTAGATAGCACCTCTCGCAAGTGAAATGTAACATTCTGTCCCATTCATTATGATTGTTTTAGCAGTACCAAGTGTTTTTGTGGGTACAACTTCTTCTATTACCCACTCTGTTACCTCTTGATGGTGATTATTGAAGGGTGAATCTTGTCGCTCTTGCCTCATCATTAAAGGAGTACTTGGTCCTTCATCAAAATCTTCCAAATGTGTAGAGGCTTTAGAAATTGATAAAGCAATTAAAAATACTAAAGCTGTATAAAAATATAATTTCATAGTATTTACTCTTTCCTCATTGATTTATTCTATGTTTGTGCAAAATAATTTATTGCATTTTTATAAAACTTTACTTAATTCCAATAATACCAACAGATTCTTTCCCAGAAAGTCTTACTTCTTCGGGAAATTGTGAGCGATCAATAAATCCTACTTTTTCAACTTTAAATCCGTATTTTGTAAGTGTTCTTTCTAAAATTTCAGGATCAAGTAAATTAACCCATTCAGAACTGTTAGGCCTGTTGGTATAGTTTTGAAGACATTCAATGTGTCCAGGCCATAAATCCCCTTTCTTTTTTCTGTCTTCATACAAAGGTATAAAATCTTTTAGATGACCTAAATAAGGAGTTTCTGCGACTACGCAC
The DNA here is from genome assembly GCA_947449005.1 of Holosporales bacterium. GTDB lineage: Bacteria > Pseudomonadota > Alphaproteobacteria > Paracaedibacterales > CANFPP01 > CANFPP01. The sequence continues at coordinate 7,300 of CANFPP010000031.1, read as the reverse complement.
AGCATGCCGCCTTTCACAAGACTTCTATAAATTTTAGAAATAATGTCTTCAATTTCTTCACCGGTTAAAAAATGGAAACATCTTGCAGCAAGGACACCACTCAGAAAATTATCTTGAAAGGAAAAAGCTTCTGGAAGTTTGCCAGGGAAAAGAAAAAGCCTTTTTTTTTCTTCTTCAGTAACTTGATCTCTAAGAAACTCTAAATGCTCTGGTGCGATATCATTTGCATAAACTGTCGCTCCCTTTTTTAAAATTTCCTGAGTTGTATGTCCAAACGCAACTCCTAAATCAGCAACAGGGAGTTCTACTGTTGCTGAATACTTAATAAAATCTTCGCAATAAGGGTCTAATATTCGTGTCATGTATCCCATGCTATTTAAGGTTGGTACGTGTTTTTCTTGAGCAAAATTAATCATAAAATTTACCTATCTATTAGGGTGTGAATTTAAGCAGCTATTTCTAACATGTGTTCTTTGGGATCGAACAACTGGTAGTTTTTAAAAAATTCCTCTCTTGGCATACCAGGATAAACTTTAAGTTTGGTATTACCTTTGCAATAGCGAACGATAAAAGCGCAACGGCGCATATCTGTCTGGTTTGGCGGAGACGAATGAGGCATCATACTGTGATGGAAGGAGCATTCATTCCGAAACATAGAACAATGAATAATAGGAAAATCTGATATAGTTTCTTCAGGAATAGAGTTATATAATTGGGTGGAAAAAACATATTCACTGTCTAAGAGGGGAGGAGTTGGTTTCATAGGTAACGTTCCTACTGCATGTCCCCCAAGGGCCATATCCATTGCTCCATTTTCAACAGAAGTGTCATCTAAGGCTAACCAAAGAGATGCGCAGTCTATAGGATCTATAGGCCAATGATAGGCAGCATCTTGATGCCACGGGACAATCATATTTCCATGGGGATGTTTTACGACTATTATGCTACTAAAAACTCTGACCTCATCATCTTCAAGTAGATTGCATGCTGCTTTAATAAATTCTGGCCTTGAACAGAACTTTGCAAACCAAGGATCTTTCCAATGTAAATTTAATAGAGCTTCTTCTCTATCTTTTTCCGGACAATTTCTAAGCTTTTCAGTTACCTTTTGGTTTATTTCGTTAAAAGAGTTTTCAGATAAAATATTTCCATAGAAGGTAATGCCATTTTTTTTGAATTCTGATGTTTCTAGCTTATGATTTTTGGTATGTGGAAGATAAGCTCTGCTCAACTTTGATAAAACGTCAAGATCAAATCTTTGCGGAGCACCAGTGCCTTTTAAAGTATTTTTAATCAAAACACCATTTTTTATGAATTGTGTATTTAAAAATTTTTGACACGTTTCAATGACACTATCCATAACTGGAGTAGGTACGTTTACCAACTCTGCAAGACCTTTGAGGGAAACTAATCCATAGGGTATCTGCTCAGTTAAATAGCGACTTTTTAGTTGCTCTTGATCTTCACTCAATCCTTTTGCAAAATCTTCTTGGATACCAGAGTAAATACTATGAGAAGTCATGCAAGTTTGAGTCGTGGATTTATCTTGTATAAAATCGGAATAACAGCCTACAAACCAGTCTTTTAACGATGGGATATCATCTAATACCATGCCAGTCTGAGATGATATTTCTAGTGTTACCGCTTTGACTTCATCTTCAATGGATTGAATAATACATGCGTTTTCTTCGTCTAATTTATAAACATTACGTGTTTTTTTATTATTTGGATGTTTTAATGCTTCTAAGAAAAGTACTGGGTTTACTTTTGCACCTGGACTAAGCAACGTAAGAGCAAGAAAATGAGTTAAAGGCTTTAATTTTACCCCTAAAATTCTTGACAGAGGAACTTGGTTTAAAATGTCATTGAGGGTTGAGGGTTGAGGGTTGAGGGTTGAGGGTTGAGGGTTGAGATGCAAAATGTAGCTGGTGTTTAACTGCAAGCACCTTAACTTCATTCTCAGTTTCTTTTTTAGCGATAAAGGGAAGGCTTTCTATTGCTCCTACAGTAAAGTTTCGTTTTTTTCCTACAAACGCTTCTTTTACCATCCAATCAAAACCAGTTGCCCCAGGGACTCCACAAAGTAATTGTAATGAATCTGTTACATAATTAGAAATTTCCTTTAAAGCTCCAGGATAACTATTTAATGGATTGCAAAATAGGATTATTGATGCATCTGGAATAACTTTTTCAGGATCACAAGTAATGTTACAACCTTCTAGAGATGTAGAGTTTCCATCGGGCCATTTTATGTTTACATTCGGATTTATACGGCCTTTTTTAAGTTCAAGTATAGAGATTTCACATTCTTCTTCTTCCCATATTTTTCTATTATGCGAAGCTAAACTTATCGCCCCTGGTCCGTGTCCAACTACTACTAATTTCATCTATTAATTCTCCTTCATATGAAGTACAAGAATGCATATTTTATTATGCCACTACGTATACACATCCAAATTATTAAATTGAAAGTTGAAAATTTGATAAATTTTCAACTTGATTTACAAAAACTCAGTAATTTTCGAAGAGACTGCGAGCTCAGAAAATGTGGATTTCAGAAAATATTTTTTGCAGATCATACTTTAGAAAACTCAGTGTTTATGTGGAATTAAAGGAAAAACAGCGGGAACTTCTTTTCTAAACACTAATGTGTCGTATACTCGTTCGAAAAAAAAGGAGTGTTTGTACCTGAATCCCTCATATTGATTTTATCAAAAGTCTTAAAAATAACTCATGCCGCGACCTCTATCATGAGATCTCATTTTGCTCCTGTGTTGTGTTTCTCTATGCATAAGAGCACAGCTTTTGATTTGTTTTTCAATTCCTTGAGAGACGGCTTTTTCCATAAGCTCAGGGCTTTTCTCAATTTTTGCAGCTACTTTTTCCATCTGCAGACTTGAAGAAACGTAATCTAGTTTTTGTTGCGGCGTGCAGCGGGTTAAATAGGGCAAATCTTCTTTTTGCTTTGAAAGTTGTATAAACATTTCTAAAAGATCTTCTTCCGGGCGTTTAGATTGATCTTTCTTTTCAGAATTTTGCTGCTGCCTCAGATCTCTAGCAATTTCATCTTTTCCGATTTGTGCGGCGGTCTGAATTTGTTTTGCAACATTTTTAGTGGCAGCTTTTTTCATGAGCTCAGGATCATCAGAGATTTTCATGGCCAAACTTTCCATTTGTCTACCTAAATTAACAAAATCTTGCTTCTGGTCAAACGAGCATTTCGTAATAAAAGGCAAAGCCTCTTTTTTACCTTTTAGCATAATATATTGCTCTAAAAGATTTGGTTCCGGGCTCTTCTTAACGGGTATGTTTAAATCAGGATTTATTGCAGAGTCGTCTTGTTCGAGTTTATGCAGATTGTTTGATGTTGCCGCTAATGCGTTGTTTCTCTTCATAACATAACTCTGAATTTCCGGGAGGGTGATACCTTCTGGCAGCGGATCTGCTAGATCCCACTTTTGAGGGAGCCTATCACGCGGAATATCAATAATTTCTGCAGAAACGCTTGGTGTGATTGTGGCTCTTTCATTCAAGTGACCAAGGATGTTCTTAATTTCAGCAGCGGCCTTGAGACCAGCTTCATCATTGTCAGGCCAAATGGTGACGTCTTTGCCGGCAAGAGGTTCAAAATTAGCTTTCCGGACACCTCCTGTACCCCCTAACCAAGTAACGACAACATGTTCAGAGAAAAGCTTTTGCGCTGCATCTGCTGCCTTTTCACCCTCAACGATAAGAACAGGCTTATCAGGATGGTCTGCAAGTTTATCTAATCCATATAGAGGTCGATCTTCTCCAAAGCCGTGCCATTTCCAAAAGGTATGTCCTTTTTCATTTTGGCAATAGGTGAGGGGAAGAGTCTGCTTATTCCCCTCCAGATCTTCAATTCGAACAACATAGCCGAGTAGGTTCTTATTTTCATCAAGATAGGCAAATCGCATGGTCTCAACAGCATCATTTTTAAACACATAATTTAAATGAGAATTCGATTCTAAGTCTGGATTGGCTTTAGACGCAGGCACAGGAAACACAGGTGTCCAAGTTGGCGTTTCAGAAGTGTCTTTGGAAAATTCTTGAGGTTTTAAGGTTGGAGTATCCAACGTTCTTTCAGGCAGATCTCCAATAAAGCTGGAAGCATAAAGAGCGGCATCTTTTGGCGTCATGTTAAGATGGTGAGTTAAAAAGATTAAGGCATTGCCGCCAACACCTTCTTCAAAGTTATACCACTGACCTTGCTTCTCTCCGGCAACATTAATAACAATAGATCCTTTCTTGCCAACACGAATGGTGTTTGTTCTAATTTGCAAATGTTGTCCTTTAAACACGTGCTGTACGAGTTCAGGCATTCGCGAAGATAATCTTGCATTGACTTCGTTAAAATCAATAGAGTGAGCAAATTTCGGTTTAATCACGTTGACAGAGACTGAAGTTTCCTCTGGCTCAACAGAAGCAGCAACTCCGGTTTCTAGAGAAGAGGAATGAGACGAATAGTCAGAAGCAAAAGGCTGAACATCTGAGGCAGCGGAAGAAGGACTAACAGCAGCAGAGAGTTGGGTTTGCTGGTAAGTAGCAGAGGCGATTTTCTCAAGATCAACTTCTGCGATCTCCTCCCATTCCGTATGAGGCGCCTTAACCTTGAAGAGAGCTTCAGTTGAAACATCATTAAATACTTCAGTTCCTTTTTCGAAAGTCTCAAAGTTAATCGATTTTTCTTCTCTGCCGTAATTCCAGGCTTTTTTAACATAACCATAAAAAGCTTCGACAATCGAAGCTGCTGTTAGGTTTCGTCGTTGCATAAAGGATTTTTGCATTTCCGTACTTATTTCTTGGGCTTTTGGATAATCTAAACTGATTTCTTTGGTGTTTTCTTGGCTAAGGGCTTTGATAAAGCCGTCTTTTCAAAAAACTGGTCTCCATAAATGCGAACATCAGCGCGATGTCGCGTCAAAGCAACATAAGTCAGGTGTCGGTCTAAAGACGGGCTTGCATAAAAGAACGTTTGATCAACTGTCGTGGCTTGGGATTTGTGAATGGTGGTGGCATAGCCATAATCAATATGCCCGTAAGTATCGATATCAAACGTTAAGGTCTTGCCATCTTCTTTTTCAACTTTTAGAAACCCCTCATTGATTTCAAGAATTGTTCCCAGTTGTCCATTGCGAACGTCTAACCCATAGTCGTTTTGTAAAAAGAGGATTCTCTCACCAACTGCAAACGCTCTGTCTTCTCTTGTTAACGTCGGTTGTTTGAGAATCTGAGTGTTATCTAAAGTTTCAAGGTTAACCTTTTTGGTAATGGTGAGAATTTGATCAGCACCAACCAAATTCCCGGCTTTTCTAAACTCAAGGCGGGCCATTTCATTCAGAGACGCAACATCCTTATTCGTATAGGCTAGAATTAAAGCTGATTTTTTTATAGAGGGGTTCTGCAGCGATTGATCCTTAGGCACATCCTTAGACACTTGTTGATACTTTACCCAGTCCTGAATAAGGACCTGCTTTGCATCACTAGATAAATAGGTATGACCCCGCTGATGATACGCTTCTAACGCTCTTTCTGTCTGACGCGTTGCTAAATAGCGCGTAGCCTCTCGTTGCCATTGTTCTTTTTGGCGCACAATGGTGTTGAGCTCGGCAAAACCGACATGCTCCATAACGCCTCTAACGGCAGCCCCGGCCTCAATCGGCGCCAACTGTTCCGGATCCCCAACCAGTACAACCTTAAACCCTTGCTTTGAGGATTCTTGGAGCAGAGCGTTTATTCTGCGAGAATCAATCATACCCGCTTCGTCAACAACAAGAATGCTGCGGCTGTTAAGTTGCTCTCTGCCGTTCTTCCACTCATGTTCCCATTTATGTAACGTTTTAGAAGCAATTCCGCCAATTTCTAAGTTAGAAGCTGCTCTTCCCGTGGGCGCTGCTCCGACAACTTTATAACTGGAAAAGCTCCAGATTTCTTTGGCAACTTCTAAGGCTGTTGTTTTTCCAGCCCCGGCATATCCAACCACAACCTTCAATTGTCCATCTGCAACAAGATGACGAATAGCCGCAACTTGATCACTCGATAATCCACCAAACTCTTTAAACTTTTTATGAGCCTCTTGCAGGTAATGTTCTGTGCCGGAAAGATGAGGGGGACACGAATGTTTTGCAGCAAGTTTGGAGGCTAGATGTGTCATCTCACTTTCAACTTTGATCATTTCTTGCGTTGTTAGTTTTTGCGAACCTTTGTGATTTTCTCCGGTTAAGACAACAAGACTTGGAGAGAGTTCTATCCTGGCTTGCAAACGAATAAACTCATCAGCATCATCAACATAACGATTTAAAACTTTCGCAATATCTTGCCGTGTAAAAGTTGACTGATAACGCGTTATATACTCTAAAACAATTTCAGGGTTTTGGCGGATGAGCTTCAGATTATAAAGATTGTTTTCCTTGAATTGCTTCAAGCGATCGACTTCGATTCCTCTTTGCCCCATCTCTTTGACATTCTTACCGAGCTTTTCTTGCGGCACAAACTCTACGCCTTGATCTTTATAATTCCGATGATCGATTCTGACATCAAAACCTGCTTTTGAGAGATGCTCATTGGCAAGGTCGGCCCAATTTTTACGTAACTCTCGAATGAGAGATCTTGAATTCCACTCACGAACTTTTTCTCCAAAAAAGACTTCTTGTGAAGATAAGCCCATGGCAGATTTAACTTTCTCTAAAATTGGTTTTTCTCTTAAAGTTCGCATCGTTAACATGACGTGAACATGAGGTTTTTCAATACCTGTCTCCTTATCAAGGGGATTATGAATGACCCAATCAGCAAGCATGCCTTTTGAGGTAAAGTTCTTGGCAATAAAGTCTCTGGCTAAAGTTTCTCTTTGCAGAGGATTCAATTCATTTGGCAAAGCAAATTCTGATTCCCTTGAAAGTTGTGCATCTTTGCGTTTTTCAAATTGTTCAACAGCATTCCAAAGTTTTTCTGAAGCAAGTGTTGGACCTAAAGCGGCAGCTGCAAGTGCTTTTGCCCATTCCGGTGCATTCTCCGGCAGAGAGATTTCTCGATGAACAACATCGTTCTTTTTTGAATAATCAAACGTCTGTCCTGTGCGTTCATCGTGCATTTTAGTCGCATGACGATAGGCGGCCGCATTCACAGAGTTCCTCGCCTCTGCTCTTGAAATAATCTTAACGGTGAAGTGATAAATTGCCATTTGTAGATATATAATACAAACATCAATCGATATACAATAAAAATATCAAAAAAGAGAAGCGTCGTTGCTTGCAACGTATAAGCGCGCTGTTGGAAAAAT
>CANFPP010000030.1 GCA_947449005.1 Holosporales bacterium | reverse complement strand
TTAGTGATGACTGCGATTGACGAAGCGCTGCCAATTTTATTCTTTCTTCATATCCTAATTGTTTGTATTCTCTCATTTGCAACGCCTTTCTGTGCCTGTCTTATCAACAAACACTCTAATGCGTTGCACCTCATTTTAGAACACGGCATGTCTCTCCAATATCTTTTGTAAACTGTATATCGTTATTAATTGAGCCTGAATTATGATTATCATAAAATATTCCCCCAATTCCTCGAGCTTCTTTCCGGTGAGGAAGATAAAAATATTCATCGCAATTTAATTTAAACTTCGGATAGTAAATCGAATCATGTTTGTCGCACGTACTCTGAAGTGCTTGATGAAAATCACGATTATCTTCCAGGAACTCAAACGTAGGAGTCAGATCTGTCCCTCCTCCAAACCATGATCGTGTTGTTTCAATATATCTTGTATTAAAATGAACTGCAGGAATAAATGGGTTCATTGGATGCACAACAACAGAAATACCAGCCGCCCAAAAGCTTGGATCTTCCTCCGCACCTGGTATTTTCTGGCTAAATTCAGGTGCAAATTTCCCTGAAACAGTGGAAATGTTAACGCCTGCTTTTTCAAAGACTCTTCCGCGAAGCAAGCCTATTGTTCCGCCGCCACCATCGCCATCTTTGCGCGTTGGCTCATGACGTTTCCAAGGTTTGTATTGAAATTTTCCTGATGGTAAGTTTGCATCTCCCGATTCATTCTCTAATGTCTCAAATGCTAAACATATACGCAATTGTAGATCAGAAAACCAATCGACAAGCTGTTTTCTTTCAGGAGATAAGGAATTATTTATGGAAGTCACAGCTTTTCTTCGCTGTATATAACACTCTCTTTTCTGTCATCCCCGAGCTTGGCCCGGGGATCTCAAAAAACATTGAGCAGAAACACACTCTATTTCTAATTTCCTCTGCGTAAGAATGCCGGAATCTCAAGAAGATCAGAATCTTTTGAATCTCCAGAAAGCTCACTAGACATGCTGTTTTCAGCTTGTTCCGTCACTGCATTTTGTTGAATGCGATTACGACTCACTCCTGTAAAACGCTCAAACAAAGAAATAGATCGTTTTTTCTCAGAGGTAGGCTTTTGTGATGACACGAATGAATCAAGCTCATTGCGTTCTGGTTGAGAAGAAGGATAATCCAGAGAAGGTAAATCGTTAAACACTGGTGTATTGGCAATATTATTACCTTCATCAAAACTTGTGTTTTCAATTGAATTTAACGAATCATACATACTGTCTAATTGACTGTCCTCAGAATGTAATGAGTTCAGAGCCTCTGATGAAGATGTATAGCCATCTAATTCCTTGTTCAAATCTGAAGTAGGATTATAACTAGTCTCAGGAGAACGTACAACTGGTGCTGCTGGAATTTCACGAAGTTGCTGCGCAACATCTGCAAATCCAGGTTGGCGCCAAGTATTACTAAGGGGGGGTGTTCCACCAATTCCAGTTGCAACAACAGAAACGCGGATACGACCGTTTAATTTTTCATCAAATGTTGATCCAAAAATAATATTAGCTTCACTTTCAACATCATCACGAATTCTATTGGCAGCTTCATCAACTTCATAAAGAGTCATGTCATAACCACCAGTAATGTTGATTAGGACTCCTTTAGCACCTTTCATTGATACATCATCAAGCAAAGGATTAGAAATAGCAGCTTCAGCAGCATCGAGAGCACGTCTATCACCCTCGGCCTCGCCTGTTCCCATCATAGCTTTACCCATTTCGGCCATAACAGAACGAATATCCGCAAAGTCCAAGTTAATAAGCCCAGGCATGATCATTAAATCAGTAACGCCTCTAACGCCAGAGTACAAAACATCATCCGCCATCTTAAAGGCATCTGCAAATGTTGTGCGCTCGTTTGCGACGCGGAATAAGTTTTGGTTAGGAATAATAATTAATGTATCAACATACTGCTGTAATTCATCAATACCACGATCAGCTGAGCGTGTACGATGAGTCCCCTCGAAATGGAATGGCTTTGTTACAACACCAATAGTTAGAATTCCACTTTCACGTGCAGCTCTAGCAATAACAGGAGCCGCGCCTGTACCAGTTCCGCCCCCCATTCCTGCTGTAATGAAAACCATGTTGCTGCCGCTCAGAAAACTAATAACTTCTTCTATTGACTCTTCAGCAGAAGCACGACCAACATCAGGCTTTGAACCAGCTCCCAAACCTTGAGTGATATTAAGACCTAATTGAATACGACGATTCTTATCAACTAGAGATTGTTCTAGAGCTTGTGCATCTGTGTTTGCGACAATAAACTCAACCCCTTCTAATTTGGCACGTATCATATTATTAACGGCGTTACCACCGGCACCACCAACACCAATAACAGATATTTTTGGCCTTAAATCATGTTCTTCAAAGATTGATTTTTCTGTGTTCATTTTTGCTGTGCTCATTCGTTATTCTATTCCTGATACCATCATACCTATACTTTAGCCTAAGTATATAAATAAAAAGTAATAAATCTAAAAATTTTCTCTCACCCAGTTACTCAATCTGTGCCAAAGTTGCAAACGGTTACCTGATAATCTGCTTGCTTGGTTACCTGTGTAGTCTTGCAGACCATATTGCAAAAGTCCAGCACATGTAGAAAACATTGGGTTTGTTACAATATCACTGAACCCACTTAATCCAGTCGGTTGGCCTAATCTCACTTGTTTTTCTAATATATTCGTAGCCAACTCAAGAAGCCCAGGTAATTGACTTCCCCCTCCCGTAATGACAATTCTTTGATAAACGAGCGGATCAACTCCTGAATTTTTCATATGATATGAAATTAATTCAAAAACTTCTTCAACGCGGGATTTTATAATATGCGTTAAAACTTTTTTAGGAACCTGGTGAGTGTGAGCAGAATGTATCTCACCCATTTGCGACACTAAAATATTCTCACCATCATCTGATGAAGAGGTAATAAGCGTCCCATAAAGCGTTTTAAGGCGTTCCGCTTGAGCTAAAGGTGTTGCTAAACCACGGGCAATATCATGAGTGATATGTGCTCCTCCAACAGGGATATTAATAACGTTAATCAAATTTTCCCCAGCAAAAGAAGCCATGGTTGTTGTGCCGCCCCCCATATCAATCAAAGTAACACCAAGTTCTAGCTCATCCTCTACAAGCGTTGAAAGACCTGACGCATACGGAGCAACAACAAACCCTGCAATATCAAGATGGCACCGTCCAATGCAGCTAATAAGGTTCTTCATAATCCCAATCGGAGCTGAAACCACATGCAACATGACGCTTAATTTATTGCCATACATTCCCCGTGGATCACGAATACCGCGAACATCATCTAGTGTGTAGCTCAAGGGAAGAACATGAATAATTTGACGATCAGCAGGAATTGAAGTATCTCTGCTCAAATTCAAAAGACGCCTCAAATGAGTCTCATCAACAGCGTGACTAGATAATTGAATTTCAGCTCGCAAGTTATGAGAAACAACACAACCAGCCGATAAATTAACGTAAATACCGCTAATCGTATGATTAGCCATTTTCTCCGCACTATGTACCGCATTAAGAATAGAATCTTCTAATGCCTCAAGATCTATAATACTAGCGCCTTTAATCCCCTTAGATATTTGTTGGCCAATACCAATGACCCGCATTTGTCCTGAATCATATGTGCCGCTATCGCCTTTTGGACGATCATTAATCTTTGCAATGGCACAACAAACCTTGCTAGAACCTATATCAAGGGCGGCAAAAAGCTCACTTGCTTCATTAAGTGATTTTTTTTTAAAAGGGTTCATAATTTATTGGATATCCATTTTATGTATTTGTCTGTCTTAATTGATTAACAAAATCTGCCAACCCAGGTTGACGTGTGCGCTTAAATCGCTCTGCTATTAGAATAGAACGAATAAAGGCAACGCTACAATCAAGATCGTTGTTTATTATGACATAATCATATTCTGCCCAGTGGCTCATTTCATTCGCAGCTTCACCCATTCTTTTAAGCACGGTTTCTTCTGTATCTTGAGCTCGTCGCCTCAGTCTTTGTTCTAGTTCTATTGTAGAAGGCGGCAAAATAAACACACTAACTAGGTCAGTTCGCGCGACCTGGGCTAGTTGCTGAGTCCCCTGCCAATCAATATCAAAGATAATATCTCTGCCTGAACTTAAAGCGTCAAAAACCATATTTTTTGGCGTTCCATATGAGTTTCCAAAAACTTCTGCGTGCTCTAAAAATGCTTTTTCCTCTAACATGCTTTTAAACGTGTCTGGCATAACAAAATGATAATCACGCCCATCTTGCTCCCCTGGACGTTGAGGACGCGTAGTAGCCGAGACTGACATTGATAATTCAGGCTCTAATTTTAACAAACAATTAGCGATCGTTGTTTTCCCTGTCCCCGAAGGAGAAGATAAAACAAGCATCAAACCACGCCGAGAAATATTTTTCATACTTTCTTTCCAGTTCTACAATATACTTTAAACTTTTATATCAAATATATACCTCTTTCAACTGAAGAGATTGATTTTTACTTTAATATTCTAAGAATTTTTTATCCCGTCAAACCTGTATCTGTTTTTCGTATATTGTACGTATCCCAAAAATAATTCCGTTTAATTTCAGGAAACTCTATATTTCTATACTGATTTATAAGTTGCTCTCGATATTCCTCAATTTCATTATACATTGCCTTTAAAGCTTCTTCTTTTTTTCTGTTAATTGTCATGGTTGCTCTTAAAAACTCCACACTACGTGGATCGCATTTCCAGCACTGTTCAATTTCAAGAAATGTTGTTTTTATAAGCTTTTCTTCCTTGTCTGTTTGGTATTTCTTTAAAACCTTAATAACTGGGTCACTCAAAACTTCCCCATCAGCACCAAAAACAACAGTTCCTGATAATGTTCCTATTAATAATACTAATGTAATTAGCTTCATTTTATTGTTTTTTTCTTTCATTAATTTTCTTAGTTTCCTTACACCATCACAAAAAATACTTAACTTTTTCAATGTTTCAAATAAGAATGATCTTCGACTAAAACAAATACAGGGTTTTATTGAGGTAAAATATTCTTCTGCTTTTTTATAGATCGCCAAACTAGCACTTCTTTATTATGGTCTTGCAGACTTTTTGTGAAAGTATGACCACCGGAACCGTTAGCTACAAAATACAGATCATCCGATGGCAATGGATTTAACACAGCCTGAAGCGCATCACGGCCAGGACAGGCAATAGGTGTTGGAGGAAGCCCATTGATTATATAAGTATTATGCTCAGAAGGGACTTTTAAGTCGTTGCGTGTGAGTTCTCTCTCTAAAATACTTTGACCTTTCGTCAATCCATAGATGACTGTTGGATCTGATTGAAGACGCATATTTAAACGTAATCGGTTAAAAAACACATTTGCAATACGAGCTCTCTCAGCCACATATCCAGACTCTTTCTCAACGATAGAAGCCAAAATCAAAGCTTCTCGAGGCGATTGAATTGGCAGATCAGATGCACGCTTTTCCCAAAGCTCTTGAAGCGTTTTATCCATAGCTTTTTTCATTTGATTTAAAAGATTTTGACGGTTATCTCCGTAGCAAAAAGTATAGGTTTCAGGTAATAACTCACCTTCCTCTGGAATTTGGGTTATTTCTCCTTCAAGTAAAACTTCTTCTTTGAGAATTTTGATGACTTGCACAACAGTAACACCCTCTGGGAATGTTAACTTGTGCACAATAACTTTTCCAGACGCAATGAGCTTAACAATATCCAAAGGCGTAGCTTTCACAGGGATCAGATATTCCCCAGCCTTTAGTTTACTTTTGTTGCCAGAAAAAATCACTCCTGCTAAAAACGGCAATCTATATTTAAGAGCACCTTTGTCGACAAGTTCGCCAGCTATTTGAGTTAAATGTGTGCCAGGCTTAATAATCACTGTCAGCTCTGATATGCTTTTATTATGTCTTAGTAACCCACCAGGTCCTTTAAGGAAAAACGATACAGCCAGTGCAATGACCAGAAGAAAAGCAATATACGGATGTTTGAAAAGATTAAAACGTGCCACGGTTCATATATGCTTAAAATTGTAAGATGGTGGTCGCAACAGGGATTGAACCTGTGACCCCTACGATGTCAACGTAGTGCTCTACCGCTGAGCTATGCGACCAAAACTTGATTTAGAAACTCTTACACATCTAAAAAACCAAAAGCAAGAAAATGTTCCGCTTAAAGGGCCAATATCTTCATATTAGAAGGATATTAAGAAAAAAGATGCTTTTTATTTGAGATTATGTAATAAACCTTATTGACCCTTGGCTGAAACGACTATTAGTATTGTTTTGTTAAGAAATTTATTACCCTTGTATGAAAGGTGCGACCCGTGAATAAAAATGATCTTGTATCTTTAGTAGCCACTATTTCTGGCTTAACTAAAGTTGATTCAGAAAAAGCTATAGAAGCTACATTTGCTTCCATAACGAAATCTCTGCAAAATGGTGAAGATGTTAGACTAATTGGTTTTGGAACGTTTGCAACGTCTAACCGTCCTGCTTCAGAGGGAAGAAACCCTAGAACAGGCGCTAAAATAGCGATTCCTGCAAAGCGTTTACCAAAATTTAGAGCTGGTAAGCAACTAAGAGATGCTGTTGAATCTCAAAAATAATTTAAGTTTTTTAAATTCAGTAGTTGACGAGTTACCAATTTTATTGGTAATCCGTTAACATACGATAATGGGCGATTAGCTCAGCGGTAGAGCGTCTCGTTTACACCGAGAGGGCCGGCGGTTCAATCCCGTCATCGCCCACCATTATTTAGACTGTTATGAAATGGCAATTCGTAAGCTTATACTTTTGTGTTTTTTGCTATGCATGGTGCATTGTTTTGCAGCTTGCGGCAAAAAAGGCTCGTTAGAATCACCCGAGCCCAGCGATTATCCGCGCACTTACCCCAAGCCTTAAAAGATTCTTTAACCCAAGGGTGAAAGTGCATTATGTCTCATAAACCAAAAATTGGGATCACCCTAGACAGTGTTGATCCAGATTTTCAATCTGACGGTAGCTGGTATTCTAAGCTCCCCTGGTATGCTCTGCGTCAACGTTACTGCGATGCCATTGCTGAAGCTGGTGGAATTCCTATACCTCTTCCTCATAACACAGATTTAATTCCTGACTTTTCATCGCTCATTGATGGCTTAGTTATATCTGGCGGGGGCTTTGATATTGACCCAGCCCTTTATGGGGTAGCAGAAAAGCACCCCACAGTTACGATTAACTCAAGAAGAACGGCTTTTGAATGGCAACTAGCCCAAGAATTCTATAAATTGGACAAGCCAATTTTGGGGATTTGCGGTGGAATGCAGCTATTAAATGTCATGATGGGCGGCACGCTTATTCAACATATTCCAGATGAAGCTCCTAGTAACTTGAATCACAAACAAGAAAAACCACGCAGCGAAGCTGGCCATACAATTACAATTACTGAAGGAACCCTTTTCCATCGGCTAATTGGAGATCTTGCAAGAAAAGATGTTTCCGTTAATTCCATTCATCATCAAGCAATTAAAAATGTTGCGAATGGACTCAGGGTTAATGCACTTGCTCCAGATGGCATTATCGAAGGAATTGAGGCCATTAACCATCCTTTCTGCATCGGAGTTCAATGGCACCCTGAATTCCATGTAAGTAACGTTGACGTTTCTCTTTTAAACGCTTTCATTCGCACAGCAACTCCTCATGGATAATTCAGACACTCAAAGAATTGCCAAAGTCCTTGCTCGGGCTGGTGTATGCTCAAGGCGTGATGCAGAAAAATGGATTTTAGCGGGGCGTGTGCAAGTAAATGGCGTTACACTAACAACACCAGCAACCCTTGTAACCGATAATTGCAGAATTGTTGTAGATGGCTATACAATTACAGCCCCTGAAGAACCTCGTTTATGGTGTTATTATAAGCCAACAGGCTATGTAACAACACACAAGGACCCAGAGGGCAGATTAACTGTTTTTGAAGATCTATCACGCTTTAATTTACCAAGATTAATTTCAATTGGACGCCTTGATATAAATTCAGAGGGGCTTCTGCTTTTAACTAATGACGGAGCTCTTTCACGTTATGCTGAGCTTCCTTCAACAGGGTGGCCAAGACGTTACCATGTCAGAGTATTTGGCAGAATTGATGAAGAGCAGTTAATCTCTCTTGAAAATGGTATTACAATTGATGGCGTTCATTATGGAAAAATTGAAGTCGAGTTTGGCGAACAAAGAGGTGCTAACACTTGGATTTCAATGACCTTATATGAAGGAAAAAATCGCGAGATTCGCAAAGTTATGGAATATTTTGGACTGAGAGTTAATCGTTTAATTCGTGATTCATATGGGCCTTTTTCTCTTTCAAACTTAGAACCAGGTGAGATTACTGAGGTTCCGAGAAGAGAAATTATTAAGCACTTTCCAAAAGCATAACCTTTACTTTTTTCAACAATTCTGATACCAAAAAAGCAGCATGGCATATAACGTGCAACTAATTAATAGAAAGGGATATCGTGGTTAAGTTAGAATGGGGAACGAAACGTACCTGCCAAAATTGTGGAGCGCGTTTTTATGATCTAAGGTCCACCCCGATTAAATGTCCAAAATGTGACACCGTATTTGAAATCCAAACGACAACACGTGGTAAGCGCGGACGTGCTGCTCTTGATCATGAAAAAGAGATACCAACGATTTTGGATGATGTCGCACTTATTTCTGAAATCGATTTAACTGAAGATCTTGATGATGAAATTGAAGAAGATGATTCTTTAATTGAAGACACATCTGATCTCGGAGAAGATTTAGATGATATTCCAGATGTACTTGACCATAGCGGTGACGCAGAAGACATTTAATTAAAAGTCCGTCATTACACGCTTTTTCTTACATAAATCCCTGGGCTTGACCCGGGGATTTATACTAAAAGAACTGAGTTGTTACAAAAATTCTCGCAAAAGAATCCAGTCGTAACCATATAACCTCTAAAGTCGAATTATTTTAATAAGGTTTAAACATCTTGGGACAAGATAACATTATTGGACTCAGTCGCGAAGATTTAGCCAATTACTTCCAATCCATTGACACACCGAATTTCAGAGTTCAGCAGGTTTGGAACTGGCTATACCACCATGGTGTTACCTCTTTTGATCGCATGGTTAACATCCCTGCACCTGTCCGGCAAAAATTAGAAGATAGCTTTATTATTGCAAGACCAACTGTTGCCGTTGCTCAAACTTCCAACGACGGCACTCAAAAATGGTTATTACGTTTTGCTGATGGAGAAGAAGCAGAGGCTGTTCATATTCCTGAAGTTGATCGTGGCACTCTTTGTGTTTCTTCACAAGTTGGCTGCACACTTACTTGTAAATTCTGCCATACCGGAACCCAAAAATTAGTTAGAAATTTAACATCCTCAGAGATTGTTGGACAAATGATGGTTGCCCGTGATGTCTTTGGCGAGTGGCCTTCCCCCGTTGGAATGCGTCATGTTTCAAACATCGTGATGATGGGTATGGGCGAACCTCTTTACAATTACGATAATGTTGCCAAGGCATTAATGATTATTGTCGATAATCAAGGAATCTCCCTGTCTCGCAGACGCATAACCTTATCAACATCAGGAGTTGTCCCGATGATGCAACGCTGCGGTGAAGAGCTCGGTGTTAATTTAGCTGTCTCTCTTCATGCAGTCCGCAATGATGTCAGAGACATTTTGGTTCCTCTTAATAAAAAATATCCTATCGAAGAGTTACTAGACGCTTGTCGCGCTTATCCAAGAGCTAATAATGCACGGCGTATCACCTTTGAATATGTTATGCTAAAGGGCGTCAATGACTCTCCTGCAGATGCGAAAGAACTTGTGCGTTTGATTAAAGGAATTCCTGCAAAAATTAACTTGATTCCATTTAATCCATGGCCAGGATCTGATTTTGAGTGCTCAACACCGCAAACAATCAGCAATTTTTCGGACATTGTTTTTAGAGCTGGTTACTCTTCACCAGTGCGCACCCCTCGTGGTCGGGACATTCTGGCTGCTTGTGGGCAGCTAAAATCAGAGAGCATAAAAGTAAGCAAGAGTAAATTATTAAAATCACAACCAACCGAGCCTCTTCCTCAATCTTTAGATGCTGCTTAAGTAATTATAAATGAAAATATCTGAGATTTAAGGCAGAAATACTGCCCCTCTTTCTCACGCTGTCATCACTAAGTCATCCCCGGGCTTACCCCGGGGATCCCCTGAAACAGAAAAGATCTAAATAACAAAAAGTCTAAAGTTGCGGCTCTTGAGTGCCTGGCGCTTCTGAATTCTTTGCGATTTCTTCTTTCATTGTTTGTTGTCTTTGAAAGTAGATTGTTCGAACAGCTGTATAATAATCAACTGAATTTCTCTCTAAGTCATTGAGAGCATCAATCAATTTTGCCCGTCTTCCAACAATATCCAAGCCATACAAAGCATAAAGAATATAACGTTGTTGACCATAATGATTATACCTATGGTGCTTATTTTTCACATAATAGGTTAAAGGGTTCATATAGTACTCACCAGCAATCCCCATGAGTCCCCGAACTGAAGATGGGCCTAAGAAAGGCAACATCAAATAAGGTCCTGTGTCAGCCCCCCATACAGTCAACGTTTGATTAAAGGTAGCTTCGTAACCAGGCATGCCAATTTCTGTCGCAGCATCAAATAGTCCGAACAGACCAATGGTCGAATTTATAAAAAAGCGCACAACCGTTGTCATGGCTCTTTCACCCTGCCCTTGCAAAACATGGTTTACAAAAACAACGGGAGAGAAAATATTATCAATGAAATTTGCGACACCATTTCGGCCACACTCCGGAATAAGCCCACGATACATAATGGAAATTGGCTTAAGCAATGTGCCATCAAATATCTGGTTAAAGCCGAATAAAATTCGATTAAGAGGCTCTAACGGGTCGTTATCTTCAACATTAATGTTAACTAATTCGTCAAGACCAAAACCACTATCTGCAAGTTCTTCACTTATAGCAGCCTCGTTCTCAGGCGTCGCAAAAGCCATCTCGCAAGGAAATAATGCTAGAACCAGTGTTGTTGCAAAAATCTTTAGCTTTTTCATTATCCAGCCTTAGTTAATTAGTATTTTAACTAAACTTAGCAAAGTTTTCTAAAAGATCAAAGCAAACATTACAAAAAAGATTATGGAAGAGACCAAGGACGGTTAGCAAAATAAGAAGTTAATGAAATTTTCTTTATATGCGGCGAATCAAACCAAAATAAATGAGTCCCTTCTCGTTTAAGATTATCTCTATCAATAAGCTGCTCTTCTGGTAGCTTGCGACATCTTTTTTTAAGATAAGCATTGCTGATAACCGTGACGTTGTTTTTGCAAACGTTTTTAAGTTGTAAAATTAAATCCGAATTTTTCCAAAAATCAGCAACAAGTATCACCGGATTTTCTGCTCTAAGAACAACAAGGAGAGAAGGCCATTGTTCCTTTTTAGCAATACCAAGCTCTTTCATCCAACAGTCTGTAAAGAACGCCCCCTTAGTCAGAGAAGAAACATACAAAACATCTTTTTGTCGATAGGCAATAACAGAACCATCCCCTGCACTAAAAACATCTGGAAGATTCTGAAAAAAAGAGAAAAAACAACCAATGCCAATTGAAACAAGACCAAAATAGCGCCAAGAATATCGCCACAAGCAAATCCATAAGCCACCCATCGTTATGCAAAACATTGAAAGAGTTGACGGTGTTGGCACTAAGATTGCAGCTCCAGGCATTTTTGAAACCCAATATGCAATGGCAATTAATAGATCTAAGCCCCACTGCCAAAATGAATAGGCTAAATCGACACCGCCCCAAGATAAAGAAAACACAGAAAGCATTGCAGCCGGCATAATAACAAGCCCTGTCAAAGGAATTGCTAATAAGTTTGCCAAAATAGCCTGTAATGTAAACCGATTAAAGAGAGCAATTGTAAAAGGTGTCGTAGCCACAGTTGCAACCAGAGTTGTTAAAATGACTCCAAAAAAATAGATAAGAACCCGGCGATACCACCTCCCTTGTAAACTCCATTTTTTAAGAGGATTCCAGCCTCCTTCATAAACAGCAATAAGCGCCACGACAGCCGCAAACGAAAGCTGAAAACTTGCAGATAATATACTTTCCGGCCAAACAACTAAAATTAAACTCGCAGCAATAGCAACCGAACGCATTGACAAAGGATTTCTATCAATAAGAATACCAACCATAATTAAAGATGTCATAACAAAGGCGCGCTGAGCTGGAAAACCAAATCCAGAAATTGCTAAATAGCAAGCAGTCGCGAGAATGACAATAACTGCTGCCCATTTCTTAATAGGACATAATTCTGCCAGACCAAAACTCAGACCGCGCCGCACAATAAGAAAAATAAGCCCTGCGACTAAACTTAAATGCAAACCAGAAATTGCTAAGATATGCGCAAGACCTGCATCCGCAAAATTTTGCCGAACAACATTTGGGATGCCTGAACGGTCACCAGTAACAATCGCAGCTGCAATCTCACCCGATGTTCCAGGAATACGTGTTCTTAATTCTTGTGTTAAGTCATGTCTCCATTTTTGCAAAATTGTGCCAAAAGCTTTTCGAGAGCTTTCTGCATCAAAAATCTTAATATCTTTAATTTGACCTACACCGCCAATTCCCTGAAAATAGGCCTGACGGCGAAATTGGTATCCTTGTGGACTTACAGGATCAGACAAAGGCAAAAGATTTGCTTTAACTTCAGCGCAAACTCCAGGTTTAATTATAAAACGTAGAGGATCATTTTCCTTAAGTTTCAGGTTTAGCCTAAGTTTTACAGGTAATTTTTGTTCTGATTCAACGTGATCAAAAACCAAACGCAGCTTGTAATGATTTTCCATTTTTTTCTGCTCAACATCGTGAATACATGCTTTGAAATGAGCATTTTTGTGCTTTTCATTAAGCATGGTTGTATCAAGAAATGAAGTCCGGACCTTTGCTAAACCAAATCCAATAGCAATGCTCATGAATGCAATCAGCCAGTAAATACGAGTTTTCCAAAACAAGAAAGAAAAGAATATAATGGGGAGTAGACTTAACGCAAAGCTGGGTTCATAAGAACATTGAAAGTATAAGACAATCCCAAGCCCCATACCCACAGGCCACCACAAGAACCAGCGATGCTGCTCTTTATAAAAGGCTTCAGAAAGCTTTAATAAGAACGGTTGCAAACCCAATCGACTATGCCAAGAAATGAGGTTGTGTCCTGGTTAAGAGATTTCAGATTACTTTCAATCCGTTCCTTAGAGTCTTGCAGCATCAAAAGTGCTTTAGGCTTACCTAAAATAGAAACCACAGTGATTTTATCTTGATCCTGAAGAATGGGTTTACCCATGTCCTGGCTATTTCCTTCTTGATCTAAAAGATCATCCGTAATTTGGTAAATTAAACCGAGATCATAGCCGATTTCTTTTAGTAGCTGGCGCTTTTCAGAAGTTTCATTAGCCATAATTGCTCCGGCCTCGCAGCAAAATGCGATGAGTTCTCCAGTTTTCATCACTTGCATTTTGACAACTTTTTCAAGGGAATTACATGGCGTCATATCTAGCATTTGCCCGCCAGCCATTCCCTCCGCCCCACTTGCTTGTGCTAATCTTTGAATAAGCTCTAGACGTACTAAAGAATCAGGATGTGTTGCTGCTTGTGCAAGAACTTCAAAACTTAATGTTAAGAGAGAATCCCCTGTAAGAACAGCTGTTGCTTGATCAAATTGATTCCAACAGCTTGGTTTCCCACGCCTAAGAAGTGAATTGTCCATTGCCGGTAAATCATCATGAACAAGTGAAAAGCAATGAAGAAGCTCTATAGCAACTGCAACTCTGGCAGCATATTCCGGGTTAATCGAAAATATTTTACAAGAAGCAAAAACTAAAAGGGGCCGAAATCTTTTCCCCCCTCCCTGAGTTGAATGAATCATAGCTTGCACTAAACGCTGTGGTGCAACTAGATTTTCTAATGTCTGCGTTAATAATGAGTCAACAAGACATTGAGATTTTTCAAAAGAATCTTGAATAGACTCCATTAGAAATTAGGTTCTTCATCGAAAGGCTGTGTCTTTGCTGTGCCATCTGAAGTGAAACTAATTTTTTCAACACGCATTTTTGCTGCCTGTAATTTACTCTCACAATAGATACGAAGCTCAGATCCTCTTTCAAAAGCGCTAATTGCATCTTCTAATGAAATACGGCCCTCTTCCAATCTTCTAACAAGAGCCTCTAACTCGCCCATAGCCTGCTCAAATGTTAAAGTTTCAATTTTTGTTAGTGCTGTTGTATCAGTCATCTATTTTTTCCTGGAATCCATAAAATATCGTTAGCGCCATTATTGTTAACCTGGCGACACATTACAAATAATAAATCGGATAAACGGTTGAGATATTTTATTAATTCTGGATTAACAGAATCAATCTTACTCAACGTTATTAAATTTCTCTCGGCTCTACGAACAATAGTACGTGCCATATGAAGTGCAGCGGATGCTTTTGATCCACCCGGCAAGATAAAAGATTTTAAGGGTGAGAGGTTTTTATTGATTTCATCTATTTGAACTTCAAGATATTCAACCTGAGCAGCCGTAATTCTCAAAGCCTGAGTGCTGTCATCAGGAACACATAGATCCGCCCCTAAATCAAACAAGTCATTCTGAATTCCCTTTAACAGGGAAAAACAATCACCTTCAACAAACTCTAAAGCCCACCCTATGCTTGCATTAGCTTCATCAACAGCTCCAATAACCTCTATGCGTGAATCATCTTTCCAAACGCGCGTAGAATTACCAAGTGAAGTTTTACCTTTATCGCCGCTCTTCGTATAAATTCGTGTCAGCTGTACCAAGTTATTATGCCTGCTGTTATGTTCACTTGTTTATTTTCTACCAAGCCACAGCATTAAAAAGAAGATAAAAAGAGTAATGGCGTGAAAATAAATACGCCACTGCATTGCCTTATTGCTATAAAGACGGCTAAACTTTCCTCCTTTAAACAGAGAAAATATACCAATAGCTAATGCTACAATCGTAGCTGCTAAAGAGATAAGAAGTAAAATAGATAGGATAGTATGCATTTCATAAATGTAACATTATTGCGAAAACATGTCCATGTTTTCGACTAAAAGAAGCAAAAAGCATCTTTTTTATAATAAAAATTACAAAAACTGTTGATCAGTGTCTTTTTGTCATTATATGTTCTTGAACATTATCGAAAAATAATTAAATAATAGTAAACAGATTAAGTTTGTTTATCGTAAAAGGCCCTGAGGGAAAATTCATATTCGTAGATACAAAATGTGAAAACCTACTAAAAAATTAGAATGGGAGAATATATCTAATGAAGACCATAGAGATGAAATCAAACACAGATTACTATCCAATGGAAGCAACAGTTTTTCAGCCCTCTCATTCTTTAAGAAAAACGTCTAATAAAGCATGGACTATTTTAGCCTGCGCCGGTTTATTTTATCTTTATGAATACATTCTAAGAGTTTCACCAAGCGTTATGACGGAAGGCTTGATGCTGGACTTTGGTGTTACATCAACCGCTCTCGGTGTTTTGGTTTCTTTCTATTATTTTTCCTATGTCATTCTGCAAATTCCTTGTGGTGTGATTGTTGATAAGATTGGCCCTCGTCTCGTTATTACTTTCTCAGCAGTTTTGTGTGTAATAGGGAGCATAATTTTTGCAGAAAGTACGAGTTTATTTACGGCTCAAATTGGCAGATTTATAATTGGCGCAGGTTCTGCATGCGCCTACATAAGTTATACCAAAATTGGCGCAGAGTGGTTTCACCCAACTAAGTTTGCGATGATTGCCGGTATTGGACAAATGATGGGCACTCTTGGAGGCGTTTTTGGCGCTCTTCCATTTGCAATTCTGTCAAACTTCATGGGATGGCGTTCCGCTATGTTTGCCGCCGCAATGGTAGGTATTGCAGTAGCATTAATAACATGGCTTGTTATTCGTGACCGCCCAGGTAAAAGCGATAAACCTAATCAATTCAGAATTGATCGCACAGACCATTCTGGTTCTCTGCTTGATAACTTAAAGATAGTTGCCTCTAATCCACAAAATTGGCTCATTGGTTTATACGGATGCATGATGTATTTACCACTTTCTGCCTTTGCAGAGCTTTGGGCAGTTCCCTATCTCATGAAACTTTATAGCATTAACAACGAATTAGCCTCAACTGCCAGCATCATGGTATTTTTAGGTGTCGCTGTAGGTTGTCCGCTGGCAGCCTGGCTTTCCAATGTTCTTAAAAGTCGCCTTAAGGTCATGTCATGGGCAGCCTTAGGCACACTAGCAATTTACTTAATTGTACTATATGTACCAAACATTCCTATAATGGTTATGTTTCCACTTTTGTTCTTGAGTGGCGTTGTTAATGCCGGGCAAATTTTGTACTTTGCCGCAGCAAAAGAAATTACCCCACCACAAGCGAGCGGAACAACCATTGGCTTCACAAACTGTCTTGTTATGGTTAGCGGGTTTGTTTTCCAACCACTACTTGGAAGATTGATTGATTTTGTCTGGGATGGCCAATTAAAACCAGATGGCACTCCTCTTTATTCGCTAGATGCTTATCAAATATCCCTTACCGTAATTCCAATCAGTTTACTAATTGGTTGGTTTATTCTAAAGTTCGTCAAGGAAACTTATCCTACAGAACTTAATTAAGAAAGAAGAAAAATGCCTGTACCTGGAGCTAGAACAACATTTAATGGTTCCCCGATGAAATCAACTGCAATTAATAGAAATAGCATGTTTTCTTCCGCTCAAGCTTGGTACGTCTGGGGATGTGTTGCTGCTTTTTATCTTTATGAAATGATCCTTAGAGTTTCTCCAAGCATCATGATTCATGGTCTTATGAAAGACTTTGATGTCAGTTCAACTTCCTTAGGCGTTCTTTCTTCTTTTTATTATTTTGCATATGTTCCTCTCCAAATTCCTTGTGGCATCATTGTTGATAGATTAGGCACAAGAAAAGTGGTTACCTTTTCAGCTCTTCTTTGCACAATTGGCGCGTTACTTTTTGCAGAAAGCTCACATTTACCGTTAGCACAGTTTGGTCGCTTTTTAATTGGGGCTGGCTCTGCGTGTGCCTTTTTAAGCTGCCTAAAAGTTACGGCAGAGTGGTTTCCCTTAAGTCAATTTTCTTTGATTGCTGGCCTCACAACTATGATGGGAACTCTTGGTGGAACTTTTGGTGGAAGACCTCTTGCAATGCTAGTAACAGCCCATGGCTGGCGCTCAACAACAACCTACATGGGTCTAGCCGGGATCGTTGTTACTATTCTTTGCTGGATTGTCATTCGTGACTCTCCTCCTCTTAAACAAAATAATAAAAAACCAGTTTCCAATAAGTTAAGAAAAAGGGATTTATTTTCTGAATTAGGTACACTTGTCAAAAATCGACAGGTCTGGTTAATTGCCATTTTTGGTGGATTGATGTATGTGCCAATTTCAGCTTTTACAGAGTTATGGGGCGTCCCATATCTCATGCAAATTTATGGAATTAACAGTGAACTTGCTTCAACCGCAAGCATAATGGTTTTTATTGGAATGGCGATTGGAAGTTCTACAGCCTCTTGGTTCACGGACTATTATAAAAGCCATCTAGTTGTTATGAAGCTTTCAGCAATTAGTGCTTCTATCTGCTTTATTAGTATTGTTTTTGCTGCGCATTTTCCTCTTTGGTTTACTTTTTCCCTGTTATTTGGTGGAGGTTTTTGTATTGGTGGCCAGGTATTATGTTTTACCTGTGTTAAACAAAATGCGCCAAAAGAAATGAGTGCGACAGCAATAGGTTTCACCAATGCTGTTGTAATGATGGGCGGCCTTATTTTTCAGCCTCTTTTAGGATATATACTTGATTTAGGATGGGATGGCGGCATAACAGCAGAGGGAGTAAGACACTACACCAACCTTGCTTATCAAGTTTCTATCATTGCAATTCCCTGTTGTTTGTTAGTAAGTTGGCTCTTACTCAGATTTGTTCGCGAAACATATACTGTTCAGGATTAACATAAAAAGAAATTTTTAAATGATTGATTTCCGTTCCGTCTTTTTTCTAATCGGAATCCTTTTAAGCGGCATTGCCGCAACAATGTTGGTCCCTCTATTTGTTGAGCTTTTTATCTATAAAACAGATCAATGGCAAGGGTTTGCAGCAGCAATTTTTATCTGTGGTTTTGTTGGGTCTGCTCTCGCTCTTGCCAATCGTCCCCAAGGTAAAATCGTTCTTGGAATGAGAGAAGCATTTTTAATGACTTCTCTTAGCTGGATAGCCTCCTCAGTTTTTGCTGGATTACCGTTTTATTGTTCCGATCTTGGATTTAGTTTTGTCAATTCATGCTTTGAATCTGTTTCTGCCCTCACAACAACTGGGGGTACAATTATGGTAAATCTAGACACCTCTCCAAAAGGTATTTTGCTCTGGCGCGCGTTATTACAATGGCTCGGCGGCACAGGAATCATTGTGATGGCCATGACGATTTTACCAACTTTAAGAATTGGTGGAATGCAACTTTTTCGAAGTGAATTTTCCGATCGTTCGGAGAAGATACTCCCCCGAGTTTCACAAATTGCCTCAGCGATTCTTGTTACATATGTAGTTTTTACACTTGTTTGCGCTTTTCTATTATACTTCGCTGGTATGTCTACTTTTGATGCGATTTGCTATGCAATGGCAACAATCTCAACTGGCGGTCTCTCTACACACGATTCTTCTATTTCCTTTTTTAATAGTCCACTGATCGAAATGATATTAATTGTTTTTATGGTAATTGGTGGCCACATTCAAGCTGGAAGTGCAACACGGAGTAAATTTTCGTTAAAGACCTGAAGAGGAGTTTTCCACATCAGTTTCTTTCTCGGAGTTTCATTGTAGTTTAAAATTGTTTCATCAAAATCTTCTTGCGTCATATCTTTTAAGTTAG
>CANFPP010000029.1 GCA_947449005.1 Holosporales bacterium | reverse complement strand
GTGGTGCACTTGATGCTGCCAACCCGTTTGAGGACATGCGAAAACTATAAATTGAAGAAAAAACCGAAAGGGAAAAGTAGGTCGTCAATAAGGGCAAGGTGGTGCACTTTTACTCTGCCATTTGGCGCACTTTTACTTTGCCATTGACACATCATCTTCTTGTAGATTTTTATTAAACAGTAAATGAATCTGTTCCAGAGAAAGCATCTTCATCAGAATCTATTGGTGTTGCTAGATACTCATAAAAACTCTAGAATCCTCTTTTTATGATGCGTGCTTTCTCTATAGTAAAACTTGTGGATAATTGAAAGCTTTAATGGACGCTTACGTTTATTCAATAACTAGCAACAGACTCTAAATAAGGACGTTGGTTATTTTCTAAAAAGCAATTAACTAACTTAGACCTGTGCGAAGCCCCCATTTTTTCTTTGAGTCTATTTACATGTTAGGATGTTGGTTTACAACAGATGAATTTCTATGGACAATCCTTATGTCGTTTGATTTTTGTGTTTAGCAATTTCTCCTGCAAACTTTTCTAATAATTTTATAAGATGATTAAAACCGTCATATTTGCTGGCAATATGTATTGAGTTCATTTCCTTCACAGGAAAACAATATTTTTTTAAAACTCTCCATGATCTCCGCAAAAAATAAGAGAATATCTCTTTCATCGCCTTTGTTTAACAAGATCTGATTTATCTTAGCATCAATATCAATAATGAGTTGTTTTTGTCCTGGAGTTAAAGCCACTTTGTAATGTTCCTTAATTGAGTGTCTGAATTGCAATTGTCATCGTTCATCATACCTGCTCCATAAATTTTAACGGTTTCTTTCAACCTTTCATCTATTAACAGTGTTTTTCTACCAAAGGCCAATATATCATTCATTTCAGTTGCCAGCATATACCATATCGGTTCGTGTTCCGGACATATTTTTAAGCTCAGAAATTGAAAAATATATTGATTGTCAGCAACGACCTCTTAATTCTTTTCCTAAAACCCAGGTTGGAACGTTCAATTCTTTTACCTTAGGGAACATTATGCCGGTATGATATTCAAGAAAGGCTCTTGGGGTGGTCAATTTTGAACGCTGTTTAACACCATGTTGCACGAGATTAAATGTAGCCACTAGTTTGCGTACCCCATAATTTAGCATAATGACCTTTTACCTTTAAAAGGTCTGTGGGTTTTCCTTCTTCAACAATTTTTCCTTGATCAAACACAAAAATATAATCCATGTCCAAGAGAGTTGAGAGTCTATGCGCTATTACAATAGTTGTACGGTTTTTCATTAAGGAACCTAAGCTTTCTTGAATCTGTTGCTCTGTAATTGAATCTAAAGATGAAGTTGCCTCATCAAGAATTAATATAGGAGCATCTTTAAGAATAGCTCTAGCTATAGCAATACGCTGTCTTTGACCACCTGAGAGTCTAACTCCTCTCTCTCCAACTAGAGATGAATAGCCTTCTGGAAAGGTCTGGATAAACTCATGAGCATAAGCTTTTTTAGAAGCTTCTATAACTTCTTCATTACTGGCATCAATTTTTCCATAGCGGATATTCTCGAGTAAAGAACGATGAAAAAGAAAGGAGTTTTGTGGAATCATAGCAACCTGTGAGCGCAAAGAATCTAAAGTCACTTCCTTAATGTTTTGCCCATCAATATAGATGGCTCCCTTCTTACAATCAAAACAACGCAATATTAAGTGTGCAAATGTACTTTTTCCGCTGCCTGAAAATCCAACCAAACCAATTTTTTGATAAGGATTGATTGTGACTTCTAAGTCTTTAAAAATAGAATGACCAGATTGGTAATGAAAAGAAACATTCTTAAATTGTATTTTACCTTCTTGTATCTTTAGAGGTTTTGCTTGAGGACTTTCAACAATTTCATGAGGTGTTTTAATAATTGAAAAAGCCTGCTGACACATACCTATATTTTTCATGAGCTCTACAATTTTATTCATCAACGACCAGAGACCTTGCATAACCGCTAGAGCCGTAGATAAAATAAAAGCAAAATCTCCTTCTGTCACTAAGCCTTTTCTATAGAGGTAAAGTAACCCTGCAATCATAGAAGAAAAAAGAATAAGGACAAAAAAATCTTGACAAATTTTGAGTTTAGTCGTTGCCCATCCTACTTGGTAATCTTTGCTAGACGTATCTTCTAGCTGCTTTGAAAGAAGATACTTTTCGTGATTTTTTCTTGAAAAGAGATGTACTGACGTAATATTAGTGGTGCTGTCAATAATCTTACCAACCATAAAACTAACAGATTGAGCAAAGACAGATGCTAAAGATAATGTTCTCTGAGAGAGAGAAAATGAAGTTATTAAGAATAAAAAAGTCCACGTTATTAATATAAAGAAAAATAGAGGATGAATCCAAAACATCAATAAAGCAGTCACACAAACAACCACAAATTGTGAATAGATAACAGTTATGAATAAATTTGCGAGGGCCTCAATTCCTCGTGCTACATCAATCACCTTGGTTGCTAAATCACCTGAAAAATGTTCGCTAAAATAGCGATACGAATGCTCTTCTAAATATTCAAAAAAACTAAAAATAATTTTTGATTTCATTTTTGGCATGAGATCTATAAAAATTAGATCATAAAATCGCCAAAAAGCAGCAACAGCAGTCGTAAGGATTACATAGACTATTGCTGGAGATATTAAGGCAGAAAATGAATCTTGTCCTAAAAGACTGGCTCTATCAATAAGAATTTTTATAGTATAAGAAGATAATATAGTAGCAACACAAGCAATTGTTACGGTTAATAAAGCTCCAATAACATGAAAACGATGAGCTTGAATAAGTATCCGTATATATGAATAAAAATTTTTTGGGTATGTTTTCATAACACTGTTTATTAAATATGCCTATTTAACTAAATTCTAAACTAATAACCATTAATACTAAAGAGGCCAGCCATGTTGAGCCCCATCTATTGTTTTCTTTTAAAGATTTTTAGAATTAGCCATTTTACATCGTTATTGCTCTTTACTCTTTTCTCTTTTTATCAGCTGGTTAGTGCAGAGCTAGAAGAAGTTACATACAAAGATACTGCAGCAGTAAGACACATTCCTTGTGAAATTTGTCCACCCCTAAATTATATTGAACACGGCTGGAAGCCTATAGAGCCATTAGCACCTCTACAAAACCAAACACATGTTACTGTAGTTATTGATGTGTTTCGTGCATTTACCACTGCATCTTATATATTAGAGTTTAATCCAGCAACTTACATAATTACCACAAAAACCGATGTTATTTCTCAATTGGCACGGGAACTTCCAAACATTTTAGTCATTGGAAAACCTGAAAAAGGAGCAGATTTTACTTATGATATTCCAAATTCTCCAACTCGAGTACAAGGTGTCAATGCAACAGGACAAAACGTGCTCCACAGAACAGAAGCAGGAGCTAAGGGGATTCTTCTTGCTTGGGATGCAGATATTATCCTTGCAGCAGGATTTGTAAATGCAAAAGCGACAGTTCAGTATATTAGAACACTAATCAACCCAAAAGTTAAAATAGTTCCTATGGGTCATGAATCTACAACGCCTTCATTGGAAGATGACGTTTGTGCTCAATACATCCAGGCATTAATTAATTGTGATGAAAAAATTACCTTACCCCCCTTATTGTACAATATTCATGAAGGCCCCGGTCGATACTTCTTTTCTGAGGATCAATGGCAATATCCTCACGAAGATTTTGAACATTGCCTTGAAATAGACCGATTTAATTTTGCAATCCAAGCTACTGTGCAAGATAATTACGCCATTTTAACTCGTTGCAATCAAATTCTTTAAACAGGTTGTTTTGGGTGAGATTTGTAAAAATTCGACAAGAAAATCTCTGATTCCACGTTCCTTCCAACGAAGTTTATTGAGCGTGGTTTTCGTCATATTTTTCCACTCATCTCGACTCATTGATTGCTTTATGTCATACATATACTCAAAGCAAGGTGTGTTAAGAGAAAAATGCATTGGATGTATAGTAATAACCTTTATTTTATCTCCTAAAATAGTTTTTTTCAGAAACGGATTAATTTCCAAGGGATGTTTGCGCCACAAATAGCCTCCATCTTCAAGAAAAATAGGCACTTCTAAGAGTCCAAAACGGTCTTTAAAAGGAGAAACAATTTCTAAATCTGTACAGACATTAGATGAAATCAACAGCCCGGCTTCAGCCATAGCTTGACGAGATGAATTACAAATAGAAAACCGATGACACCGAAAAGCCAAAAGATTATGGGGTAAATCTATAACATGTTTTACAACTTCAGAAATTGTAGACCCGTGAGACGAGTTTGAGTGAAAATAAGGATGAAGTCCAACCTCTATCTCTTTCATATCTGTTTCAACTCTGGGGGATCGATGTGTAACGAAAACAGTCGGGACAATATTTTGATCTTTTAAAAAATCAAGAGTTTCTTCTATAGCAGGTTCACATGCCCAATCAAGATCTACAGTTACAATTATGTTACTCATAATTATATCTCGTGAAATCGACGAAATAACTTTTCATCAATATCGTGTTTACTGAACAACTCTGACATCGAATTATATGAGCGAAGATCTTCTGTACGTGGACTTGTTGACCAAGAATCACCGGCTCGCATGTATTGTGCATTTCCGTAAGAAAGAATATTAAACAGTGAAGCATTCATTTCCCCATTATCCTTAAAGTGAAGTCGAACTCCACGATCTTTTAGCACGAGCTCAACGCGTTCTTTAAACTGATTGTAAGAATCAGTTGAAATTGCGTGGATACTGTCTAGTTTAGGAACATCATAAGACATATACTGATAAAACTTCCAGCAAGAGACTTTTCCTCCACCATCTTCAACAGAATTGAGGATAAAAGCAACCTCATCGGCAAGAGATAAATGATTTTTTTCACCAACAACGCTATGAAGTTTAAGGTCTATCCCCTTTTTGGATAGCAAGCTGCAGACTTGGGTAATTTGTTCAAAATAGTTATTGTATTTTCCATAATTTCTACCAATTTCGCTCAAAAAACTGTCTTTATAGCTATCTATCGTTACAGCAATTCTATCAACAACCCCTTCCATTTCATTTATAACGGTTTCATCAAGATATGTCCCATTTGTGTAGATCTCTATCTCCAAGTTTTTAGAAGGATCGGGCGAACGAAAATTACGAATGTGACGTAAAAGCTCAATAAATTCGCTTGGAGGATGCTTCCCAAAAATTACAACTTCTCCGCCAGAAAGTGTAAGTCGACGAAATCCAAGAGTATTATACAAATGAGAAACCAACTCTTTCTTTCCGTTTAGATCAAGCTCAGCTTTCAGCTGATGAGGTGCATTCTCTAAAACGCAATAGCTACATCTTAAATTACAACGGTTAGTTACCATCCAGTAGCCCTTGTAATATGAATCAGACATTTTCAATTTCCTTTTTTTGACGGTTATCATGAGGAGAAGAGGTAATAAGGGTCCCATCAAAATATGTTAGGAGTTCAATATCATAGGGACCATCTCCAAATGCTCGAATTTGGCCAGACCAATTGATATTACATAAAAGTCGATGAACGGCGCGCAATTTTGAGGCTTGCCAATGAGAAAGGAAGGCCATTTTCTGATAAACTTCTCTTCGTAAAATGAGATCATTCGGCATCGATTCAAGAGGAACTTCCATTTGTAAAATTTTTTCTCCAAACTCTATACGTCTGGATTGAGGAATAAACGACTCCAACTGAGTAACAGCGTTTAAATCGAGGGAGGTAAGCCAAAGAATTTTACCACAACCAGTTGCAACGATAGCTCCACTATAAGCCACAATCCAATCAACTGTCAGGTTGTAATTTCTTAGTCTATCAATCAACTCTTGGATTGGACGTGCACTACATATGACCCTCACTGGAAAACTTTGAAACGCTTTAATGCATCTCTGAGTTTTTTCAGGATCATCTTTGTGAAAAAGCGTTCCATCAAAATCACTTATAGCCATTACATCCTTATTACAAATTTTAGCCACAAGTAATCGTGAAAGAATCTCATCATCGTACAATCTCCCGATTTCAAGCGCCATTGATGACAGTTTTGAAAGATCAGCAAGCATCTCCTCTGCCACTTTTATCGCTTCGTTATTGTCAATTACAAACCTCACATAAGGAAGGTTATTTAAAAAATCAGCTGCAGCATTTGCGGTCATCCTTGCTATATTCGGCAAACCAGAAGCAAGTGTTTCAAATATTGAACGACCAAATGTCTCACATTTTGATGTCGAAAGGTGAATGTGAGCATCCTTAATTACCAATGCAATGTTATTTGGAGGTACATGTCCAACCAACTGCACGTTTTCATCAACCCCTAAGTGTTGAATCTCTGTTTGTACCTTTTCATAATATTCAAAGTTTTGGATTGGTCCAATAATTTTAAGAGTCGATCCTGGAAATTTATCATGCATATTCGCAAATAAACGTATTAGACCCAAAGTATCCTTCTGAGGTTTTATGCTTCCAATGTTACAAAAGTTAGGAGGTCCATTAAGAGAACGGATCTTAGGAACAAGAAATTTATTATTAACTCCTCTGGGAATAACATGAATTCGCTCTTCTGGGATTGCATACAACTCTATTAATTGTCGTCTTTCTAAGTGACTAGGAGTCACAATGTTTTTAGAATTAGCCAAGGTCAGGCGTTCTCTCTGAAAATAATTTTCTGGTACATTTTCTCCAGACACTTTGTAAGAGGGTGTCAAAAACATTGGAAATGTCCAAATGTATATTCCTTCTCGTAACGGGAGATCGACAAGCCCAAACTGCATTGAGACGTGAATAAAAATTATATGAGTAAAACTTTGTTCTACATCTTTTATTTTCTCTGCAATAAACTTAGCGTTCGCAAGTCTCTTTTCGAATCGATTGTTTAATTCAAAAGGATAATCAAAACGCCATGTAGCTGAAAAATCTGTTTGGAAACCAAACTGCATAACGCTTAAAGAGTCACCAAAAGCCCGTTTAATCGTATCTACTAATATAGCTCCTCCGTCACGTTGATTATTATTGGGACTAGATTTTTCTGTAATCAGCAATATTTTCATTAATATCTTCCAATAATTCTTCGTAGCGCTTAAAAAAATTTTCCCAACCAAAATTGTTCAAATAAGACAGTTTAGGCGGAGGGAATTTAATAATAGACTCAACTTTATTAATGAGTTTTTCTAAATCATTAAGTTCAACAAGTATTCCTCTATCCACTGTAACAATCTCAGAGAGAGCACCGCTTCTTCCTGCAATTACGAAAGTACCTGCTGTTAGAGCTTCTAGAATAGAACGTCCCATACCCTCGGAATGAACATATGATCCACCTGGCACTTCTGTTATTTGGTCAGCACTGAGTTGCATATAAATATTTGCCTGATAAATTTCTCTACATACCTCCTCATTGTTTATTACACCAAGAAACTCCACAACCGAAGTAAGATTATCTCTAACAACTTGTTCTTTTATCTGCTTAAGCAAAGGACCATCTCCAGCGAGCCGAACTTTGAGATTATGGCCACGTAAAATAAGCTCGTGGATTACAGATAATAGTAAGGTATGGTTCTTATAGGGCACAAAACGCGCTGCACAGAAAATAGTTAAGGATTCATGATGAGTACTTAACTCTGATAATTTTAGCGCTGATGCATTAACTCCCCCGACGCAACGCTCAAATCTACAGGTTATGCCCATTTTACGAAGACGTGTTTCAGTATAGAAAGAATTTGTTATGAGCAGATCAATTGAATTATTAAGAGTACTAACCCAATATGACTGCCGTAAAGAATGATTTGTTAAGGACTTATCAATAAGAGGAGCTTTTAAAATCTCATTTCCACCAGTTCGGTAGAGAAAAATTGCTTTTGGAAAACTGCCTCGAATTTGGTTAAAATTCTCAATCCATCGACCGCTATTGAAAAATACAAAATCTAAATCGTACAAGTCGGGTAGATCTTTAATATCTATAGAATGGCTGCCTTCTTTCGATATAAGTAAATCTTTTCCCTCTAAATCTTTAGTGATAATTCCGGAAAGTGGAAATCGTGGATGGTTCGTAAAGTATTCTATAAAATAGTATCCATGCATCTCCATACCTCCCACAAAAGGGGGAAGACGATCTGCAAAAAAAAGAAGATTTCGAGGCATTATTTGGAACTCTTCCTAAGTTCTTGATCTAAAATAGTAACGATGCGCTCTGCGGCATAACCATCTCCATATAAGAAATGTATTTTTGACATAGATGTCAATACATCAGGATTTTCAAGTAATTGCTTGCAACAAGCTATAATACTAGCAGATTTAGTTCCCACTAATCTTGCCGTCCCTGCTTGAATACCTTCTGGTCGTTCTGTTGTTTCCCGGGTTATCAACACAGGCTTACCCATAAAGGAAACCTCTTCTTGGATACCGCCAGAATCTGTAATTACAAAAATACACTCGTCTAGAAGACGTATAAATGAAAGATGATCAATTGGTTCAATCAAATCAATGTTGGATACTCCTGAAAGCATATCTATCACAGGGTTACGTGCAGCAGGATTTGGATGCAAAATAAATTTAATCCTAACATCAGGAAACAGCTCAACAATCGTTCGCAGAGCGTGACAAATTTCTTTTAATGGTTCTCCATGGTTTTCTCTCCTATGAACTGTAACAATGATAACGCGCCATTTGGAATTCCTAGTTAACTTTGAGGATTTTCTTGCTAGCCTTATTGCATCAATAGAGGTATTACCAACAACCCAGATTTTTTCAGGAGAAACACGCTCTGCAACAAGCGCATTCTGCGCTTGTAAGGTGGGTGCAAAAAAATAAGTAGTAAGTTTATCTATTAAGCACCGGTGGGCTTCCTCAGGCCAAGGTGAATAAAGTTGAGTTGTTCGCAATCCCGCTTCGATATGTGCAACTGGAATCTGCGAATAAAATGCTGCAAGAGTAGCAACAAAGGCTGTTGTCGTATCTCCTTGCACCAGCACAAGATCAGGTTTTAGTTCTGTCAAAGCTACACCAAATTGCTCCAAAATATGTGCCGCAGTTTTATGAAGGGTTGCCCCACTTTCATGATTTCTAAATTGATAATCGACTATAATTTTTAGATTTAAAAGAAAAGGGTCTAGTAAATCTGTATGTTGTCTCGTAACGCAAACTTTACTTTCAAAATATTTGTTTTTGCGGATGGCTACCAAAACAGGGGCTAGTTTTATTGCCTCAGGACGGGTTCCAATTACTGTTAATATAGACTTCATTTAAATATTCCTGCGAAATCAAGGACGATCTTGCCCTCCAACAAATTCGGGGAAATGCTAAAAAAACCACTATGGGCAACAAGACCAACGATAATATCTGCGCGGGCAATGGCATCATAGAGTATCTGAGTATTGGGCACATAAGGGTCAACACGAAGAACTTCAATTTCTCTTTCAAGAGTTTCCACCACAATCAAAGCTGGAGACTCTCTTATATCTGAAACATTGGGTTTGTAAGTCAATCCCAAACAAACGACAACCTTAGCCTGATTCTCCTTGATAGCATCTCTTACTTTCTGGATAATCCAATTGGTCTTTTTGGCATTAACATCCCGTGCTTTCGAGGTGAGTATAGCAAGATCAGGTGCTGAAGCTATCATGAACCAGGGATCTACAGCTATACAATGCCCACCAACACCTATCCCTGGATTTAGAATTTGTACGCGAGGATGCTTGTTAGCCAATAAAATTAACTCTTTTATATTCAAATTGAGGCGATCAGCTATCATAGAAAGTTCATTAGCATAAGCTATATTTATATCTCTATAGACGTTCTCAGCAAGTTTAACAGCCTCTGCAGTACGTACATCAGTGGCCACAATATCCCCGCAAGTAAACGATTGATAAAACTCCATAGCCTTTACTGTGGAAGCATCATTCACTCCCCCAACCACTCGATCATTTTGTATCAATTCGTAGAGAATATTGCCTGGAAAAACTCGCTCTGGACAATAAGCAACATAGACATCAGGACAAACTTTTTCTAATTCTCGAGCAATTTTATGAGTTGTTCCTATAGGACAAGTCGACTCTAGAAGAATAAGATCATGCGATCGAAGATGAGGTTTGATGGTATCAATCACTGCATTAACATAAGAAAGATCTGGTTGGTTATCTGGGGTTAAAGGTGTAGGAACAGCAATTATATATATATCTGCAGAAGCAATATTTATTGAGACTTTAAGACTCTTATTCTTGATAGTTTTTATCAATAAATCATGTAAATTCGGCTCAATATAAATTGACTCTCCTAACTGTGTCCGCATCACAACTTTCTTATCAATATCTACTCCAAGAACATCATAGCCAGACATTGCTAAAACACAAGCTGTAGGAAGGCCGATGTGACCTAATCCTATGACACAAACTTTCTTTTGTTTCTTATTTAAAATTGGTTGGCTTTTTTTTGTCATCTCTTCTTTCGTTGCAAGGTGAAATGGTCAATACTGGCTTGCATAGTCATTATTCTGATATTTGCTCTTTTTTTGGTAATAATTAAAACAAGCTACCTAAGGTCATCCAAATTTCTAGCTAACCGATCCATACTGTGGACTTTAATGATATCGTCATCTCGTATGTACTCTAACAGTTCTTCTAGCTGAGGACGATTCACATCTTTTCTAGAAGCTTTGTCTGTATAGATACGATCAAATTGCATCCCATCAAACTGTCTCTCTGTATTCTGCTCCAAAGTACTGACTCTTATATATCCGATCGTTTCCCAGACATAGCGCTTCAACCTTTTGCCATCAAATTCAGAATAAGCTTAATCATTAGGTCTTTATCTTTAGGATCACTCTCAGCCACTAATAAAGTCAAGGCAACAAGTGTCAAATCATTGAGTTGCGTGAAATCAGAATTTTGCGATTGTAGGTAAAGTAAAAACAGAAAACTTCCTATTCTCTTATTTCCATCAACAAAGGGATGATCTTTAATCACAAAATATAGGAGATGCGCCGCTCTCTCGATGCAAGATGGATATAGGAATGTTTCATCAAAAGTTTGATGTATAGTCCCCAAAATAGCTTGTAACTGTCCTTCTCGTTGTTGACCAAACAGAGGTGTAGCCTCACCCTTTTGAATAAGCGTTTGTTTAAGCTCATCAATTGCCATAAGAACAGTGTCGTATTCTAAGATTTTTGGGGATTCAGTTAAGGTTGCCGGAGAAATAAGGCTATTTTCATCATAGGCTAATAATAAATGCCATGTCTTTGCATAATGATTAATAATTTCTATAGCCTGGTAACCAATTTCATGAACAAGCGATTGTCTTTGGAGCGTTTGAGACAACAACCCCATAGCCTTTTGAAGATCTTTAATTCCTTTTTCACAAAGGCGCTGTTGGTGTAAACTATATCCTTGCACAAGATGATCTTTTAAAACGCGTGAAGCCCATTGACGGAATTGAGTGCCTCGTTTGGAGTTAACTCTATACCCAACAGAAATAATGACATCAAGATTATAGAACTCTATGTCTCTTTGAACCTCATGGCCACCTTCTTGTTGAACTGTTGCAAATTTTGCAACAGTTGAATTCTGCTCTAATTCTTGTTCAGTAAAAATGTTTTTTAAATGGCGAGAAATAACCGATTTATCTCTTTCAAAAAGCTGAGTCAGCTGATTCAGATTGAGCCAAACAGTATCGTTATCAAGTTTAACGTCAACGCTAACTTCACCATTATCTACTTTAAAAATAATGAGGTTTTGTTGTAAAGGATTCATTGGCTTAACTTTCCGTTCACATTGCATAAATAGACACTGAAATGTAAAATTGAAAGTGTCAAGTAATCTGTTTT
The DNA here is from genome assembly GCA_947449005.1 of Holosporales bacterium. GTDB lineage: Bacteria > Pseudomonadota > Alphaproteobacteria > Paracaedibacterales > CANFPP01 > CANFPP01. Next base: position 10,053 of record CANFPP010000029.1, on the reverse strand, counting down.
AAAGTCTAGTTACGCACATTTTGAATGGGTTATTTTGTTCATATCTGTCATTTTCAGAAGACAATTGCAATAAGTTCAGAAGTGAATTGCAATATATACAAAAACCAATTGGATTATAATTAGGTTGGGTGGTGGTAGCAAAAATATGAGACAACTTCTACACCTTCTTCTTACCTATAAATTTCTCTCCATCCTCTCTCAACTGTCCATCAGGGCCCACATGCCTATAGAGGGTTTGTCTAGTTATACCTAACTCCTCACAAAGCTCTGCTACTTTTGTCTCTGATTTTCCCATAGCAGCTTGTGCAAGCCTGATCTTTGCTAGGGTCATTTTATATTTTCTTCCACCCATACGACCTCTTGCTCTTGCTGCTTTAAGACCTGCCTTTGTTCTCTCTCCAATCAACTCACGTTCATACTCTGCCAATGCAGCAAAAATCCCAAAAACAAGACGCCCATTAGAAGTTGTTGTATCAATATTAGCTCCCTGCCCTGTTAAGACCTTAAATCCAATCTCTCGATCTTGAAGGTCATGAACAATCTTAATCAGATGACGTAAATCTCTTCCTAAACGGTCAAGCTTCCATACAAGCAGGGTATCTCCTGTTCTTAAGGCTTTCAAACAGGCAGTTAGGCCAAGCCGATCATCTAACTTGCCACTTGCATAATCTTCATAAAGACAAGGACGGTTCAATTCCAAATTCTAAAAGAGCATCTCTTTGCAAATCCAAAACTTGTGATCCGTCTACTTTAGAAACGCGCATATAACCAATTAACATCAACAATAACTTTTTGTGTGAAGAACGGAGGTAAATCTTTTCATTTAATTATGCAGCTTTCTCTTCTTGCTTAAATTGTTGTTTCACTTTTTCCAAAATTTCCTTGTTTTCAAAAATCCATTTTTCTGTGAAAGGTATTTCCAAATACGGATTAAGTGTTAAAGAACCATTTTCTCCAATACACACTCTATAGCTACTGACTCCTTGCAAAAACTCCCCTAAGTTTATTCTGCCTTTTGAATCTGGTCTTAATATAACTTCTTCCATATTATCCCTGTAAAACTATTTGTTATTTATCTTTTTAGATATAAGGCAATAATGTTCTTTAAGTAATATGCGCTAAAAGGATTAACGAATAATTGTAAGTTGTTAAAAAAGTGAAGATGGCGTAAAAATCCATCATTAGAATAAAAACTCCCAGTCATCCAAACGTTCATTTAAGTGGCAAAACTCCTTATGCAAAGTAAGGCCATTAATTTCTATCATTTTAGACATTATTTTTTTACTCCATAATTTTTATAGTACAATAATCTCTCGAATGCTCGGCTGATAGTATTCAGCATCGCCAACTGTAACGTTTAAATTCGAAATAAACTGTGTCTTTGCGCAGAATGATCGTATGCCCACATAACGTCAAAAATTCAATAGACGGGTAATTTTGTGCCGCTGCCAATAAAACATCTCCTATTGCCTTCGATGCAAAAAGAACAGAAGCTTATTGGTAATAGTTGTGTTACAGAAAGTAACAATTTGGACTTAGAAGGCCTGCCCATAATGGCTGGCAGGCCTATTTATTCTTCTACATATTGTGTTGGAAAATCTATTGTCTATAAAACTTATTTAATCTTTCAACAGCAACAAGCTCTGTAGCATACTTATAGGCATATTCATAAGGCATGTGACCATACCCTTTAGTACCCCAATTTGTACCCCAGCTGTTTCTAAAAACAAAAGTTCTCGTGTTATCATCGTATCCCCATAAAGCAATAGCATGAGAACCTTTATATCCTTCTCTATTTGATATCATTTCTATTATTCCTGTCGTATCCCAATCTTTTCCTGAGAACACGTCAACAGCCGCAGCAATTGGTTTTTTCTGCATAAGTAGCGATTTGATTGAAGTAATAATATTAGGGTCATTTATTCCAATATTGTCTGCTTGAGAACGAATCACAAAAAGTCCGTCAATACGATAAGAGGTTATGTCTTGTTTAGGATCACCTGTTAAATAAAGCGAAACTGACATATCCACCATTGTGTTATTATAATTTTTGATTTTACTTATTGAATTCAACCTACATATTGATGCAGTATCTGGAATATGGTTTACATCTACATTATGCTTTTGAGCAATAAGACTCGAAAATAATGTGTAAGGTAAATGTTCTTCTGTAACATATCCCATTTCAGCTGCAAGTTGTAATGCGTGTCCTAAAAACAAACCAGATTCTGCTTTGCACCTTCCTTCACGAAGGTGTGTTTGAGCCAGTATATTAAATTCTGCCTCTGATACTTTTAAACTTACATCTTGATAAAGATATTCTACTATTCCTCCTACTGCAAAACTTACACAAGATCCAAAGCGACCTTGATATTTTGGAGAAGTCACCTCATCTAAAATTGCCGTAACGGGCAAAGATTTAGGCATATTAGGTACCTTTGCCATACGACATTGTTTATAAAACCCCTTAGGAGTTTCTATTAGGTCACAAACATAATCTGTGGCCAATAGGTTGGGAGAAAATCCCAAAAAGATCAGTAAAACTGCAAAAATATTAAACATTTTTTTCTCCATATTATCTATTATCTGTGCGTATTTGCACATCAACACACCTATGGAGTTTGAGAAGAAAAAGATATCCTAAAAAACACCTTCAGGTAAAATCCCTTTAGTTACAGAAGGGTTAAAAAATGAGAAGTATGTAATTTTTTGTAGATAAGAAGAATGACATGGAAAATACTCATTTGCTTTTTCTATTAGTAATTTTTCATATTTTTGTAGAGCTAATAAATGAACCACATCGGTTTTTCCTTGAGCTTTATAATTCTTAACTAAGTTCTCTAGAATTAAGTAAATTCTCGGGTGTTTCTGATCTTGTAAAGTGTTAAATGCAGCTTGCAATAAGTTATTAGCTATTATGTAATTACCTTGTTGGGAGTAGATATACCCTAAATAATTTTTACAAAATGCAACTTGAATAGAGTCAATTCCAAACTTATTTTGATAAATACTTAATACTTTTTGCAAAAGAAGCATGGCTCGTTGGTAATCATCTAAATTAATATGGATCCTAACAAGCCTTTCTAAAACCCATCCTACAAATGGATGATCTTCTCCCAACTTCTGTTTAAGAACGCAAGCATTTTTAGATACAATGTCTTCAGCTGTTAACCAGTCTCCATTAATAGTGGCATCTATTAATGCTTTATGAACTAAAGCCCAGCAAAATTCATAATCATAAGGATTGTAGTATTTTTCATAAACTTTGATACCTTTATCAATTAAAGTTTGTGAGCTAGGAAAGTCCCCCATATTATGATAAACGATCCCTAAATTAATAGTAACCCAAGCATTTTCAATTTCATTTTTGATCGGGTGATTATTATGGATGTTAATACACCTCTCCAAAATCTCTTTTGCTTTTTTTTGATCTCCTATATGACGATAAAACCGTCCTAAATTTGCTAACACCCATGCCGTTTGAATATGTTGATGACCAAGTTGTTTTTCATAGATTCTTAAGCTTTTTTCGAGATATTCTTTAGCTTTTTCATATTGCCCTAACCTTCTGTAAAGATTACCGAAGTGTACCAGTATCCAAGCACTTTCAATATGGCTCTCTTGCTTATAATAATCCTGATATTGCTTTAAACTTTCTTCAAACAAACGCTTTTGTTCTTCATAATTAAATTTCTTTAAAATACCAAACTCTCCTAAAGTTTTTGCTACTTTTGGATGGGGATTTGGATAATACTCTCGATAAATAGTTAAGCTTTCTTCAAGAAACTTTAGAGCGCGTTGTTGATTTAATTGCCTTTTAATATCAATGCTAGCAATTTTTACAGATATATTGGCCTTAGCAATTCTACTCATCAAATTTTCATGTTTTATAAATGCTAAAAGATGGGGTAACAATCGCTGCAAAAGATGTAAATCCTGATTAGTTAATAACTCATCAACATATTTTTCAATATATTCTGCCATAACTTCTATTTTTTGCTGTTGGTCAGCTACACCAATCATTTGTGTCAGATATTTACGAATAATTTCTTGTGTAGTCTTATGTAAATTCTTATTATCTCCTAAAAGAGAATGTTTTTGTAAGGCATGAAAAAAATCACCTATCTGTTGGCTGTTCTTATAATAAGTAAGTAAATTATAGGGAATGTTTTGAGTATCTATCAAGCTTAATAACAGCAATAAATCTCCAAAATCTGGATGCTCATTTAGTAAGTTTTTTATTGATAAACCTACAATACTATACCGTGTTTTTGTATAATTTCCTCTATCTTGCAAAATATTGGCTTGGGCTTTACTAAATTGCTCAATATCTGCGTGCATGCTTTCTTGATATTTATGATAAGAAATATCTGTTGACTTAAAATAATGTGCTGCAGTTGATACATCTAGAGGAAAAGGAGGAATTTTAGATAAAAATGCCTTAGTTTCTTCAATAGAAGCGTGAGATTTATTAGGAAAAATCTTATTAAACAACACAAGTTTTTCTTGTGCTGTCATCTCTGGTACGTAAATAATTTGTTCAGGAAAAGTATTTTTAAGAGTAAAATCTCCAGTTGTGATTATAATTTTACCGCTTCCCCAAACTCTTTCATCATTAGGTAAATAAGTTTGCATTTCACTAAAGTTGTGAACATTATCAACTATCAACAGCCATCCTGGGTTTTGTTTTAGTTTTTCTTTAAGCTGAGACAAAAGAAAGTTCTCATACAGAGGAGTATTCTGTGCATTTTGAAGTAACTGTAGCCCCCTATAGTCTTTTTCTTGATGCATTATAGCTAACACAAGTTTTTCAAAAGACAATAAAACAGTCTCTTTTGAATTTGCATGAATTGACCACACAATTCCTTGAATGTATTGTGTAGCATAATGATATGCTACAGTAGTTTTCCCAGCTCCTCCTTCTCCTATTAATAGGACTATTTGAATAGTATTATTTGTAGAAAATTTATTCTTTATTTCTTCTAGTAGTTTAGGTCGTTCTAAAAAAAACGTTGACGATGGTAATTTTAACTCATCTCTCACATAAAGATTAGATTGACTAGACCAATGATAAATTAATGCGATAAAAGGTAAAAACATACTTAAAATAAGAAGAATCCTAAATCTGTTAATAGGTTGGTTTTTTAGAGAAAGATTAGGAGAAACAACATTAAAATTCTTGCCTATAATTTGTGCATAATGCTTTTGTATGATACCTAGTGTATCTTCTTCCGTTATTATATCTATTAAACGATCACGCGAATGGCATTGCAATTTAAGCATAAGATTTCTCAGATATGTTTCAACCGTTTTGGGAGAAATCTTTAAAAGCAAAGCAGTTTTTTTAATACTACGTCCATTCAGCAGGCATGCCACAACATCTAATTCACGGTCTGTTAATTTATTGATAAGCATGTCTTTGTCAATCATAATACTATATAAAATTAAATTCCCTTATTTTTTCTTTAAAAATTTATGTCCGTAAATCCATTAAATGTCAGTTACGCTTCCTACACTACCGCAGAGGATGTCATCAACATTTAGTGGATACAGTAAATCATAATGATTATCATTCACATGCACCATTAAACGATAGGGTAATTCACTCGCAATATCTGCACCATCCTGCGTTTGAGCATCAAGACGCAGCAAATGAGATGTGTGCTCTTTTTTAAATAATTTTGCTTTAAAACCAAAACGAGAACCTAAATGCATAATTGCTGAAGGATCTAGCCACTCTCGATTCGTGTCATAAAAATCAGTTAAAATCTCTTTCTTTCGCTCAGCAGAGGCTCTTAAAACCTCAAGTTTATAGTTAATGTAATTCTTCTGTTTTGCGTTTATGCTCTTTTTTATCAATACCTCTAAATTTGATAGATCTGTCTTAAGGAGTAACATCCTTCTCTCTTTTTCTGCTTTCTGATCTGCTTCTTTAGGCCTCTTTTTTTGAATGTCTTTTAATTCATTATTTTTTGCCATTTTTAATGCTGAAAAATCCAAGTCAGCACCTGTCATTGTCCTTAGTATGTCACCTTTTGCATCAAGCACCCCAACATACATAAGGTGATTTTCAATTGCCTTCAGCACTTGATTATCACTAACTCTTTTCCACAAATCTGCAACACACTTTTCTATAAATTCTTTATAGTAGATAAGTTTTTCAACGTCAGCTGTATAGCCATAAACAATATTTCTAACAATCATACTTTCTGATAGAATCTGATCCCAATCGATTATTTCGACTCCTTGTTGCTTAATCATTCTATCAAAGGCATGGTTTAATTGTTCGAGCACATTTTCAGGGGGGCTTATTCCAGAAATGATTTGATTTTTCCAACCCAATAAATCATGGCCTCTTAGAGATTCTCTATCTTTGCTTTTTGCTGTCGTAACTACTGGATCACTCAAATGTCGTAATTTCAGGCTCTGATCAACCCGGGATGCTATCTCTGCCTGTAATAGCTCCGCTTCACATTCATCAACATAGGCGCATATTTGCTCAATTGTTTTGCCTCTCTCAAGGCCAAGTGCATGAAAACAACAATCCCCCCTACTCCCGTCGATTAAGATTCGTACATATTTTTGACCATCATCATCACACATAATATCATTTGAAACGCCTTTAACTCCTACATTGCTGCCATATATTTCCATAGCTTTTTGCTTGGATGACTCCCAAGCATCTTTATCCACAGTAGATAAATCGAGAGTTGAATTTAACTCCGTATAGCTATCATCATAGTCATCTATAGTTTGAACGTCCTCTTTTTCATCCTGATTGCTATCTTCAGTTGTTCCAGTCATATCCTTAATAAATGCAACGTTAAACCCAAAACCTTGTTTTTCAATGAGCTTTCGGGTTTGATCCATACCCCAAAGTTGCTGGTAGTGAAAGTCACTCTTTCCAGAACCATCACCAATAACAGCCAATACGATCGTTATATTCTCGCGCTCTTTTTGAGGTAAAACTCCTTCATGATTTCTTACCAAAGAGGCATGTTTTTCTAGAAAAACCAATACGCGCTCTAGAAAATTCTTTACAAACTCAATACGATCTAGCCGAACAATTGGACTCTCTTTCTCAGCATTAGTTACCGGATTTTTAGAACCATTTAAAATAAAATCCTCCAAAGCATCTAAACAACAGCATAAAGCATCTTCATATGGTTCAAAACGAGCAATAACGGACTCAAGTAGCTTGGAAGTTACAATATTTCTTATAAACAGGCGCTCTTTCGTACGCACATTAAGAATGTGATCTTTCACAATATCTAGAAAATTTTCAGCTCTCTTTCTTTTGGCTCCAACCCCTTTTTCAACATCTACCTTCTTTCTGGTGGTCGAGATTTTATCCTTAAAGGTTGAACACCATTCTTGATCAACTTCTTTAACGTCTCCAGTTTTAGGGTTCACTTTCTGTTTTTTAGGAAGAGTTATATGTGTATTATAAAAATCACGCAATATATCAATAATGAGCAAACCAGGCAGAGCCCCTCTATCAAAGTTTTCCCCTAAAAACAAAGCACATCGTTCCGCTTGTGTGCGATGATGATCAATTTCTCGTGCAAGTTCTCTTTTTACATGGATTAAAAAATAGTGTCCATCTGCTCGCTGCATCAAAATATCAGCAAACTCGAACTTATCGTCCCTGCCACCAAGCGATATATTCTCACGATCAAGAAGGATTGCTTCCAAAACAGGTTTTCCAAGTCCTATCTGTTCTCGCATATTCAAAACAGCCGCCTTATTATAGGCTAGTTCTTTATAATCCTCAGCATTACTATTAAATTCATAGTTAGGCAAAAAGAGTTCATCATGTTTGACAGTTATGTCGGCTATTCTCTTTTTAATAACCTCAAATCTTGATGCAGGAATTCGAAACCATCTTCCACGATCAAACCAATAATAATCAGCCCCTCTAGATAACTCTAAACGAAAAGGAATAGGCAATGACCTAACAAGTTGCGTTGTTTTACATGTTTGGCCGCCCACTTCAATTCTTCCAAAATATCCTTTTTCTCTGATCTCTTTTAAAATAGAAGAAACATCCGGTTCTTTCCGGGCGCGGAACCAAAACGTCCAATGTACATACAGAAGTTTGTCTCTATTAAAATAGTGATGCCAATTTTCTTCTAATTTTTTATTAAGGGAACCAACAATGCCTCCCGTTACAGGTTCATCTAAATAGGGGAGAAAATCTTTATGAATACTTTGTGTCTCGTAAACGTTGTAAATTTCTTTAGCAACGTCGTACATAGCCTGTCGATGACCGAAAGACTTTTGAACAATTTTATTTGTTCCCTTCTTAACAGGTTTTTTATCTCTCGAATTTAATCGAAACTTAAACAAGTCGTCACCCTCTAAAAGAGCTCTTCCCCATCCTGCTACTGGCTTAAGTCGCACTCTTTCAAGTCCATTACTCGCGGGATCAATCTCAAAATCTCTAATCCGACTCAAACCTTTTTGTTGTTTTTCTGTGCCTCGCATTGGTTTGGGCTGACGAAGAGTTCCCTTTCCTATTTCTTTAATGTTGGACAGTTCTTGATCTGCGCATTCTGCAGTAGAGGCAACCCCAATCGATGTAACGGTTTTTAACCCAAATAAAGGAAAAATAGCTGTTGTGTTCAGCAAAGACGACCAATTACCAAGTAAATAGACCAGCATCTTGTCAGGATCACCCTCCACAGGAAACAAAACCATTGATGCTGAGTATTCAAGCTCTTCATCTTCATTATCATTCTCTGCACCAGAGTAAAAATCATAATTATCGACTTCATCGTTTTCTTCATCATCTAATGCTGTAAATTCATTTTCACAATTTGTTCCTTCAGGACTCTCTTCTTCTTTGAAAAGAGCTGCCGTTAAATAAGCTGAACGTAATATGGATTTTCTATGGGTTAATTGCACAACGAAGTGTTCTGGGTAACTGTCTTTTGCTAAAAATCTTTCAACGCGAAGAGATCTGTTAAAGCCATCTGCTGCAGAGGGATGAATAAATGAGCTAATCTCTGTGGGGACTTTATTGTCATTAAGATTGCAAACAACCATGGACTTATCCAAAAGAGCTAATGTATAAGAGGCTGGTGCATTCTCTGCACGTATGTATTCTTTTAATCTAAAATCACTTGCCTTGCCTGTCCCTGACCACAAAATACAAAAAGAAAAGACTATAAATAGTTTGCACTTGTTAGAATAACTACTTGTAATAGAGGTAAAAATATTAACGAACCAAAATAGCTTAAAATATTTTTTCATTTTTAGGTTAATCCTTATGAATCATAATAACGCCAGTGAGCATTAGTTGTGCAAAAAGCGTGCAGACTTCTTGTATAGACTCACGCAGAAAATTTCTTTTATCCCTTTTTATTTTTATGTTCAGAAACTTTGAAAGCAAGTTTTTCTAATAATTTCATGAGTTGATAAAAACCGTTATATTGCTGGTAGTATGTATTTAGCTCATCTTTCTCACAGGAAAATAATATTTCTTCAAAACTATCCGTGATTCCTGCAAAAAATAAGAGAATATCTTTCTCATTACCGTTGTCTAACAAAATCTTATTTACATTGGCATCAATATCAATAATGAGTTGTTTTTGTTCTGGATTTAAGGCCATTTTCAGAGATCCTTATTACGCGTCTAAATGCAATCGGTTGCTGTTAATTATATTCGTTAAAAAACCTTATCATCTTCCTTAAGTTTTTTCTCTTATTCACAGTGATTTTCTACCAAAGGTTCTAAGAGATCATCCATTTCCGTTCCCAGAATAAACCACACAGATTCCCGTTCTGGCCATATTTTTAAGCTCGGAAGTTTTGGATATAGTCAATTAATCTGCTTTATTCTTTCATTTGCAAATAATGTCATGAATTAACCTTTTTTGTAAATAATAGTTTTTAATTTAGATTGTTGCCGTGTTCTAAAATGAGGTGCAACGCATTAGAGTGTTTGTTGATAAGACAGGCACAGAAAGGCGTTGCAAATGAGAGAATACAAACAATTAGGATATGAAGAAAGAATAAAATTGGCAGCGCTTCGTCAATCGCAGTCATCAC
>CANFPP010000028.1 GCA_947449005.1 Holosporales bacterium | reverse complement strand
TAGTGATGACTGCGATTGACGAAGCGCTGCCAATTTTATTCTTTCTTCATATCCTAATTGTTTGTATTCTCTCATTTGCAACGCCTTTCTGTGCCTGTCTTATCAACAAACACTCTAATGCGTTGCACCTCATTTTAGAACACGGCCTTAACTCTGAAAGACCAAATAAATATTTTAAAACTTAAAAAAGAGGGAAAAGAACCTAAAGAAATTAGCGAGATACTTCATATTAATCGTAGGCAAGTATCAAAATGTAATAAAATTAGTCATCGTTTGAGGTTGCAGTTAATATCAGAAAACGATGAACAGATAATAAAAATGTTACACAATAATAGATACTCTCGTGACAGAATCGTAAGTGAGCAAAGGCAACATCTCAGGTATGATAATTATGAAGAAGGAAAGCTTGAGCTCTACACAGAAGGTCAGATAAGAGAGGTTCTCGAAATGGAAAAACAAAGCCAGCCTAAAAAAAGAGCAAAAATAAAGAAGCCAGTAACAGAGAAAACGACAAGCGGTGATGAAGCAGAGACGGACGAAGATTCTATGTAATCTTGTAAATTTTAGTCTAAAAAGAAAAAGCTCTTTGAGAGTATCAAAGAGCTTTTTCTTCTAAGTTAATAAAAACTGACTTTATCCTTGGCGTGCTTTAAAACGAGGATTCTGCTTGTTAATGACGTATAGTCTGCCCTTGCGACGCACAATTTTACAGGCCTTGTGGCGACTTCTTAAAGTCTTTAATGAATTTGCGATTTTCATAATACATTCAATCTAATAAATAATTTCTTAAATGATTAACGGTTTACAGATGCATTGTCAAGTCACTCTGCTTATATTTTATAGAAAAGTTGATAATTAAACGTCATTTTTTCATGATTATCATTAAACTATTGGAGGATGATTAAACTTAGATGTATCTAGTGGCTCCTCTGGATAGAGCATGCTTAATTCGTTTATTACTTGGCAGCTGAGAAGATTTTGAGAACGCAACTGATTTATGTAACTATCAACTATCTTTCTATCAATTTTATTTGCAGAAGTAGTATCAAAAGCTGCAGCTGCTTTGATCATGTTGTTATCCAATTTTATTTTTTCTTGTAATAAGGTGCTGATTCGTTGCTTACAGTCATGAATATCAATTTTTGGCACACTACTAAAGGCTCTTAGAGCTACTTTATTAGGTCCTATTATTTCTCTTTCGGGAAAAGAAGATATGCTTCTTTTTATTACAGGAGTTAACCTTTTTACCGCTTCTTTTATCTCTCCAATCATACCATGAGAAAGAGTAGTGGTTAGGGTTAGTAATGCTAATGATGTAAGAATGTGTTTCATAACTTATCCCTTTTTTAAATTATTATAGTTCATTTAAAAAATGATATCAGGCTTTAAAAAAATGTAAATAAATGATTTTAACTAAATTTAAAATAAATTACAAAATATTTGAGTTTTCTTTCTGTTAATTTCCAGTCTGAGGGATTTTGTTGTCAGAAGTTTCGTTCCAATAATTGTTGGAACTAGGTGTTTAACCTAAGCGTACTATTCCAAAAATGCTATTTTCTGAGCTTGTGGTTGTTATTAAAGGATCCATCATTGCCTGTTGTTATTTTTATATTCCCAGGTATTGCAAGGGTTACGCTGTTATTAGCACCACATGTTATTGTGCATGGCAGAGAATCTATCCACGTATTGGCTGTGTAGTTGTTGTTATAATGATATGTGGTGCAATGTGTTTCTGTATATTTTTTTGAATCTGTAGTCTTGTTTGTTGTTGTTGTGTAAGTTTTACAGGTTGCACTTAAGGTAAATGTGTACTGGTTAGGTTTATTGGCGACCGGAGTGAGATTTGTAATTGAAATTGTTGAAGGATTGCAGTTGCTATAAAAAAGAAATTGAGCAGTCTTGTTCTTAAAATGAGTCGTAAAAATAGAATAGTTAGTCCCCTTGGGGCCTAAAATGCCGCAAGGATTTATTGGAATGATTGGATGAACTGATACGGCTGAAGGCGGAACTTGGGGGAGAATTTTAGCTGAAGTGGCGCCATCAGCTGTGCCAATTAACACACCCACAGCACAAACAGCTAGGGCTTTTTTTAAGTTCTGTTCACTTTTCATCTGAGTTTTCTACCTTTTTAAAATCCTACTATTTTAGTATAATGAATCGTGTTTTTTAATAAACAGTTAATTTCTTTTTGATAGTGTCATTATGCTCACTTTAAAAAAGATACCGGATTAATGGTGCGATAATAAGGATAAAAACTAGATGCGATGCTTTGTGCACCTTAATACCGAAAGTATTGGCATTTGTAAAAACTGCCAAAAAGGCTTGTGCTCTGACTGTTTTATTGACTGTGGTAATGGGCTTGCCTGCAAAAGATGTGAGAAACACGTTAGAGCTTTAAATCAATTTCTTGATAACAATGTTCATAGAAAAATTAACACTCCTTTCGTGATAACACTTATGGCAGGTCTTTTCTTTATTGCTTTTGGAGCTTCGCTATGGCAATCAACTATGGGATTTTTGCCTTACGGTTTTATCTTTTTAGGCGGTGCTTTTCTTTTTAATTCTTACCGTGCTCGTCCTTTTAGAAAAAAATAGGAAGCATTGGGTTTTGTTCAGCATACTCGATGATTTGTTTTATACGCATTTGCGCTGTTGGACTTATGAGAAGAGCATTTTTTGTTATTTCTTTCCAATTATGCCAATCCCGTAAATAAAAAGAGGAGCTGAGTGCGCAGCTTTGTGTTAAGTCATGCTTTAATACTGTTTCTTTCAGGGCTTCTTTCGGAATGTAAATATGATCAATACCTATACTATCCATTAAATCCTTCTCGGCGCAGACCGAAAACTCTGTCTCAATAAGTGCAAGAATACGTATTCTTTCAGCTGGCAGTTTTAGAAGAGACTGAAGTATAGTACTAAATACCATTAATGAGAGCCCACTTTCCCACCTATCTATAAGGATAATCTTTCTCTTTGGTTCTTTAAGAAGATCTGCGTTAATCCCTAAAGAGCGTAGATAGTCACTATAATGTTGCAACTGCGCAATAGTAAAGTTGTGCGCTTCATTTTTTTCTCCCTCTTGTATAACCGCGGCAACTTTGCTTCCCCCAGAGAAAGGAATTAGTTTACATGATCTCTTTTCTTTTCTGGTTTCCATAGCCTTCTGGAACCACAACGGAGATCTTCCAATAAAAAATAATACATCGTCAGAACAAGTTTTGCTTATTATTTGGTCTGCAACTTCAAAAATCTCTTTTATGCCTTCAGGGGTAAATAAATGTCTATCATTAGCTACTCCTGACTTAGCCTCAATTTCTAAGAGAGTTTTTCCTATTTTATCCGCATATTCAGTAACAGTTTTAGATCCTTCTCTCACTTTTTTAAATTGAGGTTGGTTTATTGGATCAAATAACGCTTCGCATTGCATGAATTCTAGGGTTTCTTTTTCTGATGCACCTTTGGATAGTGCATATTTACGAAAAGAATTTTTGTGTTCATCCGCACCATGTTCTTTTTTAGCTGACTTGAGTACAACTTTTTCTTCGCTCTTAATTAATGGATGAGCTTCTTTTAAAAAAGCCTCATAGCCTGAATCTCGCCATTGTGCTCCTCTATTGTGGTAGGAGGGGGAATCAGCTTCAATTGCAAAAGCCGGTGACAATGACATAATACTGAAAAAAATTTTTAACACTAGATAATCTTTTTTTTAAAATACATTGTTTTTGGTTTATATGAGTATTTTTATTGGTTCAATATTTTTTTAAATACTTTATGAAAATAACTTCGAAACTATCTTAATTAAGCTGTTTTTTAATCCGTAAGCTTCAGCTTTCTATAAAAATTGAATAACAAGTTAAAAAGTGGTATTTCATTTTGTGAGAAAAGAAAATACGCGGTGAGACATAAAAACATTTTCGAGCGGAGAGTTTTGCTCTGCTTATTTTAAGAGAAAGAAGTGTAAATGAAATTCGCCTACCTTAAGATATTGTTTATTATTGCCACGATTCTTACAGTTAGCTACCTCTATGAATATTCAAATTCAACCCCCAAAAATAATGTTATTTATCTCTATGCTGGACCAGGTACTTCTGAAGAATCAGTTAGTCAAACAGAGTCTACATTAATATCACTCACAAGTTTTCCTTATAAGGTTAAAAAAGTAGGCCCTGAAGAAGTCATTAAGGGAACATGGATGGTAGATGGTGCTCTTATCGTAATGCCAGGTGGGGCAGATATACCCTATTGCCAACATTTATCACCATTAGGAAATGCTAAGATTAAAGAATTTGTTAAAAATGGCGGAGCCTATTTAGGTTTATGTGCTGGCGCCTATTATGGAGCCAAAGAAATTCTGTTTTCTGTCGGGACGCCTTTAGAGGTAACTGGTGAAAGAGAGTTATCCTTTTATCAAGGTATTGCAGAAGGACCGGCAATTGCTCCTTATAGTTATGATTCAAATGCTGGTGCTAGATTAGCTTCTTTACGGTGGATAGCAATGGAGAACCCATTACAAAAAAATAGATTGTTTGTTTCTTTCTTTAACGGCGGTTGCCATTTTGTTAATGCTGAAGCGATTGAAAATGTTACACCTCTTGCTAAATATAGAGAAGAAAACAGCAAAGAAGAAAAAACGGCTATTGTCGAAATTAAAGTAGGGAAGGGGATAGCTATTCTTTCTGGAGTTCACTTTGAGTACAGCCCTGATTTGTTGGATCAAAACGATCAATATTTAAAACCTATTTCTCAAGCATTAAAAGAAAACGATGAGGGACGAATTAAGGTCGCAAGATATTTATTGCAAAAACTGGGCATTAATAAAAACACATAAAACCTAAATAATAAAAAATAAGGAGCATTTTGTCATGAAAGTTAAAAAAAACTTACTGCTTATCACCTTAGGTTCTTCCTTAGAGTATTATGATTTTGTCATATATGGTCTGCTTTCCATGTATGTTAGTAAAGTATTTTTTCCTGTATCAAACCATACAACAGCTATTATACAAGGTTTTATTATCTTCGCTTTGGGATATTTAGTAAGGCCGATAAGTGGAACAATTCTAGGTATCATTGCTGATAGATATAGCAATATAAAAGTCTTTTCATTTTCCATTCTCTTAATGGGTGGCTCGACGTTTATGATAGGGATTCTGCCCTCATATGAGACGATTGGCATTGCAGCTCCCATACTTCTAGCCTTAGCACGTCTAGTACAAGGGGCTTCTTTTGCTTCAGAACTACCTGGAGCGGTTACGATATTTAATAATCCCTATTTCAAGAAGCAGATAGATGTATCCAGAAGCATAAGTTATCTCATGTCATCTACGGGGTTTGGTTTCGTTTTAGCATCGAGTGTTGTTTATCTCTTAAATGTTGTTTTTACGCCAGAACAAATCTTAGAGGGTGCCTGGAGAATACCTTTCCTTATTGGTGGAGGCCTTGCTTTTTTTAGTTATTATATTCGTCGCGATCTAGAAAAATGTGAAGAGTTTAACGATATTTATATGAAGAAAACTGAAAAATCGACATTCAATTTTCTGAAAGATGTTTTTGTAGCTGATAAGAGTGTGATTCTTAAAGGGCTTGGTATAACAACCATTTTTGCTGCAGGCACAGTGTTACTAATTTATTTGCCGCACATACTAATTGAGAATGCTTTATTTAAACCCAAAGTTGCAAACTTAGGTCTATTTACTGGTTTGATAACCTATTCTGTGGCTTCGATTCTTTTTGGGCGCCTTGTAAAAGAAAATAACGCCAAAATATTTTTTATTGTTTCGTCTCTCCTTTTTCCAATATTCTTTTATTTCATCATAGTTTCAGTTAAATCAATAGAGAATGAATGGATTGTATATGTTTTATTTTCTGGCTTTGAGATTTTTATGGCAGCCCTTTTTGTCTCTGGTTTTAGAATGCTATCCTATTTCTTTAAGGCTGTTTATAGGAATACCTCCATATCGTTTTGTTATAATATTGCCTTTGCTGTCTTTTCTTTTTCACCAGCCTTTCTTACTTACTTAATATCAAGAACTCAGAGAATTGAGAGCATGTGCTTATTTTTAAGTGCGGCATGTATTATCTCTGCTTGGGCAGCTTGGCGAGCAAAACCACAGCTTGAATCATAAAGCTTTTTTAAAAACCTTTGAAGGTGTATGGGGTAAGTGAGTAACGTTAAGGTTGGAGAGCATATAGACATGCATCAAAGCCCCGCTGAAATACGTATAGAAAATCTGACGTTATCATTTGAAGACAATAAGGTTTTAGATGGGATAAATCTTGAGCTGAAACAAGGTGAAAATTTAGTAATCTTAGGAGAGAATGGGAGCGGAAAATCGGTTCTTCTAAAATGCATTTTGGGGCTTTTGCCGATTGATGATGGGAAAATTTTTGTTAAGGGAATAGACATAACGCAAATGTCTGCAGCGGAGCGCGAAGATATCTTATCTCCATTTGGTGTATTATTCCAGTATGGTGCACTCTTTGATAGTTTAACGGCTCTTGAAAATGTAGCATTTGGTTTGATCCAAGGTTTTGGTATGAACAAAGCTGAAGCTCAGAAAATTGCACTCGAAAAACTCAAGAATGTTGGTGTTTACAGCTTTGATTTTTATCCAGCTGAATTATCAGGAGGGATGCAAAGGCGTGTTGCGTTGGCACGAGCCCTTGCAAATAGTCCAACGATTGTTTTCTTAGATTCACCGACGACCGGACTTGATCCAATACTCACAGGGATTATTGATAATCTAATTAATCAATTAGTTGTTGATAAAGGAGTGAGTGCAATTACTCTCACTCATGATATTAAAAGCGTTAGAAAAATTGCAAGTAGAGTAGCTTTTCTCTTCAATGGTAAGATAATTTGGACAGGTTCAGTAAGCGAAATGGATAAGGCCGATAATCCGTATGTTTCTCAATTTATTAAAAGGCCATTTGGCAAAGAAATTGGCTAAGCGCTTTACTTTTTTTACTGCTTGGTATATACACTGAAGTGCAATAACCATTGCAGACGAGTAAAGAGTTCTTAACTTTTTCTAAAGGAGAAAGCTTATGACTAACGACACTCTAAAAACAAATGTTCACAACAAACTTGCTTTTGAACCTGGTCTTAATTCCAATACTATAAATGTTTCAATCGAAAACGGAATCGTTACACTTAGTGGAACAGTTCGAACGTTTTTTGAAAAAAAGCTGGCAGAGCGAGCTGTCCAAAACGTTCGAGGCGTTAAAGGCGTTGTCGAAGAGCTAAAGGTTGACTTTGGCTCAACGACTCAGCGTTCTGATAAGGAAATTGCTGAAGCTGCTGTTCGGACTCTTGAGTGGGATGTTGTTATCCCTAAAGATAAAATTCAAGTTACTGTAGAAAATGGCGAAATTAGATTAACTGGTGAAGTTACTCAGCAATACCAAAAAGAGAAAGCTTATCATGATGTTCGCTCTCTTTATGGGGTGAAAAATATTTTTAATTATATTGAAATTAAATCTTCAGTTTCCTCTCAAGAGATATCGAAAGAAATTATGAGAGAATTTCAACGGAATGCAGTGTTGGATGCTAAGAATGTTCAGGTTCAAACAGAAGGAAGCAGGGTTATTCTAAAGGGAAAGGTCCGCTCGTGGGCTGAATTTTCTGAGGCAAAAAAAGCAGCTTGGTCTGTTCCTGGCGTAACGGAAGTGAAAGAAGAGTTATCAATAGTTTATTTGTAAAGCTTAATCAAAAAATACTACCTTATTTTTAATTGTCTCTAAATACAAAAGGAGGGCTAATTCATGGAAAATAAATGGATATTAGTTGCCGATGGAGAACGAGCAAAGATTCTAGTAAAAGATGGCAAATCCTTGCTTCATGTACATCCAACTTATCATGCAGATGAAGTTGAAATTGAAAAGAATAAAGCAATTCATAAACCTGGGCGAATTTCTTCAAAGTTTAGATCATATCAGCCTGTTTATTCTCCTCATGTTCATTGGCATGAATTTAAAAAAGAGAGTTTTGTTAAAAAAATAGCCAAAATAATAAACGAAGCTTATACAAAATTTACTAAATTGGTTGTTATTGCACCTCCACAGGTTTTGGGTGAACTGAGAAAAAAGCTAAATGAACATGTGCTGCCTAAGATAACGTTAGAGATTCCAAAAGACCTAACAAAGCATCCGATCGAGGAAATTAAAGGATATATTTAAAAACGTACGTTAGGGCCAAAATGTGCTGCTAGCTCATCACGTCCCCATACAGTTTCATTGTCACCTTGTTGTAGTAATGGGTTGATTTGAAGATTTATCTTACATTGAGGTGACAGTTCGCCAACGCTTGAGGGGAGAGTTTTTAAGTTATTATGCGACAGGTCTAGAGAGGTCAATCGCAAAAAACTATTGATAGAACGAGGAAGTTTACCATTTAATGCTGCTGTTAAATTAAGGCTACACAACCAAGTAAGCTTCGTAAGTTCTGTCCAAAAGAAAGCAGGGTTGTCGCTGATTTGTGTTTTTGTAAATCTTTTCTCATGTCGATCGGGGTCATAAGCGTTGATATGACAATCTAAGTTAAGATCAGTATGGTCATTATTAAAATAATCTGTAATAGCAGTATTTAAGTTAGTTTCTTTGGCAAAAAAAGTACGATAAAATGCTATAGCTTTTTGTTCTTTCACATCAAGAGAAAGCTCATCAGTTGCATTGACACCAATGAGAAAAATATGACTCAGGGTAAGTAAGTGAAAAATTAACTTTATAGTCATCTCCATAAGGTTGGAGGATAAAACAAAGGCGCCTTAGAGATAATAACGCCTTTGTTTTTAATACTTTTGCGAATAATTATTCTTTTGAAGGTTTGCTATCTTCTGAAACTTTTTCAACCTTTTCTGAAACCTTTTCTTCAACATCTCCTTCAGCATATGCTGCAGAACCGATTAATGAAGCACTTATTAGTAAAGCTAATGAAATTTTAGTAAACATGTAAAAAACCTTTCTATTTTAATTAATACAAAAACTCACAGAAATAAATTCTGCTGCGTTCTGTTGTGTACCTTTTAAATATAAGTAAAATTAGTTAATATATCGTTAAGAAATATTTAGACTTTATGTTTGTTAATGACTCGTTCAAGTGCATCTAGGCCACATTTTAATTCATCAATGTTGGGACCAAAACTAATGCGTGTATGGTGTTGAAATCTCGCATGAGAGCGGCGTTTTTCTGGATTCACATCAAAAAATATCCCTGGAACTGTAATTACTTTTTCGTCCAATCCGGCTTCAAGAAACCGCATACCGTCTGCTATTGCTTCAGGTAGTTTTGATAAATTTGCCCAAATATAAAACGTTGAGTTAGGAGGAGTTTCTACAATAATTCCCATTTTAGTAAGGCGTTCAAGCACATAGTCTCTCTTTTGTACAAAACATTTTTGCAAAACAGCAGCTTCCTGAAGTACACGCTTAGGATCGAGTAAGGATATGACCTCTTTTTGCATTGGATTGCATGCGCCGCCATCAAGAAAGGAACCTGCGCTCGCAATTGTGCGGATTACTTCTTTTGGCGCAAGAGTCCAGCTGATGCGCCAACCTGGATACCTCCAGTTTTTTGTAATTCCATCAACAATAATTACGGGATCATGATCAACATTGTCTACGTATTCAGCTGCAGACACCATTTTAGGGTGATCTTTTTTGCCAGATTCGCCATAAATATAATGAGAATAAAATTCGTCCATAATTAGGCAGCACTGATAATCACGCGCCAATTGCAACCATTGCTTGAGTTTTTCTCCCTCTACAACTTGGCCTGTAGGGTTGCAAGGATTGCTGATCAGTAATGCTTTCAAACCTCGTCCCATGATTTCATTTTTAATCCCCTCTAGCGAAACCTGGTAATTGTTTGAGACATCCAAAAGAACGGGAATGGCGGTAAAGGCTTTAAAAACGCTCAACAGTTCTTCATATGCGGTATAATCAGGTAAGAAATGTCCCATGTTGATATTACCAAGTGAGGCTGCAATGCGGGTTAAAGCAGTTCGGCCTCCGCCAGCTATGCTCACGTTCTCCCAGGTATACTGAGATTCTTTATCTTTTCGGTAAAGAGAGTTATACAAGTCAGCGACTTTTTGGCGCAATTCTTGAAGACCCGCTACTGGACTATACTCATGTAAAGATGGATCGATGTTTAGAGTCTCAATGCGCGGAGAAGAATCTTCTAGTGCGCCAGTTTCAGGGGCACCTTGGCCCAGGTTTACCCAATCAGGGTCTCCTGGTCTAAATCCCTTTTCACTGGCTCTGTGCATAACATAAATCACACCTGTTTGAGGGACTTTACGAAAACCTGGGATTGCTATGTATGCCATATCATTTTTGTTCTTTCTGAATCTGTAGAGTTTTTTAAGAACTTACTAATATGAGAGCATTATTTTATTCTCACATCAAGGTTAAGAAGTAATAATTATGGAAATTATACCAGCCCTATTGCAAAGAGATTTGATTGAGATCATAATGCCGTTGTGAATAGAAACTATTCCAAAGGATGCTAGAAAATGACAATATTATCTAGATTTCTTATTACGTTCTGTATCATACTTTTTATCTCCGAAACAAAAGCTGCAAAGAAAATAGATTGGTCTGTACTCCAGGATGAATTAGAGGATATTCCATGCGTGCAAAGAATTCAGCGCCTGCACGAACATAGCTTAACTAATCCTGAAAATCAGGAAAAGTGCTTCAAGTATATGATTGAAATCATGCAAGGTGACCACGGCATTAATGAAAAGCGTCAAGCGACTCCTGATGAAATCAAAATAATCGGAAAGGCTATCGCTACCATTCGTGTTCGCAGTATAAATCAAAAGGAAAGTTTATTTGAAAAAGTAATGCCGCAAGGCAAGCTTTCTGAGCATATGGATGCCTTAAGACAGTGGGATCAAAATATTTATCATTTGTTGTCTGAAGATAAATCTTATGTCCCTAAGTTAACAATATTTGATAAGCATTTGAATCTTGAATCTTTAATTGCATCTGAAAAGACTAGCGTTATACTTGCAAAAAAAACGTATGAGCAAGAAAGTATTCAAGAAAATTTAATGAGACAGTTAGCACTACAAGAACAACAATTGAAATTAAAGGAAGAGGAGGCACGTGAGCTTGCTTTGAAGGTAGAGATATTCGAAAAGCAGGCTGAAGAAGAAAGATCAAGAGCATTACAAACCCTTGCAATAGAACGGGAAAAAGAATTTATATTGCGCAAAAAACTAAAAGAGCAAAAAGAAATTCTTGAAGAGCAGGGAGCCATTATTGACAAAGTTGAGCTGGAAAAACGATGTTTAGAAGAAGGTTTGAAAACTCATATATATACACCAAGTCTACAAGAAGTTTTATCATTTAAAGGATCACCTAATGGTTCAGGTTTTGACAGACATGTCGTGCATCTTGGTGAAATGAAGGTAGAAACTAAAGTGCAGGAGAGTATTTCTGATGGGGACAGAACGAGTAAAGATGAATCACCTGCCGAAACAGATCCTGGTGATCTAATTGTAGTTGCCTCAGATTTACTTGAAGATTGGACTCCAGAATTCTGCTTTTCTCCTGTTGAAGAAGATAAAAACGATGCTAAAAGTGATGATTTTGGAGATTGGGATAGTTGCGTATAACTATCCTTTACAAATCAAGCAAGAAGCGAGCAGGGTTTTCGATACATTCCTTAATTAAAGTTAAAAAGGTGACAGCATCTTTTCCATCAATCAAGCGATGGTCATAGGATACGGCAAGGTACATCATTGGTCTTATTTCAATCCTACCATTGATAGCAACAGGGCGATCTTGAATTTTATGCATTCCCAAAATTGCCGACTGTGGTGGGTTAAGAATAGGGGTTGAAAGGAGAGAACCAAAAATACCGCCATTAGAAATGGTAAAGGTACCACCTGTTAGATCTGCAATAGTTAGCTTGCCATCGCGTGCTTTTTTTCCAAGATCAGCAACACATTTTTCAATTTCTGCAAAGCTTAAAGAATCAGCATTGCGAACGACAGGAACAACTAATCCTTGGAGAGTGGAAACGGCAACGCCAATGTCATAATAATTTTTGTAGAGAATATCCTCGCCATCAATCTCGGCATTTACAATCGGAACTTCTTTAAGGGCCTGAATGCACGCCTTAACAAAAAATGACATGAACCCCAATTTAACGCCATGTTTCTTTTCAAATGATACTTTGTGCTGAGATCGCAAATCATTGATGACATTCATATCGACTTCATTAAATGTCGTTAGAATCGCTGCGGTGTTTTGAGCATGTTTTAGACGTTCTGCAACTGTCTGACGTAACCGTGACATCGGAACGCGCTCGGTTTGTTGTGGTGATGCTTGCTTCTGCTGAACAGCAGGAGCAGGAGCTGCAGCTGGCTTTATAATAGGAGGAGAAACTACTACTGTTGCCGTTATATCAATACTCCCGAGAATATCACCAACGACAACTTTAGACCCTTGAGGCATGTTGATTCGCGAAAGAACTCCTGCTGCAGGTGCGGTGACTTCAAGTGCAACTTTCTCTGTTTCTAAATCAAGCAAAATTTCGTCTGCATTAACTGAATCACCGGCATTTTTATGCCATTTTGCAACGGTTGCTTCCACGATAGACTCCCCTAACGGCGGGACTTTAATTTCTTGCAAAGCAGACATAAATTTAACCTCGGTTTATTCGGTTTTAATTGTGTAATCGCTCAATTTTTCTTCCACGAGATCCCCGGGTCAAGACCGGGGATGACAGTGTGGGGAAGAGTGACGGTGGAAAAGTTGCAATGTGGTTGCATTTCCCGTTTTCTCAATTGTCACTTTTTGCTCCCAATCCTAGTGTCATCCTGATGCTTGACCCGTGGATCTCTAGCAGACTAGCTGAGTAATTACCTTATCATTTATCTTAGCATTTAGAACGATAGAAACAAGAGGCTGTTGCGTTGTTATCGAAAAAACAAAAATGTTTTTTTTAAATATTGCGTGCTATTGAGTAATAAATATAAAGGAGGATATTATGAATACGAGCATCAATATAGAGAAATAGTGGGAAGAAAATTTCTTTGAGTTTGAGGAAGTCAATGATTTTCCATCAACATAAGA
Source organism: Holosporales bacterium (assembly GCA_947449005.1). GTDB lineage: Bacteria > Pseudomonadota > Alphaproteobacteria > Paracaedibacterales > CANFPP01 > CANFPP01. The sequence goes on along the minus strand of CANFPP010000028.1, from coordinate 9,487 downwards.
ACTTAGAAATGACTTCACGGCTCCAAAAGAATATCCTGTTTTAGATACATGTTCTTCTCACTTACTTTGTTTTGGTCAAAACTAGATAGTAGTCTTCTTCTTGATTAATTGATCTTTTTACCTGCATGTCTTCTCGTTCAGAAGTCCAATAAGGAAAAATACCTCTTCTTGTCAATAATGTACAGTTATCTGGCATGTTAGCTTTGTGAAACCTATCAACATGCCCGTCATAAATATTTTCAAGTTGCTTTAGGCCATCAGCATCAGTGTATACACTAGGTAAAGCATAAGCATCAGGTTTTATAATAAATTTCCACGTCCTTTGCATTAGTGTGCTAACATCTGAATTCAAACGTTCAGTTTCATTTTGCATAATTTCTTCTTCATTCCTATAAGTCGCCGCCAAACAAGTGTTGTAATCAAATATCATTTGACCGTCAACAGTAAGCAGTTTTAAGTAATCATTAAGACGAGAAGCGTTTAAATTCATAAACTTGCCGACAGAAAAATCAGGTATAATTAAATCAAACGCCCCGTCCGATATGCCAAAGCATTTTTCCAAACGTTTTCGTAAAATAAAAATATTAAAATTAAAATCTAAGTGAAGAAAATTACTGTGTGTTTTTTTGATTATTTCTATTTCTTCCTGCGGAGTTATCCATTCTCCATTATCTAAATAGATAATAGCTGGTTTCTTTTCAAATCCATTTGAAGCATCCAATTTAAAATGATCAAACTCTGTTGGAAGGGCACCTAAGGCAAGAATAACTTTTTCACCCTTATCCCGATATTTTTTAATTTCCTTGCAAACTGTCATTATGTTGTCGGGCTTTTCAATAATATCGGGTTTCTCAGCCGCACGTGCTCCCAATATTAATAAAATTGCAAATATGACTGATTTCATGTGAAAAATTCCACTTTATATTTGTATATTTTATATATAAGAATTGGATCAAATAGTTTCAATGGTTTTTATTTAGGCATATTTTTTAAAGCCTCAGAAATAAGCTTCTCTTGCTCTATGATATGCCGGGAATGTATTCCGGTTGCGGGAGCGGCGGCGGCAGGGCGGCCGATATAGATGGGTCGAGATTGTGAAGCACCGATTTTTATTAGAACAGCTTCGATGCGCCTATCAAGGAATGTCCAGGCGCCCATGTTCATAGGCTCTTCTTGGCACCAGATAAATTCAGCGTTCTTGAAAGGCGAGAGAGCTTCTATAAGTTCTTGTTCTGGAAACGGATAAAATTGTTCAAGGCGAATGAGGGCTATTTCAGTTAAGCCTAATTCTTGTCGTTTCTGATAAAGATCATAATAAACTTTACCGCTACACAGAATGACTCTCTTCACTGTATCTGCATTTACAGTTTCATCTTTTATAACAGCTCTAAATTGTGTGTCTGGCCCCATATCGGCAAGAGAGGATACCGCTAGTTTATGCCGAAGTAGTGACTTTGGCGTCATGACAATTAGCGGAACACGTGCAGCGCTGTGGATTTGTCGCCGTAAGGCATGAAAGTAGTTCGCAGGAGTTGAGCAATTGATAACGCGCATATTATCTTCAGCGCAAAGTTGCAAGTATCGCTCTAGGCGTGCTGATGAATGTTCGGATCCTTGTCCTTCAAATCCATGTGGCAACAGCATCACTAGGTTTGATGACTGTAGCCATTTAGTTTCTGCTGCTGCAATAAATTGATCAATAATGATTTGCGCGCCATTACCAAAGTCACCGAATTGCGCCTCCCACATCACGAGTGCGTGAGGATTCGCAAGAGTATAACCGTACTCAAATCCTAAAACAGCTGCTTCTGATAAGGGGCTGTCAATCATCTCAAATTGAGTTTGGGCAGGTCGTATGTTGTTTAAGGGGGTGTATTTTTCATCTGTTTTTATGTCTGATACAGTAGCATGACGCTGAGAAAACGTACCACGACTGCTATCCTGACCACTTAATCGTACAGGCTTTCCTTCAAGCAACAGTGATGCAATTGCTAAAGCTTCAGCGCTTACCCAATTAATAGCTTCACCATTTTTAATCTTTTGCCTTTTGGTCTCAAATTGATTTTTCAGCTTTGGATGAAGATTAAAGGTCTCTGGCGTATCAAATACCTTAATTCCAATTTCTTGGAGAAACTTACTTTCAATACCTGTTTTTGGTTGAAAATTATTCTGACTATTTCGAGCAATTACATTTGAATCCTTCGGTATAAGAGAGGCTTCAAATTCAGATTGAAAATGTTCTAAAATCTTTTTATCAAACTTCTCTACTTCTTGTTTTGTTACCACATTAGCTTCAATGAGTTTCTTCTCGAAAATCGTGCGTGTGGAGGGATGTGTTGCGATGGTTTGATACATCAAAGGCTGAGTAAAGGAGGGCTCATCAATTTCATTGTGACCGTGGCGTCTGTAACAAACCAAATCAATAACAATATCTTGCTTAAACTTATAACGAAAATCCGTAGCCAATTGCGCCGCCCAAACAACGGCCTCCGGATCATCACCATTTACATGGATGATGGGGGCTTGAATGGCTTTTGCAATATCAGAACTATAAAGAGAAGTTCGTGCCTCTGAAGGGCTTGTTGTAAAACCAATTTGATTGTTAATGATGATATGAATCGTGCCGCCAGTTTTATAGCCATCTAAGTTTGATAGTTCTAATGTTTCTGCAACGACTCCTTGACCTGAGAAAGCAGCATCTCCGTGCATGAGAACGCCTAATGTCGTATCTTTGCCGTGTAGAGTTTGTTCGCCTCGAACGTTTCCTAAAACAACCGAATTCACAGCTTCCAGATGGGACGGATTTGACGCTAAGGACACGTGCATTGATTTATTATTAACTTGCCTATCAGATGAATACCCAAGATGGTATTTTACATCGCCAGATCCGTGCGCTGTGCCTGCATAGTTTTCATGAAAATGCGCAACAATATCTCGAACTGGTCGTCCAATAATATTTGCCATAACTGACAATCTTCCGCGATGAGCCATTCCTAAAAATACTTTGGTTGCGCCAAATTGACTTGCAATACTCAATATTGTTTCAAGGGCAGGGATAAGGCTTTCTCCTCCCTCTAGCCCAAAACGTTTAGCGCTCGGGTATTTTGTATGTAGAAACTTCTCAAAGGCCTCTGCTCGAATCAAATCATGAAGAATCCTGCGTTGATCCGTTTCTATGCGACGATGCTCAGATCTGTTTTGAATCCACAGTCTTTTCTCTGGATCTTGAATGTGTATGAATTCAATGCCGAGAGATTGGCAATAAACAGATTCTAGCTTTCCAAGGATTTCTTCAAGCTTTGCATGAGTTAATCCAAATTGACTGTTTATATAAATTAGGCGCTTATAATCAGATTTTTGAAAACCATAAGTTTTGGGATCTAATTCTGGATGATAGGGTTGTTTTTTTAGATTTAAGGGATCTAATTTTGCCAAAAGATGACCATGCGTTCGGTAAGCATGTATAAGCATTAACGCTTTCATAGAATCAATAGTTGAGTCTACGCTATCTACCGATGCAGTTTTTATATGCTCTGATTTCAAAAATTCAACAGCTTGAACCGGAAGCTCAGAAAAAAATTCCTTCCATTCAGGTGAAGCCGAGTTGGGATCGTTTAAATACGCTTGGTATACATTGGCAATATAAGCACTGTTTTCGCCCCAAGAAAATCCGTCATCCCGCATCATTTTGAGAAACACTCCAACATAGTTTTGCCAAGTAGAGCAGGGGAGTCAGCCACCGTGATCCCATTTTGCCTTAGCATTTCAATCTTTTCATGTGCACTGGCTCCAGCGCCAGAAATTATCGCTCCTGCGTGTCCCATACGTTTTCCATGTGGTGCCGTTACGCCGGCGATAAAGGCAACAACGGGTTTGCGAAGGCCTTTTTTATATTGATGTGCAATATATTCACCAGCAGCTTGTTCATCGTGCCCCCCAATTTCACCAATCATTAAAACTCCTTCTGTCTTAGGATCTTGCCAGAAGAGTTCTAATATTTCTGTAAAGTTCAAACCTTTTATAGGATCACCACCAATACCAACGCATGTGCTTTGTCCAAGGCCAACCGCCGTTGTCTGTGCAACACCTTCATATGTTAATGTACCAGAACGGGAAACAATACCAATTTTTCCTGGTGTATGAATACTCCCCGGCATAATTCCAATTTTGCACTGATTAGGTGTGATGATACCCGGACAGTTAGGGCCAATTAATTTTGTATTGGAGTTTTTTAAGGCACTTTTTATTTTCAGCATATCGAGAACGGGTATGCCTTCCGTGATACAAATAACGAGTTTAACATCAGCTTCTATCGCTTCTAAAATAGCATTGGCAGCATAAGGAGCAGGGACATAAATGACAGATGCTGTAGCGTTTGTTTGTTTTACCGCTTCTGCGACCTTATTAAACACTGGCAAACCAAGATGTTCGGTTCCTCCTTTTCCCGGAGTAACCCCCCCGACCATCTTTGTGCCATAACGTATGGCCTGCTCAGAGTGAAAAGTCCCTTGTTTGCCAGTAAAGCCTTGGCAAATAACTTTGGTTGTATGGTCAATGAGTATTGCCATTATTTCAAAACTTCTTGAGTGATTCGAATAGCTGCTTGTTCCAAATCGCTAGCCGGAATAATAGCAAGGCCAGATTCTTGAATAATCTTTCTTCCCAAGGCTTCATTCGTTCCCTGTAATCTAACGACCATTGGAACAGAGAGTTTCATTTCTTTTGCTGCTGCAACAATACCATTGGCGATAACATCGCAGTGCATAATCCCTCCAAAAATATTAATTAAAATAGCCTTCACGTTTTGATCGCTAAGGATAAGCTTAAAAGCAGTTTCTACCATTTGTTGATTAGCCCCACCGCCAACATCAAGAAAGTTTGCTGGTGCACAACCATAAAGCTTAATAATGTCCATCGTTGCCATTGCAAGTCCGGCGCCATTAACCATACATCCAATGTTACCATTTAGTTTGACGTAACTCAGGCCATAATGACGAGCTTGCATTTCTATGGGATTTTCCTCATCTTCATCTCGAAGAGCTTCAATCTCAGGATGACGAAAGAGAGCGCTATCATCAAAAGTAATCTTGGCATCTAGGGCTATGAGTGTGTTGTCTTGGGTTATGGCGAGAGGATTAATTTCGATAAGGCTGGCATCTGTCTCGATAAATGCTCGATAAATATCTTTTGCTATTTGTCCTAATTGCTCTGTTTGATTCGTATCTAGCTTTAAAAAATCACCTAACTTTTGTGAATCTTGAAAACCATTTATAGGGCAGGTTGGCATTGTTAATATTGCTTCTGGATGTTCTTTCGCAACAATTTCAATTTCGGTTCCACCCATTCCTGAAGCGATTAAAGACACACATTCATTGTCTCTGTCTAAAACAAATCCGAGGTACAGCTCTCTCGCTATCAAACAGCCTTCTTCAATATAGATGCGTTTAACTTCTTGTCCATTCACATCTGTTTGGTGTGTAACTAAGCGTTTCCCCAAAAGTCTTTCTGCTGCATTTTTCACTTTATCAGGTGATTTGGCCAGAATAACTCCGCCTGCTTTTCCTCTGCCGCCTGAGTGAATTTGCGCTTTTACAACCCACAATTTTGTATCAATATTTTTAGCTGCAATAAATGCTTCGTCAGCTGTATAAGCAATAATACCTTTAAGAACGGGAATCCCGTAAGCTGATAATAATGCTTTGGCTTGATATTCATGAATGTGCACGAAAATATCCTTTAAATATCTAGACTTTGCAAAACCTTAATAAGCCCCTCGACAGATTCTACCGATTGTTTGAAAAGTTTTTTTTCAGTTTCAGTTAAGTCGAGCTCTATAATTTTTTCAACGCCATTGGCTCCAAGAACAACGGGAACGCCAGCATAAATATCCTTAACTCCATAAGCGTTTTCAAGCCAAGCAGCACAGGGGAAAATCTTTCGTTTATCAAATAAATAAGCTTCGGCCATTGCTATGGCTGCAGCGGCCGGTGCGTAAAAGGCAGACCCAGTTTTTAAAAGATTAACGATTTCAGCTCCGCCATTTCGAGTTCTTTCAATGATATCATCAACTTCTTTCTGTGAAATCCAGCCTTGCTTAATGATATCAGGTAGGGGAATTCCTGCGACTGTTGTATAGCGAACCAAGGGAACCATACCATCGCCATGCCCACCCAGTACGAACGTTTTAATATCAGAAATTGAGATATTGAGTGCATTTGCTAAAAAATAGCTGAAACGGCTACTGTCTAGAATACCAGCCATTCCCACCACTTTTTTAAAAGGCAACCCACTAGTTCTTTGCATGAGCCAAACCATTACATCCAAAGGATTGGTTACGACAATAACAAAGGCATTAGGACAATACTTTTTAATATTTACACCAACATCACGAATTATTCTGGCGCTGACTGTCAGAAGATCATCACGACTCATGCCAGGCTTTCTAGCGATTCCAGCTGTTACAATAGCAACATCGGCATCCTGTATTGAGCTGTAATCACTTCCGCCAACAATATTAACGTCTATGCCATCAACTGAACAACTTTCAGAAAGATCCAAAGCCTTTCCATGCGCCATATCGCCTTGAGCATCAACAATAACAATGTCGCCCAAATTCTTTTGGCAAATCAGGTGTGCTAGCGTTCCGCCAATATTTCCCCCACCAATCAGAGCAATTTTTTTTCTAGTGAAAGGCATTGTATAAAGTATCTCCCCCAGCCAATAGGCCCGCATTATCAATCGAATGGCCCAATCCTCTACAGGATAAAGTTTGAGCTTTAATTCCATGAAAGGCAAGTCCAGATTCTGCTTGATAAAGGGCAGGATAGGGCACAACCATGTCGGATGTACCGTGAACAAGAAGTACCTTCGTAGTGCTTTGAAAATCTTTTATAGGTTGGATAGGCGGGTAAAATGCTCCTGAATAACCAATAACACACCCAAGATTAGGCATAGCAAAAATCATTTCAAGAGCAAGGATTGTTCCTTGAGAAAATCCAACCAATGCTAAGTTTTCAGGCTCTAGTTTGTACTCGTGTAAAAGCTGTTTTAAGTACTTCGTCAAAACAGGTCTAATTTTATTTAAGCCGGAACGTACATTTAAAGAAGAAAAATCCATCAACCCAAACCATTGGCGCCCCTCTGGATTAGCATCACATGGGTCAGGAGCATGAGGAGAAACAAAAGCAGCATCGGGGAGCAGCTCTTGCCAGCGGTAAGATAAATCAATCAAATCATCCCCATTGGCACCATAACCATGTAAGAAAACAACGAGTTGACGTGGGTCTTTTCCAGACTTTGTCGTAACTTGTGGGCCGGCTAATTGCATTTTTAGTTCCTCTTATTATGAAGATTATGATTCAGGATACCTTGATATTAGCAAGGGAGCAAGGCGAGAGGTGAAAGAAGGTAAACGCCTCATTTCAAGTAAACCATTTGTTAACTATTTCCATGTTAATTGTTAAATAAGGGTTTTTTTGACTGGGGGTATAAAAAGTGCTGAAATTTTTACTACTAGGGGTTATTCTTAATGTTGGATGCTTTGCTGATTCATCAATGAATTCAGTTGATTCACCAGAAGAAATTGAACACCCTAAAATGGTTGCTATTTTAGTTGATGTTGAAAAAACTGCTATAGAGGAAGATAAAAAGTTTCATCAGGCGCCGCAAATAAAGGGTGATTCTTCTCCCATTCGGAATAAACATCGCCATCTACCTTCGCCTCGAAGAAATCCTGAAGCACGTGCAATTGAAACAAACATGATTGTGGATTATTCTAATACTAACATTTCAGATGGTAGAGATGCTTCAGATCTAGAGCTTGATCTGGTAAAAGCTGTATTGGATGATGCTGATAAAGAAAGCCAATTCCATATCCCCAGTAAAAAAGATTTGTTTGCTGGGCCAAAAAAAATTGAAAAATTAACGAATTGGTAACCCTCCAAAACCTATAATGAAACTGTGCAATAAATTTTATGGAGAACTTTAATGTTGAAAAAAATAATATGTTTAATGAGTTTAGCAATCGCCTGTGTGGCGTTTGACTCTAGCCCTGCATTTGCTGGGAAAAAAGCTAAGAAAGCAACAGCTGCTGCTGGTGAATTGCAATGTCCTGTTAAAGGAAAGATGTTTGGGTATACAGAGAATGGCTGTACGAAAAAAACCTGTAAGGATGCCAAAAGACGTGAGGCTTGCCTTGCGAAGTGTGGCGGAGAGAGTAACCCTGGACTTAAATCTTGCGTTGCAGCGGGGGGTGGTAAAAAAGCTAAAAAGGGCGGTATGGATATGAAGGCTGCTGCAAAGGCTGCAAAGGCAAAGGCTGCTGCAGAAGCTGCTGCTGCTAGAGAAGCTGCTGAAGCAAAGGCTGCTGAAGAAGCTGCGGCTGCCGCTGCTGAAGCTCCACCAGCTGAGGCTCCTGTTGAAGAAGCTCCACCGGCTGATGCACCACCGGCTGATGCACCTCCAGCTGAGGAAGCTCCAACCGAGGCTCCACCTGCTGAAGAAGCTCCACCGGCTGATGCGCCTCCACCTGAGGAAGCTCCTGCTGAATAAAAACTCAGCGAGGCAAAAGATAGGGGAACCAGTGGTTCCCCTTTTTTTTTGTTAGTTTACTGCTTAAAAATTAACGAATTGGTAACTCTCAAAAATCTATAATTGTTTTAAGGTTACACAACAAATTTTATGGAGAATTTTAATGTTGAAAAGGCTAACATATTTAGTGGGATTGGCAATTGCATGTGTAGCAATTGTTTCGACTCCTGCGTCAGCGCTATTTGGTAAAAAAGCAGCTGCACCCGCTACTGCAGGAGCTCCTGCTAAGATTAAATGCCCTACTATGATTGGCGGAGCGGGGACTTGTACAGCAGCATATTGTGGAGTGAAAGACTCTGCTCACTTCGTTGCTTGTTCAACTGCATGCGGAAAAGGCAAGCCTGAAAAAAACATTAAAGTTTGTCACGACGCGCATATGAAGGCTACAGGAGTTGTTGGTACCGTTGCAATTAAATGTCCTAGTATGATGGGCGGTGCAGGTACTTGTACTGCGGCCTTCTGTGGAGATTCTCTTAACTACACTAAATGTAATACTACATGCGGAAAAGGTAAGCCTGAGAAAAATATTAAAGCTTGCTATACGGCTTATATGAATAAAGGTGGCCAAAACGCAGTAGCTCAAGCTAGCGCAAAAAATTCTGCTGCTGATGTTGCTAAGAAAAAAGCCGCTGCAGATGCTGCTGCTAAAGCTAAGGCTAAGGCTGCTAAAGAAGCTGCAGAGGCAAAAGCTGCTGAAGAAGCTGCTGCTGCCGCTACTGAAGAAGCTCCTGCCGAAGCACCTCCTCCTGAGGAAGCTCCTGCTGATGCACCTCCACCTGAGGAAGCTCCTGCTGATGCACCTCCACCTGAGGAAGCTCCTGCTGATGCACCTCCACCTGAGGAAGCTCCTGCTGATGCACCTCCACCTGAGGAAGCTCCTGCTGATGCACCTCCACCT
>CANFPP010000027.1 GCA_947449005.1 Holosporales bacterium | reverse complement strand
TGAAGCCTGGTCATTACCTCAGCAATCAAGGCCGCTCTGCTCCACCATTAACTCTTCCCCATACATCCTTCCCAGGCTCTTGAGCTTTGACAGCTCAAGCCATAGGACATCTGCACTCCTCTACCCTTAAACGCAGCAGACACCGCTTTAACGTAACTTAGTAACTTTAAAGGTAGACCAACACTAATACGAGGCGAGTAGGAGAAGAGCCCATCATTAATGGAGACTCTGTTTTCTAAGAAAATCCGGCTAATAACTTTGAATTCAGAAAACTTCTTATCATATTCCGGTAATGTGATGTTGAGAGTTTAATGGATTTTTGAGTTATTATTTTTCTTTAAAAAACCCCGTACTATTTGTTGGTTACAGGTAAAGAATAAATCAAGAAATGAAAAAAAGTCAATTTTTAAAAGTGGCCGTAATTATGTTTTGGCTAGCTAATTTGTACAAGCCCCTTAGTCATTACTGTAAACAAATTCTCCGTCCGCATTTATTTTACGAGAACTTTATACAAATTATTATTTTTTATATAAGCTACAATTTTTGAACTTAGGAATTTATTGAGTAGAGATTCCTCATTAATATTGGCTCGCACTTCGGTTGATGAACATGTGTAGAGTTTTTTCTCAATATCCAAAATAGTTATATGCTTTGAATTATCTGGAAGAAAAAGTTGCTTGGTTTCGGTCTGCCTTGGAACAACAACAATCCCATCATAAACATCTATGTTTTTTTCATATTGCATCCATTTCTCATACGAATCTTGCCCAGCGATGATATACAGATTTCCATGAATGTGGTTTTTAATTGTTTTATAATCGATTGGTTGGTCCTTATCTTGAACGATAAAAACCACCCTATCCTTATGTTCAGCTAAGAGAATTTCCATCATTTCTAATCTTTGCTTAGCATTCGTCGAAGGAGTTTTTCCTGAATTTTTAAGATCGTTTAAAACGACAATGACCTTCTCTATATCGAGTTGTTCTAAAGACTGATCAATGATTGCCTTGTGCGCTAAAGTCGGTGGATCAAAGTATCCCCAAAAAATAGCATAATTACCTTTTAATTGGCCAAGGGTAGATAAAGTAAGAGTCTGGATTGTTTCTTCTTGTTTGGGCTTTTTTAAAGAAAAAATAACATACAAACTTAAAGTCAAAACTACTACGCAGAAGAGCGAAGAAAGTGAGAAGTATTTTTTCAAAATTACAGAATCCTTCTTATTTCTTGCCAGCTCTGGGGTGGGCTGAATTATAGGCCTTCATAATGTTGTCTTTATCAACGTGCGTATAAATCTGGGTTGTTGATAGAGAGGCATGACCTAAAAGCTCTTGGATGCCGCGCAGATCTCCTGAAGAGCTCATCAAATGTGTTGCGCAACTATGACGAAAAGCGTGAGGTGTGACAGAATCAGGCAAACCCGCAAGAAGACGGTAACGCCTCAATTGTCTTTGGGCCACACCGGGATTCAATCGCTTGCCTTGAGTCCCAACAAATAATGGGTCTTTTGGACCTAATACAATAGGAGCTTGCGCTAGATATTTTGAGATTTCTTCTCGTGCAATTGGCAATACAGGAACGAGCCGCTGCTTATTGCCTTTACCTTTGATTGTTAAAACTTCCGATGACAGGCTTTCAACTGAGAGAGATAACGCCTCTCCAAGTCGCAAGCCACAACCATAAATCAATGTAAATAAAGCTTTATCTCGTGCCCCCACCCAGGCAACATCAGAAATCTCGTGGATTTGATCCAGTGCGTTTTGACTTTGAGATACAGATAAGGGACGCGGAAGCGTCCGCTTTAATCGAGGTGATCGCATCGTACTTGCAACGCTGGTTTGAATGTAACCATGCTTTTTCAAATAATGAAAAAAACTCTTTATCACTGATAGCGCGCGCGCTGTTGAACGCTGATTGTAATTACGATTTTGCCGATAAGACAGCCAAGCTCTATAGTCACGCAAAACTAAAGATTCAAGAAATGCTAGCGTTAAGACATCACCGCTATGGCTGCTTTGAAAAACTATGAATTGTTGCAAATCGAGACTGTATGCCTCTAGCGTATGAATCGATAGACCCTTAACATCCTTTTGCCACTGATACCAACTCTCGACATGAATCAGTAAATCAGAATCAACTAAGGTTTTTATAACTTCAAACATTTAAACATCTCTTACTCAAGATTAAAGCAATAAAAACAAGCAGACCTAGCCACTGATTTAGTTTGAAAATTTTTAAACAATTGGCTGAATCATCTGTTTTCAAATTCCACACTAAATAACCTGTAAAAAGAAAAAGAGGGATCATAAGAATGAAAGAGTTTATTATTTGAAGTAGCAGCAGAAGAAAAACCAGATAAAAAATTGTTACTGCAAATTTCGTTTTCTCTTTAAATTTTAACGCTGTTGATTTCACCCCGACCAAGATGTCATCTTTCTGATCTTGGCACGCATAAATGGTGTCGTAAGCCAACGTCCAAAAAATTCCTGCGATGTAGGTACATATCGGGAACAAAATAGAAACAGGCTCAAGCTTAGCAACCGCTGTCCATCCCACAAAAACACCAATATTAAAAGCAAATCCTAAAACAAGTTGAGGCCAATAAGTTATCCTTTTCATCCAAGGATAGACAAATAACAAGAGAAACCCAATTAGACTAAATATTTGTGATGTGATTGGTAATTGCAGAAGAACCCAAAGACCAATCAAACATTGTGCAGCAAAAAATAAAATGGCCTGGAAACCGCTAATCTGACCACTTGCAATTGGCCGTAGGCGAGTCCGTTCTACTTTTGCATCAATATCACGATCAACCAGATCATTAATCGTACAACCAGCTCCTCGCATTGCTGTTGCTCCTATTAAAAATAAAAGCAATAGGCAAGAATCAGGATACGATTGACTTGCTAAGGCCACGCCCCACCAACATGGTAGCATTACGAGCCAAATGCCAATTGGACGATTCCAACGTGCTAAAGATATGTAAGGAGAAATTCTAGACATCAGCTCCCCAAAAAACTAGTTATATCAACAATTCGATAAAAATAACGAGCATCCAAAACAGCATCTGAAACTCCTCCAAAATGCAAAAGAACAGGCGCCACAGAAAAACCGCGTGGAACTGATAAAATATCAATTTTCTTTTGAGTTTCTGCTATGACGTCAGAGTTAATTTCATTGCGACTAAATTTAAACTCACAGACATACAAGGTTTTTGTTGATGTTTGGACGAGATAGTCAATTTGAACCCCAGCATGCAACTTAGTTTGACGTTGCAAAAATGGATTGTCAGCAACAACATCCTGAGGATGAACACCAATGGCATTTAGAATCTCTCTTCGATTCGACAATAGAAGATTTTCTACTTGCAGTCCCATCAAGCTATTCCATCCCGGGATTGCACTTAACGGGAGATCCTGAAAAGCATTATGATGAATTTTTCCTAAAAGCGGCTCAATGACTTTCATGTAGAATCGCAAATAATTATCACTCAATCGAAATAAACTTTTTGCCCCTGATTTACCAGTTTTGATAGACCAACTTTGATGTTTTGTTACGTACCCACTGATAATAAGAGCTTCTAAATAAGGAGATAAGCCACCACCTTCTTGATAATTCAAAGATTCTCTGATTTGACTATAATCTCGCATACCCTCAGCCAGCTGAGTAACAATTTTTTTATACATCTCTCCACGACGATCGAATAAATCATGAAAGATCAAATTAAATTCATTTACCAATAACCCGCCAGGAGAGAAACAAAGACGTTTAATGTTTTCATCTACAGATTCATCTAATTGAAAGTTTTCAAAATACCAGGGAATTCCACCTGTTACGGCTAAAAATCGAAAAATATCATAAGGAGAAGCTTTGATTCTAAGAACCTTCAACAACTGATAGCTTTCAACAAGTGAGAGAGGTTCAAGAGCTATGTGCAACGATACACGTCCAAAAAAGGCCGTGCTTTTGATAATGTTTTCTTCAATCCAAACTGAAACAGAGCCACATAAAATAAGCATAATATTTGATGTTTGTTCAGATACTTGATCCCACCAAATTTTCATTTTTGGCAAAAAAGTTGGATCCCTTGACCCCATCCAAGATATTTCATCAAAGAGAACAACAGTTTTGTGGGTGGTTATGTGCTTAGACAAGTGAGCAAATCCGTCTAACCAATCAGAAAAGCTAAAAGGTGGGATGTTAAGCAAAGCAGATAATTGACGTGCAAAAGCATCGCGCTGATCTTGCGCTGTTACACCTTCAATAGGAGAAAGACCGGCAAACGACAGGTAATTCTTATTTTTTGCAAACTCGGATACAAGTCGACTTTTACCAATGCGTCGTCTCCCCTGAATCACAACTAATGTTGATCGAGAAGCACGCGCCATTCCTTCCAGGCGGTTTAACTCTGTTGTGCGCCCAATAAAATTTTTTTTGTAATTTATCCTGTTCATAATAAAACATTAAAACAGGATGCAATGTTTGTAAAGTGTATTTATCCCGAATATGATAATTATTGATTATAGGATGTCATATTTCTTAAATTAATTTATCCTGATTACAATATATATTGATTTCAGGATAGAATGTTTGTGGAATATATTTATCCTGAATACGATATTTATTAATTCCAGGATGGATATAAATCAGTCTGAAGATCTTGATATTTGTGCTAATCTTATGCAGTTTTCAACGATAATGGACCGTAACTGATGACAAGGCTTTACATCACACTTGAAATTACAGCAGATGCAGTTCTCACATTAACACCTGAGCAAAGCCATTATCTAATAAAAGTTCTGCGTTTAACCGCTGGAAGTAAAATTAACATCTTTAATCAAGACGCAGGAGAATGGTCCGCAGAAATCATTCAACCTTCAAGCAAAACGGGCATTAGAGTTTTAGAACAAATAAAAAAACCTCACGCATGTAATTCCTTATGGCTCTGTTTTTCACCTCTTAAAAATGATGCCCTGGTATATTTGGTAGAAAAGGCAACAGAACTAGGCGTCACTCATCTGCAACCAGTTCTAACAGAGCGATGCAATAACAGTAGGATAAACAATGAACGCTTGCAAAAGAATGCTATTGAGGCTTCTCAGCAGTGCGAACGTTTTGATGTTCCGGAAGTTCTTCCAATTCAGTCTCTAGAAAAATTCTTAAAATGTTGGAACCCAGAAATACCACTGATTGCCTGTATCGAGAGACGCGAAACTCAAACCATTTATGAATATTTAAAAAAGGAACAGTCAATAAATGTTGGCTTTCTTATTGGACCAGAGGGTGGATTTTCTGATGCAGAGCAAACTTTAATGAAACGGTATCCTTTTATAAAAACCGTTACATTGGGCACTAGAATATTGCGCGCAGAAACCGCAGCAGCTGCTGTTCTATCCTGCTATCAAGCAATCAAAGGCGACTGGAAAAACTAATAGATATTCCCTCTAGAATAAGATAGAGAGGTATTATACTCGTCTGGAATGAAGATAAGTATAATAACAATAACTCAGGAGCGTTTTATGACTCATTCTTTACCAAATTTACCCTACAGTCTCTCAGCGTTAGAACCACATATCTCAGAAAATACTTTGTCATTTCATCATGGGAAACATCACCAAACTTATGTAACAAACCTTAATAACTTGCTTCAGAACTCTCCTCTGCAAGACTTATCTTTGGAAGATGTGATTTTAGCATCCGCCGATAAATCAGATCTGGTAGGGATTTTCAATAATGCCGCACAAGTGTGGAACCACACCTTCTTTTGGAACAGCATGAAACCACAAGGTGGCGGCAAACCAACAAGTAAGGTTGGAGAACTGATTAATAGTACATTTGGATCTTATGAAAATTTTGCTTCAGAATTCAAACAAATTGCTCTCAGCCAATTTGGAAGCGGATGGACGTGGCTAGTGCTTGACGGAGAAGCTTTAAAAATCATTAAAACTGCTAATGCGGATTTACCGATGGTAAAAGGAATGAAAGCTTTGTTGACTTGCGATGTGTGGGAACATGCATACTATCTCGATTATCAGAATCGCAGAGCAGACTATGTCGATATATTTTTAAATCATCTTGTAAATTGGGATTTTGCCGAAGCTAATCTTCAGGCTTAAAAAAAGAATGGGGGCTAAAAGCCCCCAATCTAACCGCTATAGTAAAACTATAACTACTTCGCTAATGGAGCAGAAGCTGGAGCTACAGGCGCTGCTGGAGCAACTGGCATTGCTGGAGCTGCAGGTGCTGCTGGAGCCGCAGGCATTACTGCTGCTGGAGCTACAGCAGGTGCTGCTGCCGCAGGTGCTGCTGCATGCGCATCAACTACTGGAGCATCTTTTTTCACTTCAGCTTTAGCTTTTGGCTCTTCAGCTGGAGTTTTCATTTCGCTCTCAGGCATTGCATGATATGCACCAACTGTTGCGTTTAGTTTAGCAGTAATGTTATCGCCAACAGCATGCTTGCCATGACGGCGGTGATGATGGTGTTTTTTCTTTGGAGCAACTGGTGCGCCAGCTACTACAGGAGCACCTGCTGCTGGAGCAGCAACAACTGCTGTTGGTGCTGCAGAACCTGCAACAGGAGCAGTAGTACTTGCTGAAGCGACAACAGTCGTCAACAAGAAAGCAAGGGATGTTGATAAAATGGTTTTGGTGGTCATGGGTAACTCCATATAATTGTTATCTATTTTCAAAACTTTAAATCGTCTCTACGATAGGGAGAAGATCTACATCTAACTTATCTGAAAATTGGTTAATAAATCACTAAAATTTTAACATGTAGCCCTATTTTTTTAACTTTTTTTATTTATTTGTGACTTCTTCACCCTGTTTTAGGTTTAAATACAATAAAAGAGGAGCTGCCAAACAAATTGAAGAAAATGACCCGATCAGAATGCCAATGATTATCGGCAAACTAAATGTTGATATTACTTTTCCACCACAAAAATACAAAGCAAGTAAAGCGAGTAGAGTTGTTGTTGCTGTCAATACAGTTCTAGATAGAGTTTCATTAACACTTTTATTAATCAAAGCTGAGAGTGTCATTTTTTTGTATTTGTGAAGATTTTCTCGAATTCTATCAAAAATCACAATCGTATCGTTTATGGAATATCCAGCTGTAATCAAAATAGCAATAATTGCCGTTTCATTAAATTCAAAAGGAAACAAAGAGAATAACCCGAAAATTGCTACACAATCATGAAATAACGCCATAATAGCACAAACAGCAAACTGCCACTCAAAACGCAAGGCAATGTAGGCAAGCATCGCAACCAAAGCAAGACCTACAGCTTTAAGTCCATTTTGGACCAATTCTCTTCCAACTTTTGGACCAACAGTTTCAACTTTACGATAATCGACACCATCCCCCAACGCTACTTTAATGCGATCGATAGCGTCAGCTTGCGCAGCATCATCTCCTTCTTGTCTTTCAAGACGGATCAAGAGATCATTTTCCGTACCAAATTGCTGCAAAGCAACTTCACCTAAATTAAGAGCTGCTAGCTTGTCTCTTAGCATGCTTACATCTGGGGTTTCTTTTGTACGAACCTCAAAAATAAAGCCGCCCCGAAAATCTATCCCATAATTAAGACCTTTTACGGTAAAACTCACTAATGAAATAATGATGACAATAAGAGAAATCGCAAACGTAATAAATCTTAAGCCGACAAAATCAATCTTGGTGTTATAGGGAATCAGTTGAAGCGTAGCCATTGTATCCTCAGGTTTAAAAACAAATATTTATATAGGAAGAGTTGTTAATTTCCGTTTACGCATCCAAATAGCAATAATCAAACGTGTTAATGAAAGTGCCGTAAAGAGTGAAATAACAATACCCAAAGCTAAAGTCACAGCAAAACCACGAATTGGACCCGTACCAAATTCAAACAATACCGCGGTACCAATTAATGTTGTTAAGTTAGAGTCAAGAATTGTTGTCATTGCACGCTGATATCCAGCCTCAATAGCTGAAGCGGCTTTCATTCCATTTCGGATTTCTTCTTTGATGCGCTCATAGATCAAAACATTCGCATCAACCGCCATGCCAATCGTTAAAGCAATACCAGCGATTCCAGGCAACGTTAATGTTGCTTGCAAAAGCGATAAACCGGCAAAAAGGAAGATGATGTTAAAGACCAGAGCAATATTTGCAAAAATACCAAACACTGAATAATTTAAGATCATGAAAATAGAAACTAAAATGAATGCTAGAACGGTTGCAGTCTTACCATCTTGGATTGAATCGGCACCAAGGCTTGGTCCAACGGTTCTTTCTTCAATCACATTCAAAGGTGCCGGAAGTGCACCTGCTCTTAATAATAGTGCCAAATCGTTGGCGTCTTTAATGGTAAAATGCCCACTAATTTGACCGTTGCCATCGGGAATGACATCTTGAAACACTGGCGCACTGATAACTTTATCATCCAATACAATCGCAAATTGCTTCTTGATATTATCACCAGACATTTGCGCAAATTTACGCGCCCCAACTGAGTTAAATTTTAAACTTACAGCAGGCTGACCATTTTGATTAACAGTTGCTTGGGCATCAACTAAAGTCTCGCCGCTAACCATAATTTGTCGTTTTACCGCAACATAGGTAACTCTACCATCTTCGCGTGTTTCTGGTAGCAAATCACATCCTGGAGGAACATGACCGATTGGTGTTCCAGAAGCACTGACAGCTATTGGTCCCATTGAATGCTCAACAAGCCTAAAACTCATCTTTGCTGTTTGACCGACCAAACGCTTAACTTCTCCTGGATTATCCACGCCTGGCAATTGAACAATAATGCGATTGGTGCCTTGCATTTGAATAATTGGTTCTTTCGTTCCAGATTCATCAATACGTCTGCGAATAACTTCTATCGATTGCTCAATAATTGATTTGTTTCGACGGACCAAAGCTTCTTCAGAAACTGTAAGGAGAACCCTTGAATTATCAATTTTTACTTGTAAAGTCGGATCAATCTTGCGAACAAGCTTTTGAGCCTGTTCGGCTTGAGTTGGATCACGCAGTATAAATGATAATGCCGCCTGAGACGTTGCTTTATCTTGCGAAACAGTAAGACCTGTATAGCCAATCTGTTCTTTTCTTAAGTTTGAGCGAACATCATCCAAAAGGGCTGTTAATTGCTCTGCAGCAACAGCCTTTAAATCGACTTCAAACTGTAAATGCGAACCGCCTCTTAACTCTAAACCAAGGTTTATCGTTTTTTTGAACATGTCCGGCAAACGCTCTAATTGAGTAGGTGAAAGAACGTTTGGAAGGGCGAATAGAAGCCCCCCTAAACACACAGCAACTATTGTATAAATTCTAGAGCGAGAAATATAGTTCATGACTTCTTTTTTTCTTTACGTTGAGTACTATCTTTTAGTTTAGCAGGTTTAACTGAGTTGTCAGCATCTTCGTTTGAATCTGCTCCAACTGGCTCAGTTTTTGCCAACAAACTCATAACCATTGGACGCATTAATCGAACTTTTACACCTTCAGAAATCTCTACCTGAAGCTCGCTGTCACTAATAACTTTAGTAACCACACCAATCAAACCACCGCTTGTTACAATGCGATCACCACGACGTAGTGCTGCAAGCATCTGCTGTTGTGCTTTTGCTTTTTTGCTTTGTGGACGCAAAATTAGAAAATAGAAAACAACAAAAATGCCAACAAATGGCAACATTGACATAGGATCAAAACCAGACGCAGGGCCGTCAGCATAAGCAGCTGTAATAAACACGATAATTCCTCCAAAAATATTTTCAATGTCAGTTTAACAAAAATTTAATTAATTTGACATGATTAAAACTTAAGTAGCTAGACTATTCCAAAACAGTAGTGGGATCAATAGTTGTCGTGCCCTCTCTAACTTGGAAATGAAGTTGTGATTGGGTAACTCCGCCACTTTTGCCTACTTCCGCGATTTTATCACCCTGCTCTATAGGGCTACCTTTTTTAACTGTAATTTTATCTAAATGGGAGTAAGAAGTTGCCACTTTTTTAGGGTGCTTGATCACAACTGTTTTTCCAAGACCTTCTACTTCACCAACATACACAACTTCACCTGGAGAAGACGCAATCACAGGCGTTCCTTTAGGTGCAGCGATGTTAATGCCATCGTTCCTTAAAGCAGCATTCGTTGATTTTGGCGCATAAGCTTTAAGGATTTTTCCCTGAACTGGCCATGAAAAGTTTGAAGATACTGACGATAAAGCTTCTCCAGATGATGGAGCAGTACTTGGCGCTTGTGCGCCCCCTAAAGCTCCAGCAGTACCTGCAGCTGAACCAACCGCCCCCATTGTGCCATTTGCAAAAGCACCGGTTCCCTGGGAAAGACCACTCACAGATCCTAGGGCAGAACTACTACTCTCATCCCCAGAATTTTCTTCAAGAGCTTGCACCTCAATACCATCCTGATTTTCTATCTTTGCAGAAGACCCATCATTATTAGCTATCACATTGACAAGCAATTTTTGACCGGCAACAAGAAGAAAAGGTGGCCTTAGGTAGTTCACATTAATAAGATTTTCCTCGCTCATGTTATATCGAGCAGCAACATCCGAAACTGTCTCTCCCGTTTTCACGATATGATAAGGACTTGGTCTTTTCTTTAAAACAACTTCAGAGGGCGGCATATCTCGCGCACAACCCAAAACAAGGATAGACATAGTTGCTATTAAGCAAACCGAAAGAAACTTTCTATTCATTAAACGCTTCCTGTAAATATGAGACTGTTGGAACATGGGTTAAATTTAAAGTTAAAGGCGTGATTGAGATAGAGCCAGATGCAATTGCATCAAGATCAGTTCCCTCTCCACCTCCCTTGCGGTGTTGATTGCTACCAATCCAATAATAAGGCTTGCCGCGGGGGTCTATTCTTTCGATCAAATTATCATCAATATGACGAAGCCCTTGATGTGTAATTTTAATACCCTTAACAGATGAAGCAATAACATTTGGAAAATTCACATTCATAACAATCCCAGATGGCATTTTAGCTTCTAATAACTTGCGCACCACAAATGGACCGTGATGTTCGGCCGTTGCCCACTTTACGGGACGACCCGGCGCATATTCTAAACTCATTGCAATGGAAGGAATTCCAAGCAATACCCCCTCCATAGCTGCAGCGATTGTTCCAGAATAGGTAACATCTTCCGCAATATTCACCCCATAATTTACTCCCGACAAAACTAACTGCGGCGGATTATCTTTTAACAGGTGATTAACACACATAAGCACACAATCTGTCGGCGTACCATTTACAGAAAACTTTTGATGCGATATTTCACGAATTCTTAAAGGCTCATGCAGCGTCAGAGAATGGCTTGCCCCGCTTTGATCTAACTCGGGCGCAACAATCCAAACATCATCAGAAAGTTCACGCGCAATCTTTTCTAAGGTCTTTAGACCTGGTGCGTTAATGCCATCATCATTACTTAGGAGGATTCTCATTTATGATTTCGTCTTTCTGATAATATCGATTCCACCCATATAAGGAATCAAAGCCTCTGGAACACAAATGCTGCCATCTTCTTGTTGATAATTTTCCATTACGGCAACCAAAGCTCTTCCAACCGCAACTCCTGAACCATTTAAAGTGTTCACAAACTGGGTTTGAGATTTACCTTGTGTAACGGAAGGACGATAACGGGCATTCATTCTTCTTGCCTGAAATGAGTTGCAATTGGAGCAGCTGGAAATTTCCCGGTACATATTTTGCCCAGGCAACCACACCTCTAAATCATAAGTTTTTTCGGCAGAGAATCCCATGTCACCTGAACACAAAGCCATTGTTCTATACGCGAGGCCTAGCTTTTGTAAAACAGTTTCCGCAGCAGATGTCATACGCTCATGCTCAGCTTTTGCCTGCTCTGGAGTCGTAATACTGACAAGCTCAACTTTGGTAAATTGATGCTGGCGGATCATTCCACGTGTATCACGTCCGGCTGACCCAGCTTCTGACCGGAAGCACGGCGTGTAAGACGCATAACGCAGAGGCAATTGCTCTTCGCTCAAAATCTCCTGAGCAACAAGATTTGTCAAACCCACTTCTGCCGTGGAGATTAACCAATGGCCCGTTGTGGTTTGAAACATATCCTCTCTGAATTTCGGCAATTGACCAACGCCGAACATTGCATCGTCATTAACAAGCAAGGGAATATACGTCTCTTCATAACCAAATTCATTTGTATGCACATCTAGCATAAAACTTGCGAGCGCTCTTTCCAGGCGACACAAAGCACCAGACAAAACGACAAAACGAGAACCTGAAAGTTTGGTTGCTTTTTCGAAATCCATAAGCCCCAATTGCTCGCCAAGCTCATAGTGTTGCTTTGGAGTAAAGCTAAAAGTAGGTGGCGTGCCGTGTTTGCGAAGCTCAATATTTGAGTTTTCATCAAGACCATCAGGCGTTTCTGTTCCAGGTAAATTTGGCAAGCTCGACAAAATTTCATGAAGCTGTTTTTCAAGCTGCACCGAATCATTCTCTAGCACAGAAACTTGTTGCTTGAGCTGCTCACTCTGTTGAGTCAGCGCATCTGTGTTGATTCCTTCGCGTTTAGCCACAGCAAAATCTTTGGCAATTTGATTGCGACTCATCTGAAGGGATTGAAGTTCTGTTAAGAGAGTCCTGTGTTTTTTATCAAGCTCTAGAATCTCTTCCGCTGCTGGCGCTAATCCTCGACGTTTTAAACCAAGATCAAATTCCTGAGGATCGGCGCGAATTAATCGCAGGTCGTGCATTTCTACTAATCTCTTTTCTTTCTCAAATAATTTTCTAGTAAACGTACCATGAATACAGACAAACCATAAAGAATAATTAAAGGAAATGCTAGACCAACCATACTCAATATATCAGGAGGAGTTATAATGGCTGCAATGACAAAGATAGCCAAAACTGCCAAACGCCATTTCTTAATCAAACTCTCTGATGTTAAAACATTGATGCTTGCTAACAGCGTCAGCAAAACCGGCAACTCAAAACAAATGCCAAACGAGAAAATTAATCGCATCACGAAAGAAAGATATTCGTTAACTTTTGCTTCTAATTGGATTGGCAGAGAACCATTAATACCAGGAGTTTCAAAGCTTAAGAAAAACCCATAAGCAGTTGGGAAAATTACATAATAAGCAAACGCAGCGCCGCACAAAAACAAGATAGGTGTTGCCATCAATAGCGAGATGAAAACTTTACGTTCATAGCGAAAGAGACCTGGCGCCACAAACATCCAAACTTGCCCAGCAATAATAGGGAACGAGAAAAAGGCTGCAGTGAAGGCTGCAACCTTAATGTATGTTAAAAAGGCTTCCGTTAGGCCTGTGTAAATAAGCCGTCTCCCCTCACCTCTGGGTTGTAAAATCTCAGATAAGGGTTTTACTAAAAATGTAAAAAGCTGTTCAGAAAAATAATAGCAAATCGAAAAGGCAACAAAAAATCCGATAGACGCATAAATTAGCCGGCGCCTTAGCTCCAACAAATGATCCGTAAGCGGCTGTGCGCTGTCTTGAGCGATATTATCAGGGAACATCTTTTTCATGATTCTTTGTGGTTAATATTCAATCCGAAACGTATCAGGAATAACGCTTTTGTTCAATGTTTTCAGAGAAACACAAAAGCTCCCCCCGCAGAATTAAATAGATTTGGTTGCAAAGGAAAGTTGAAATTCAAAACTTACTATTGTTTGCTAGAAGTTCAAATCTAAGATATAAGGAATTTGAGCCCAGGATTCATAAGTGACTTTAAACTAAAGTGGAAGATGTATGGATAAGGGCTTAATAACAAACTATCAATCCAATAAACTTATTGCCCTTTCTCACGCAAAAGATATAGCACAAATTTGCAAACCACTTTTTGAGTTACTCAACATCCATGGGTTTACGTTCCAAAGAATGTACAGAGATGGCTCGCGGTTATATTTCTCGTCTTGCGAAACATGGATTGAAAATTTTTACGACAATAATTACTTTCTGGCTTCTAGTTTTCAAAAATTTTCACAGCTCCAAACATTTAATCTTTGGAAGCACTGGCCAAAAGAAGATAAAAGTTTTTACAAACTAATGGCTGATGCCAAAGAAAATTTTAACTATGAAAACGGCCTTGTGATCATTAGAAGCCATGATGGCTATATGGACGCATTTACCCTACGAGGTTATCTCAATGATGAGAGTGTTAATTCGAGATATCTCAGTGAGTTCAATCCAATCGAAAAATTTATCGATTATTTTTATGTAGCTGCCGCTGACCTCATTGCTAATTCCTTTGAGAAAAAAATAAGCATTCCAGAGAGTGTTGTTAAACCTCTTTATAAAACAACTCCTCTAGGCAAGCATGACATAAAACTTCAAAAATTCTTTTCCTCGCTAAAGCCAGAGAAAATTTTAATTAATAATGGAACAAAGAACTTTTTCTTAACTAAGCGCGAATCAGAGTGTCTTGGGTTACTTGCTCGAGGTCAGTCTGCCAAAGAAACAGGAAGAAGTTTAGGTATATCATCGCGTACGGTTGAATCTTATCTTGATAGCATCAAAACTAAGCTTTCCTGCACTTCTCGCTCACAAATTTTTGACTTAGTGTTGTCAAATCCTTTGAATCAAGACTTAATTTTGGACATATGGAAAAAAAATGCTTAACAGAAAAAATACAAAAGAAACAAGCGAGGTGCGTATAACTTTAGCTGCTATGCTTGGTAATATCTTAGAGTATTATGACTTCGCTCTATATGGGTTATTGTCCCCTCTGATTGCTGATATTTTCTTTCCTCACACTGATAAATTTATATCTATTTTATGGACTTTTGGCGTGTATAGCATTGGTTTTATCTCAAGACCCCTCGGAGGGGTAATTTTTGGTTACTTTGGTGATACTTATGGCAGAAAAAATGCTCTTGTTGTTTCCATCCTTTTAATGGGTTTATCATGCTGTCTTATTGGCCTGCTACCCACTTATGAACAAATAGGTTGGTATTCCATAGCTTTATTAATGACTGCACGCTTCTTCCAGGGCATTTGTATGGGCGGAGAGTATAGTGGAGCGGTAGTTTTCTCCTTAGAGCATAACAACAGTCAAAAAGGTCGAAATTTCTCAGGGGCCCTTATCGCGGCCTCTACTCTTTTTGGCTGCCTTCTTGCCTCATTAGTAGCGGCTTTTTTTATGTATTTTCAGTTAAAATACTTTTGGAGAATTCCATTTCTACTTGGTGGTTTTATTGGTCTTTGGGGGCTTCACATACGCAGGAAAATACCTGAAACTCCAATTTTTTTGAGAGAGAAGAACTCTAATTCTCAGGCACCCGAAAAACCATTCCTTAATCTTTGGATGAATTATAAGAAAAGAGTAATATGTGCTGTTTTTCTTATTAGCTTAGCAGGCGTTAATTCCGGATTTTCGACCACCTTTCTTAGCATGTTTTTAACTCAAGAACTTTCTTTTGATCTTTGCAATGCTTTACTTATTGTCTCATTTTCTCTGACATTTTATATCATTGGTGCTCTAACTGCTTCCTACCTGCTAACCCTATATTCTCGCGAAAAAATATTACTGTTTATTAGCCTGATTTTAATCTTTCTCTCCTTTATTGTAATCAGGGGCCTCACATCCGGCAGCTTGAGTTTTTTATTATATTCTCAATTAGCTTTTTCAATCTTTTCAGGTATCTTTTGGGCTATCATAAACCCCATAATTTTTGATTTCTTTCCTCCACCTATCCGCTACTCTGGAGTAGCCTTAAGTGACAGCATTGCACGAACAGCCTTTGCAGGAACTACTCCTATGATGCTATTTTTTTCAAAAAATTACTTTAATAGCGTTTATGCAATTTCGTTTTACCTAGCTTTCTTTTGCATAATTGTTATCTCATGTGTTTTTATTGATATTAAAAAAGGAGCCTTATCGGCTGTAGTGAAGTAAAATTTTAGAAACTTTATCCACAAGTAGCGGGGGGTATTTAAAAAAAGAGAAAAATCAGATAATTATAGAAGTAAAGAATGTAAAACTGAATTGCATACGCCCATAGCTTATTTTTAATAGTATCTGTTGCTACAACAATACCCTGGAAGAAAATCTAATCCCCAAGTGGAGCTGTAAGCTGAAGAAATTTAGGAAATATCAGTTTCTTTTTTCTTTTTCTGATCGGGATCCGGATCGTGGTCCGCTTCTGACCCCATATCTTCTACGTAAAATTGGAATTGCTGCGCCATATGTCTTGCTTTAGCGATCCATTTTCCTAAGGTGCGCAAAACCATAGGCAATTCCTTTGGACCGATTAAGATGAGTGCCAAGATTCCAATTAAAAGAAACTCTGTCCAAGCAATATCTAGCATTACACTACCCTCCACCGCCGTCATGGCGAGCCACGAAGTGGCGTGGCCATCCAGAAAAAGTGGATGTTTTGAAACGATAGAGGTTGCTATTCAGCATTAAATACAAATTAAAAAGACTCAAAAAGAAGTAAATACATTCATTAATCATGATGATTCTATTGTTTAACTGGATGGCCACGCCACTTCGTGGCTCGCCATGACGACGATGAGGGGCGATATCTAGCATTAGACTTCTGAGTTTTTATCTGTTTTTGATTGAACAATAGTAACGCCTGAATCTTTCGACTCATCGTTATTGTCTTTCATACCATCTTTAAAAGCTTTTACACCTTTTGCAAGATCACCCATAACTTGAGGTAACTTACCTGCACCGAAAATCACCAAAACAATGACCATAAGCAGCATTAAATGACCAAAACTCATTCCCATTTGTCAGTCTCCTTAGTTTCTAGTGGTGTCCACTTATTGTTAGAATAAAATCCATTAACATCTTGTAGGGTGGCGTTATAATCATGCCCAAAATATTTATATGAATACCAACGCTTTCTAATGCTACAGGCAAGAAAATTAATCCCATCAATATTGCCATGCCATAGGGCTCTAACGATTGCACAAAACCATTCAAAGGTCTTGGTAAAATCCCTACTACGACCCGTCCCCCATCTAAAGGTGGTATCGGTATCATATTAAATACAGCTAAAACTAAATTAATGCGAATAGAATTTACTAAAACTTCATTACCTAATGTATGAGCTCCATTATTAAAGTGAAGTAATAGTGCCGATATCCACGCTAAAAATATATTAATACCTGGCCCTGCAAAAGCTACGAGAACCATTCCTAATCGCTTTGGATTTAAACGGTTAAAGTCGACCGGGACAGGCTTTGCCCATCCAAACAAAAAGGGCGAACCAGCCAACATAAGGAAGCCTGGCAAAATAACCGACCCCATTAGATCTATATGTCGCAAAGGATTAAAGCTAAGGCGTCCATAACGCTTTGCAGTATCATCACCAAATAACATCGCAGCCGCTCCATGTGCAGCTTCATGCGTCGTTATGGCAAAAACCAACGCGATTAAACTTGCGATGGTAGCAAGAATTGTCTCACTCATATTGAGCCTTCAAAGAATCACTCACATTTTTTAGCAAATCTTCTTTTTGATGTTCAGTCCGAAAACTCTCAGGGATAATGCTCTCAGCAAGTCTTTTTAAAGAAATTGCGGATAGGTACGGTGCCGCACCTGCAACCTCTATCATTTCTTCCAAATTACCACTGCAATGCAAAGCTGCGTCGCAACCTGCTTCAATAGCTAATCTTGTGCGACTTGCAAAAGAGCCTTCAAGGGCTTTCATCGTCAAACAATCGCTAATTAAAAATCCCTTAAACCCAATGTGATGACGGATGATTTCTTCAATAACTTTACTTGAATGTGTTGCAGGAGATTCGGCATCAATATCATCATAGATTGCGTGTGCTGTCATTCCCCAAGGACTTGGATAATTTTGAGAAGCCAGAGCATTACAAATTAACCTAAATGCCGAGAAATCACTGTGAATTAATGCGTCTTTTGTGGCTGAAATGACAGGAAGTTCTTTATGGCTATCAACCAACGCACGGCCATGACCAGGCAGGTGTTTAATAACAGGAATAACGCCGGCTCTTAAAAGTCCTTCTATCGTCTTTAGAGAAAGATGAGCTACGAGTTCTGGAGTTTCTGCATATGAACGGTCACCTATAATCGGGTGCGCTCCAAAAATCAACAAATCGGAACAAGGGGCACAGTTAACATTTATACCTAATTCGTGTAATTCATTGCCAATTAACCAAGAATTATCATAAACACGCTCTCCACCAAGATCGGGATCATCCTCTGAGAGTTGGCCAAATAAAGATGCCGCCGGCAACTTTCGCCAATGAGTAGAGTTCAGACGGCTAACCTTTCCGCCTTCCTGGTCAATTAAAATTGGCGCATCGCTGCGACCAACAGATTGACGAAGATCTTCAACTAATTGTTTGACTTGTTCAGGATTATCACAATTTCGTGCAAACAGAATAAAGCCCAAGGGATTGCTTCGAGAGAAGAATAATTTCTCCTCTGGCAGCAAACGCAGCCCAGAACAACCAAAAATTACCGCTCTAATTTGAGACAACGACACACCCAACACCTAAAGCTCTACATTTCTTTAAAACATCGTTACGGCTCTCAAAGGGGCCGATGCGAATTCCATAAGTCTTTCCTTTATTTCCCCCCAAGTCAATGGCACGAATATCAGGAGAGTATTTTCCGAGGTCTTGGGGATGTTTCTTCTTTAACCGATCCCACTCTTTTGTGGCCAGCTCGTTCGTCCCTAAAGATGCGAGTTGAGCATAAAAACCGCCCTTTAGAGGTGCAGCTTTTGTCGCAAGCTTGCTCTCCATCTTTGGAGCTACTTCAGCTTTCTTCACAGGAACCATTTCTGATTGCTGCGGTGCAGGCATTCTTGGATCAACTTGCTGTTGCGCAACATTATAGTTTGGGTAAGCAGCAGCCTGAGGTTGAACTTGAGGCTGTTGCTGCGGTGCATAACTAGGATTGTACCCTCCATTATTAGGCTGAGCAATCACTCCCCCTTGTTGCTGCATGACTGCAGGATTTTGCGGCATCATCTCTGACTGCTGCGGATAAGGAGGCTGCGGCTGTTGATATCCAGGCTGCTGTTGATTTTGTGGCATCGCATACTGTTGTTGAGGATGCTGAGGTGCATATTGCTGATCTTGATACTGAGGGTCTTGCTGATATGGCACAGGTTGCAACTGATTCGTTGGCGGCAATAAACGCTCAGCTGGCTCTGAAGCACCCGGAACCAATCGTCCATAAATCAATTTATCTTGATGAGGAATCGTCATGCCGCCAGGATTTTCAGGGCGCACTTTAAACGGTCCAGCCTCTGCTTGAATCAAGGGAGGATTATCCATGCTAGGATTAGAGGCCCAACGATAGACGAACCATCCAAATGCAGATAGCCCCACCAAACATGCAATAAACACGAAAAATTTTAACGGAGAAGAACGTTCATCTTCAAAGTCTTCCGGTGAATTATCCTGAGGTTCATCATCTTGCCAGAAAGAAAGATCTCGTAAATCTTGCTGTCCTGATCGTTGGGGAGCATAGCCTCTCATCTGTTGTTGCATTCGGGGTTGTCGATTTTGACTTACGAATTCTGCGTCAGGAACATAAGCACTACGCTCTTGCTGACGATTATCACTGAAACGACTATCAGGCGGCTGCTGGTCATAGGCTCTTTCTTCCATTCTTGGATCAAACCGCGGCCCTTCTTCGCGAGGTGGCGTTACAAACTGTGGTGGGCGAGTTTGGGTAAACCTAGGCTCGTTATCATAATAACGGTCATCAGGATGGCCGCCTTTTTTGTTTTCACCTTGCGGTCTATTCTGACCAAAACGAAAATTAAATGAAGACATTATCTCATCTCCTGCACTGGGGTGATTCCGAAAAGATGCAAACCATTGGCCAAAACTATCAACACGCCTTTAATCAGCGCCTGTCTTGCCATTGTTATCTCCATATTGTCCGGCTCAATAAATCTCAATTGACTATTATCTTTTCCTTTGTTCCACAACGCGTGAAACGCCGACGCAACATCATACAAATAATTTGTAATACGATGAGGTTCACGATTTACAGCAGAAACCTCAACCTGACGCGGCCAGTTTGATAATATCTTAATCATCTCTATTTCACAGGGATCATTCAAGAGCGCTAAATTAGCTGAGCTTAGATCTGATGTTTCTGGGAAAATTGTCCGACCATGACGTAAGACAGAGCAAATGCGCGCATGAGCATATTGAATATAAAAAACTGGGTTATCTCTTGATTGCTCTAGAACCTTAGCAAAATCAAAATCAATCTGCATATCTTGCCGACGAGACAACATCATAAACCGAGCAGAATCTTTCCCAACACGCTCAACAACTTCACGAAGCGTAATGAAGACCCCTGCTCGCTTTGACATCTTAACAGGAACGCCATTTTCAAGGAAATTCACCAATTGAGTTGTGATGATTTCAAGTTTTCCAGCACCGCCCGTTATTGCCGACACTGCAGCAGTTATTCTTTTCGTGTAGCCCCCATGGTCTGCACCAAAAACATTAATCATATCTGTAAAGCCACGACGAAATTTATCCATATGGTACGCGATATCTCCTGCGAAATATGTCCAGCTACCATCAGACTTTTTTACCGCACGATCAACATCATCTCCGTACTTTGTGGACTGAAATAAAGTTTGCTCACGCTGTTCCCAGTCTTCATCAGTATGCCCCTTCGGAGGAACAAGAATACCTGTATACAAATCACCTTTTTTATCAAGAATTTCTAAAACCTTTTCAACGCCACCCGCTGCAACCAACTCAGCCTCAGAAACAAACGTATCAATATGAACACCGAGTGAAGCAAGGTCATTGCGGATATCGTTCATCATTGCATCTATGGTTGTTTTTTTAAACAAAGATATCCAAGAAGACTCAGGAGCCGTCAAATATTTATCGCCAAACTCTTGTGCTAATTTCTTCCCCACCGGCACAAGATAATCGCCGCCATACATCCCGTCTTTAAAATCTTCTGGAGAAATAGAATGACCAAGCGCCTCACGGTAGCGCACATGCACAGAGCGTGCCAAAGCGTCTATCTGACCACCAGCATCGTTAATGTAATATTCTCGGCAAACCTGATAACCAACTTTTTGCAAAAGAGCAGCAATCGCATCACCCAAAACAGCATTACGACTATGGCCTGTGTGCAAAGGGCCTGTTGGATTGGCAGAGACTATCTCGACATTGATGATTTTTCCCAAACCAATATTACAATCTCCATAGCGCTCATCCGTTTGCAATATATATTGAAGCTGTTGCTGCCATTGGCTGGCGGAAAGCGTAACATTAATAAAACCAGGCCCGGCAATCTCTGCTTTTATAATATTGGGCAATAAAAGGAGTTGCTCTGCAATTCTAGCCGCAATACGATGGGGAGGTTGACCCAAAGGCTTTGCTAGAATCATTGCCGCATTGGTTGTTAAGTCGCCATGCTTTGCTTCCCTAGGTAGCTCGACAGTAAAAGAGCTAAGGTCAACATGAGACGGCCAATTTTCTTCGGCACTTAATTTACTAAGGATCAAATTAATTTGATCACGAAAGACATCAAAGAGGTTCATAAAAACAAAAAGTTCCTTTATACAAAGAATAGCAACTCACTATTAAGATAGTAACCTACTATTAAGTAATTTACTTTACAATATAATGGTTAGCCTCAGATAAGAAAAAGAATAATTCATTAAAAGAAGCGGAGTCAAATCCCATGTTTAAAACACCAAAGTTTTGGGACAAACCAAACTACCTAAGCTTGGCCTTACAACCACTGTCGTGGGGCTACAATCTAGCGTCGCATTTTTACAGAAAATCAATAACACCTGAAAAAGTTTCAGTGCCTGTGATTTGCGTTGGAAATTTAGTTATGGGAGGAGCAGGCAAAACGCCAACCGTTATTGCCATTGTTAAGATTTTGCAATCTCTAGGCCATACGCCGCACATACTAAGCAGAGGATATGGTGTTTCAATAAAGGGCACCCTGCAAGTAGATTTAAAAAACCATACATATTTGCAAGTCGGAGATGAGCCACTATTGCTAGCAAGAGGCGCACCTACCTGGGTTGGTAGTGATCGCAAAAAGGCTGCAAAAGCAGCAATAGAACATGGGGCCTCTATTCTTATTATGGACGATGGCTTGCAAAACCCCAGCCTAATTAAAGATTTCAATTTTGTTGTCATTGATGCCCTTCAGTGGTTTGGCAATGAAATGGTTTTCCCGGCTGGCCCTCTTCGAGAGCCTCTTGAGCAAGGCTTAGCGAAAGCTCAAAGTGTGGTCGTTATTGGAGATTCATCAAGCTTAAAAACCAATTTTATTGAGCAGCTAAATGCTCAATTAACCTGTGAGGGAACCATTAAACCTCAACCTGTTGTTGCTTTTGCAGGCCTTGGTTATCCTCAAAAATTTCAGAACACTCTCATCCAATACGGTTATGAAGTTAAAGAATTTATCAGCTTTGCAGATCATCATCCCTATACATTTACTGACATTCAACATCTTAAGAAAATCGCAGATAATCATAAGGTTTCCCTAATAACAACATCGAAGGATCACCTTAGACTCCCGCGTGAAGTCCAGTCGCAGATTATAGACTTTCCAGTAGCCTTGAAATTTGATAGCCTTAAAAAGATTGAGAAACTATTAACTCGCTTTAAATGTTGAGCATAAAAAATGCCTTTATTCTTGTTGTTAGCTTTCATTCTCACCACATTACCCCCTCTTTCGGGGGCTGAGTTTGCTGTGCAAGCTATCATGGCAGAAAAGCTACACCCCACCAACTCTTCCGAGGCCTCAACTCCTGCTGCCTCCCCTAACAATCAGCACTATCAATTTGATCTCAAGAGCATGATTTCGAAAGAAAACCTTAAGGGTGTGTTGTTAGTAGGATTTCGTATTTCTGCCATCTTGGGTTTATTAGTTGCGTTATGGATTGGCATTAATCGGTTAATTGGTTACCAATTAGGCGTATCATCTTCTCTTAAAAAACTTAAGTACTTTCCCGTAAAAGACTCTGAGCCTTCAGCGATTATTAAAACTCTTGCACCGATTATTCGTTCAGCCTGCCACTGGGGCTTAATTATTATGGCAAGCTTAATGATTCTGGTTGAGCTCAATATTAACATTATACCAATTATTTATAGCTTTAGTGTGATTGGTTTGGCTGTTGGTTTTGGTGCGCAAACTCTGGTCAAGGATCTTATCAATGGTTTTCTAACGCTTATTGAAGGCAATATGGCAGTTGGAGAAACAGTAACAATCGGCACATTCAACGGTGTTGTTGAGTCTATTTCCTTGCGCTGTATTCTTTTACGCCACGACACAGGGGAGCTTCAAACAATTCCATTTTCTGAAGTCACAAGTGTTATCAACAGATCTCGAGATTACTCGATTGCAATTATTCATTTTACTGTTGATTTCAGGGCTGACCTAACAAAGGTTTACGAAGCTCTGAACCAAACCTACCAACAACTACACTCAGATCCCATTTTTGGCTACATGATTAAAGAGAAAATAAAAATTTCTGGAGTTACAAAATTCACAGACATCGGTATTCACATAGGGGCCTCTATTAAGACAACCTCAGATCCGAGCAAAACTTTTGTAAATGCCTTTAACAGTCAATTACAACAAAACATTATTAAATTTGACATTCCAACTCCCTTAAATCACCTTTTGCTTCAGAAGATTTAGATCGCTATTAAAATTTGATTTTTTTCATTAGCACCCATGAAACAACCAGCGATGTCAATGGCAAAGTAAAAGTGCGCCAAATGGCAGAGTAAAAGTGCACCACCTTGCCCTTATTGACGACCTACTTTTCCCTTTCGGTTTTTTCTTCAATTTATAGTTTTCGCATGTCCTCAAACGGGTTGGCAGCATCAAGTGCACCAC
>CANFPP010000026.1 GCA_947449005.1 Holosporales bacterium | reverse complement strand
TACTTATAGGTACACGTCGAATGCTCACTCCTTGAACGCCTGCCCACACTTCGAATCTCTTCGAACGACTTTTTTAAGAAAATCCGGCTAATAACTTTGAATTCAGAAAACTTCTTATCATATTCCGGTCATGTGATGTTGAGAGTTTAATGGATTTTTGAGTTATTATTTTTCTTTAAAAAACCCCGCATTCTTGTCGGTTACAGGTAAAGAATAAATCAAAAAAAGAAAAAATGTCAAATTTTAAAAGTGGCCTTAAGTTTTATGGCTGTCATTCCCGCGCAGGCGGAAATCCATAAAAAACACAAAGAACACAATAAATTTGAATAAGCAGCTTGGATTTTGCCTCCGCAGAGATGACTGAACAAGAAAGCGAGGATGTCATGTTTTAGAGTCTTTTTGTAGCTCCCCGGGGCATTACCGGATAAAGTCCGAGAACGGGAGGCTTCTGAAGGAGAGGAAGGTAAAATTCTTTTTTAATTTTAACGATTCGACTCAGAATAACAAGGATTCTGAGGGTTTTCATGTCGTGAAAGAAGGGAAGTGGTGATTGGATAAGAAAATGTTATGACGTGTTGTTCCCATTGTTGTGAGAATTCTCTGGTAATAATTGTATCTCTGGGTATCCTGTTTAGTTCACACATAATTGTAGCAGAGCCTAGCCTATAAAGAACTCGGTCAGGTTTATAAGAATCTTGCTGGCTTTCTTTTCTTTCTTTGTCGAGATATCTTTTTATAAATGTAAGACAATTATCTATTTTTTTATTAACGATATCTTTTTCAAATGAATATTTTTCATCTATGCTTTGAATAAAATCTTCATTTAACACATAGACTCTTCCAGTATGACATGATCTAAAAATGATGGATTCACTCGTTTCAGTATCCATGGATTCTACACGTGAAGTCAGCATCAGAAGTACTAATAATCCTAATTTTAATTTATAATTAATTTTAGATAAAATATTCATTTGCTCATTTTGTTTCTGATAATTTTTTAAGAAAATATATTAGTAATTAATGGAAAGTCAATGAAGATTTAACTTGATGCGTGATTTAGTGTTTTCATTTACGAGCGGTATAATTTTCAATTCCTTTTAGCATTTTGATTAATCAAAGCATGAATAAGCGTTACAACAATGCGTGCGCCACTTGCACCTAAAGGACGACCAAGAACGCAAGCTTCGCCATTTTCAGTGAATTACTATCTTTTTATAAAATGATAATCGTAGTGTGTGATGCTGGCAAAGTGTAGACAAAAATTATTGATAATCTTCTGCTTTGAGCTTGTGCGCAATGATAAATCTTGATGTAAGAATTTATCTAGAGTTGCAGAGCAAACACCAACTTCTTTAGCAGCCTTACCTTTGTTTAATTTTTGATGAGAATAACGCTCAATACGTTTTACCAATAATTGGCGAATTGTTGATTCATCTAACTGTATTACCTTTTTATCAGTTTCTGGATACGCAGGTTTATATAAACTAGGATTCCAGTTTGCTAAAGGTAGCCAAAAGCTTTCTTCATCTTCATTTACTTTGTCAAAGGTATAGTAACCTTGACTGTTAATATGTGGGCGAATGACTAGAATAAAAACATTACCAGCTTGTATGTTGTGCTTTGTGCGCAAAGCAACATCATGAGGATCTTGTGAGAAAATGCCTTTGTATGCGTCACACTTTAAGAACACAGGCATATCTATTTTCGATATATCTTTTGGGTAAAGAGCTTTTTCTCTTAACGCCAACATGTGTTCAGCATATCGATTTGCTGTTTCCCAATCTGTAGCAACGTGAACATGATTCATAGATTCTTTAATAAAAACATCATCTTCTCTAAGAATTGACATTCCTTGTTTTTGTTTCATTCCGCCGTAGAAGGTTAATAGTCCCTCTTTTCGAATAGACTCTAAATTATCTTGTCGCGTTACATGATAGTAGGTTGTCCATCTTTCTTTGACTTCGAATAAGCCATCTTGACTTCTTGTGTTGACGGCGTGAGATATTCCAAAGCTTAAGGTTAGCCCTAGAAAAAGAGAGTAAAATAGTTTTTTGTACATTTTTTTATTTAATTATTATTTGTGTAAAATTATAATTTTTTTTAGCATAAATATGTGAAAACTGTAAATAATGAAAATTAGCCATGCTAGTTTAATTGTAATGATTTCTTTCTTACAGTAAATAATCCTCAAAGGTTCCGTCTGTATACATTTGAGAGATTGAAAAACCATTTTCTTGTAATAGCTTTAAGTAACTTTTTGCTTCTGGGTTTTCGGCTGAATCACTTAGATGGCTTGCTCCTACCAATATACACGCGAGCTTATGCTTTTCTGCTAATGCGATTGTGGGCTCTATCCAGTTAATATTTCTTTGAGAAGTAGAAGAAGCCATAGCTTTAAAAAAGAAATTCATATCAACTTTTTCGTAAGCTTCATAAAATTCCGGATGGGAAGATCCAGGTTCGAGTTTGTAATAAGATTCAGTTTGGAGTTTGGAAGCTTCAGATTCGAGATTGTAAGCTTCTGTCTGGAGGGCGTAAAATTTCATCTGCAGTTCATGACCTTTTTCATTCCTCAGCTCATAAGCTTCATTATGCAGTTTGGAAGCTTTCTCTTGTAGCTCGGAAGCTGTTTTATACAGAGTATCTCGAGACGGAGAGTCATCAACAGAATCAATCTCTGGTGTTTCTCCTTCTTTTTCTGATAGAGCTGTGGAAATGAGCATTTTTTCGGATTCACTTCTAAAAGAAGCGCTTTCTAGATCATAAAAGGGACGGGAAAAGATTTCATCTATGGTGAAAGTAAGTGGGAAATCAGTGCATCTCTCTAATCCTCCTGTATGCTTTTCTTGCTCTTTAAAAAGTTTCACCAATGTGGCATCCATTCCATTTTGCTGTAAACGTTCATTTTCTTCTGCTTCATGCTTCGAATAAAGAAAACCTGGATGTATTGTTCTAAGATCCTCAGCAAATTCTTTTTCTTCTTCTGTACGAATTGAGTTTAAATATGTTAAAGCTTCCTGAGCTTCGTTGGAAAGTTTCTTGTAAAAATCTTGATATTTTGTAGGGGAGATGATTTCTCTCTCACTCAGTATATGCCTTTCATTTTCGGAAGATTCTTCTTCATCGCTTTTTTCTATATATAAAGCATCACACGTTTTAATTACTTCTAGTGCTCTTAGGGGAATCATATCTATGGGGTACTCATGAATTGTTCCATAGATAATAAGCTGTTGTTGCGTTGGGACGCCGTCAGTCTCTTCAACTTGACGTTCCAGTTTGAAAGCCCAGGTTGGTTTTCGTTCAGTTGTTGCATAAGGATCAGGTTCGGAGCTGAAAACTGGAAAAGAAATTAAGAAGCAAAGAATAAAATAAAACATTCAGTATACCATAAAATTTGATTTATTGTCTTTTTATATTATAAACATCAAATTTTCAATTTATATTTATTGTGTTTCTTGAAGAAATTCCTATGATCGTTCTATAGCAATGGCTGTTGCTTCACCACCGCCAAGGCAAACTGCTGCAATTCCTTTTTTAGCATTTCGGTTAATCATAGCATGAATAAGCGTTACAACAATGCGTGCTCCACTTGCGCCTAAAGGATGACCAAGAACACAAGCTCCACCGTTTACATTAACTTTCTCATGGGGAATTTTAAGCTCTTTCATCGCTGCCATGGTAACAACCGCAAAGGCTTCATTGATTTCAAAAAGATTAACTTCATCAATAGACCAACCGACTTTTTTACATAAGTTAGTAATTGCGCCAATTGGTGCCGTTGTAAACCATTCTGGTTCATGTGCAAAAGTTATCTGATCTTTTATGAAAGCAAGGGGAAGGAGTCCCTGTTGCACCGCTTGATTCTCGCTCATTAAAAGAGCACCAGCAGCGCCATCAGCAATAGCAGAAGAGCTTGCTGCAGTTATGGTTCCATCTGCTGAAAATACTGGTTTTAAAGCTATAATTTTCTCAGGTTTTATTTTGGCAGGAATATCATCTGCTGCAATGTCAGACATTATAACAG
This sequence comes from Holosporales bacterium, assembly GCA_947449005.1. Lineage (GTDB taxonomy): Bacteria > Pseudomonadota > Alphaproteobacteria > Paracaedibacterales > CANFPP01 > CANFPP01. The sequence continues at coordinate 22,658 of CANFPP010000026.1, read as the reverse complement.
TTTCATTGGCAAAAGCATTGGCGTTTTGTGCTTGTATTGCTCGTGCCCAGGTTTCATGGACATATTTATTTTGATCTTCTCTCGTGAAATCAAAACGCTTTGCTGTTGCTTCGGCAAAATCACCCATTAATTTACGAGATTTATCGGGATTAGTTTGATAAGCATCTTCTAAGCCATCAATCCACATGTGATCGATAAGACGATTATGACCTAAGCGATAACCTGAGCGGGCACGATCGAGTAGATAAGGGCTGTTTGTCATGGATTCCATGCCGCCTGCAATGACAATAGCATCTTGATTTAGGAGAATATGATCGCACCCAAGCATCAAAGCCTTCATACCAGAACCACATACTTTATTCACGGTTGTGCAAGGGACACTATTGGGTAGCTTTGCTCCAAGCGCAGCTTGTCTAGCAGGAGCTTGACCCACACCAGCTGAGAGAACACAACCAAGAATAACTTCGGAGATATTTGATGGTTTTACTGAAGTTTCTTCTAATAGAGCAGCAATAACGGCACTTCCAAGTGCTGGAGTTTTAAGATGGCCTAGTGACCCTTGAAAGGCGCCAATAGGTGTTCTTTTTGCAGCAACGATAGCAACTCTATTGTTCAACGTTATTCTCCTGTGGTTATAAGTTCAGTACTTTTGTTGTATGAGATCCTGCATAAATGGTTTCGTTATCCAAGCAAAGCTTGGACTCAACCTATTTTCCAGGATGACAGCGGAAAAAGCTGACACTCTGCTTCTACAGTTGTCATCCTGGACAGTTGGCGAGTTCCAAGCTTTAGCTTGGATAACGAGACACTGATGCAGGATCTCAAAAAGGTACTGAGTCGTTACGTTTTTTCTTATTCGGTCCTTTTTTATATTTTGGCTCAAACTTTTCTCGGCTCAGGTGAAAAATTGTATTGCAAGTAATTGGGTCAGCGCGGTTCAAAGTAACCTTTAATATATCTCCCAATTGATAGGCTGTTTTGGTTCGATAACCGAAGAGACGATGCTTCTCAGCATCATAAACATAACTATCGCCATATAAGCTTGATTTAGGAAGAAAGCCTTGAGCACCGCTACCGACAACGCTAACAAAAAGTCCCATTCCTGTGACGCCAACAATTGAGGCGGTAAACTCTTCGCCAATGTGAGGAACGAGATAGGCTGTCATGAAGCGATCCATTGCTTCTCTTTCCGCGACTGCAGCTTGGCGTTCTGTTGAGGATGTGTGATCGCAAGCAGCTTCAAGAGGTGTTGGGTCAGGTGAATCTAGCCCACCCTCACCAAGATCTAAGGCCGCAACTAAAGCCCTGTGGACAACTAAATCTGCATAACGACGGATAGGAGAGGTGAAATGGCAATAATCAACTAGGCTTAAACCAAAATGCCCAATGTTTTTAACGGCATAACGGGCTTGCGATTGGCATCTTAATATTAAATCGTTAACAAGCTTGGAGTAGGGGGTTTCAAGTGTTTGTCCAATGATCTCATTAAATTGAGAGCCTGTATATTTTTTGGCTTTTGGTGTGTTGATTTTAAAGCTTTTGAGAAATTTCTTTAAATTCTCAATGCGTGCCATATCAGGAACGTCATGAATACGATAAACGCAGGGCCAACCTTTTGCTTTTAAGGTTTTTGCTGCGGCAACGTTTGCTGCGATCATAAGTTCTTCTATTAGTTGATGGCTTTCGTGGCGAGGACGTGCTTCGACGCTGGTAACGTTTCCGTCATTATCAAGAACAACGCGGTTCTCTACAACGTTAAGTTCAAGAGTTCCACGCTTTTCACGTGCTTTTAAGAGAGATTTATACGCACCATAAAGTGGCTGAATAACAGTTGACCATAGTGGCTCTGTTGTTTTGTCAAATTCACCATCAATAGCTTTTTGTACCTGATTATAGGTTAAGCGCGCACGAGATTTCATCAGGCCGCGTTTGAAATATTGTGATTTTATTTTACCATGCTCGCTGATGATCATTTCAACAGCTAAGCAGGCTCTATCAACGTTGGGTTTGAGGGAACAAAGCTCATTCGATAAAGCTTCTGGTAGCATTGGAACAACCATGTCGGGGAAATACACGGAATTTCCTCGTTTATAGGCTTCTGTATCAAGAGCATCACCAGATTTGACATAAGATGAAACATCCGCAATGGCGACCAAAACACGCCAACCGTTTGGGTTACGAGGATCTTGGTCCGCCTCTGCCCAAACTGCGTCATCAAAGTCCCTGGCATCTTCTCCGTCAATCGTGACAAGATCAAATGTTCGCAGATCACGACGATTTTCTAAAGTTGGCGCAGTCATCTTTTCAGCCAATGCTACTGTTTCATTAGAAAATTCGTGTGGAATATGATGACTGTGAATTGCCATCAAGCTGAAAATCTTTGGGCTGCTGATGTGGCCAAGCCGTTGATGAATTTTGACAAAATATCTATTGCTTACAGAATAGACAACAACATCGCCTTCCTCTAATCCTTCGCATTTTTCGCTCTCGAGCATGATTTCAGAAGAATAGTCTTTACGATGACAGGGGGATAAAAACCCTACCTTGTTTCCAGCTTTTAGCGTTTGATGAAAAATTCCAACGTGATGCGCACTCTCAGCTTCAGTCCTATTTATTTCATTGCGAGGCGTAAAGCGTTGTTTGCCGGCAACCTCTGGCCTTTTGGATTTTGATGATTTGCCAAATTCCTTAGACTTAAGATTTTTTTTAGGACCTTTGAAGAAGGGGCCGTCTTTTTTCAAACCATTTACTCACTTTCGGATTTTTTACTTTTCTTCACAGCTTTCGGTTTCGCTTTAGCTTTAAAAACTTTACCTTTTTTAGTATCACCCTGTTTTGCTTTTGCTGCAATGATTTCTAGCGCTCTTGGAAGATCAAGGTTTAAAACATCATCACTTTTAGGGATAGATACGAACTGATCTCCGTGTTTAACGTAGGGACCAAATCTTCCAATACCTAAGCTCACTGGTAGACCAGACTCTGGATTCTCTCCTATTAATTTAGGAAGTTCCTTAAGTCGCATGGCTTTATCTAAATCGATGCTGCTGAGCTCAATGGTGGTTGGAATTGAAATACGCTTCGGCTTAGGAGCAGCTTTTGCTTTCGGCTTTGCCTTAGTTTTTTTCTTTGGTTTATCTTCTGTGCTGACTTCCTTTTCAGGCTCAGGTACGGCAACGCCAGTTGTTCCCCATTGCAAATAAAAACCATAGGGACCTTTACGCAGGGTAATCATATCATTGGTTTCAGGATCCAGTCCTATCTCAATAGGTTCCTCTGAAGGGGTGTTGCCAGCATCAGATGTACCGTTGCCAATGGGGCGAGTATAACGGCACTCGGGATAATCAGAACAGCCGAGGAAAGCGCCAAAACGGCTAAGCTTGAGGTTGACCTGACCTTTTTTACAAAGCGGACATTCTCTAGTTCCAGATTCTGTGTTTTTGAATAGATAAGTGTTTAAGTCTTCCTCAAGGCGGTTAATGACGTCTGTGATTTGGAGTCCTTGAGCCGTATCAACGTTAGTTTTGAAGTCTCGCCAAAAGTTTTTCATAACTTCTTTCCAGACAAGATGACCTGAAGAAATTTCGTCGAGCTGTTCTTCTAAATTAGCAGTGAATTCATATTGAACATATCTCTCAAAGAAATTTTTCAAAAATGAAGAAACAATGCGACCTCGATCTTCAGGATGGAACTGACGTTTTTCAATACGAACATAATCGCGGTCTTGTAGGACTTGGATAATAGAAGCGTAGGTTGACGGGCGCCCAATTCCGAGTTCTTCTAATTTCTTAACGAGGCTTGCTTCGGAAAAACGAGGTGGAGGTTGTGTGAAGTGTTGGTTAGGAATAACTGCAGACTGCTTAACAGCTTCGCCTTCATTCATCACTGGTAATAATTTCTCATCACTATCCTCGTTAGCGTCATCAACGCCTTCTTGGTAAAGTTTCAAGAAACCATCAAAAACTAAGGTTGATCCAGTGGCACGCAATCCAATTTTTTTATCCTTAGAGGCTAAATCAATTGAAACTTGGTCGAACAATGCGCTTTCCATTTGCGAAGCAAGGGCGCGTTTCCATATTAATTCATAAAGTTTCAGTTGAGTGTCGTCTAGAAATCTTACTAAATCGCGAGGATGGCGAGAGAGCTGTGTTGGACGAATGGCCTCGTGGGCTTCCTGTGCGTTTTTTGCTTTCCCTTTGAAGAGTCTTGGAGCATCGGGTAGATACTGCTTGCCAAAATCTTTTTCAATATATTCTCTAGCGCCAACAATTGCTTCTTGTGACATTTGGGTGCTATCCGTACGCATATAGGTGATAAGACCGGTTGTTTCTCCGTCAATATCGAATCCTTCGTAGAGTTTTTGAGCCGTCTGCATTGTGCGGCTGGCGCCGAACCCTAATTTACGTGAAGCTTCTTGTTGTAATGTTGATGTTGTAAACGGAGGGGCAGGGTGCCTTTTAACTTGGCGTTTATCAATACTTGCAACATTAAAAGATTCAGCTCTAATTTCAGCGCAAGCGGCCTCCGCGGCTTCTTTATTCGGAAGGCTAAACTTTTCAAGTTTTTTCCCATGAAGGTGAGTGAGTCTAGCTGAAAAGTCTTGATCTCTTGGGGTTTTTAGGTTGGCTAGGACAGTCCAATATTCTTCAACAATAAAGGCTTCGATCTCTTGTTCGCGATCCACGATTAAACGTAATGCAACAGATTGAACGCGGCCCGCAGAGCGAGATCCAGGTAATTTACGCCACAAAACAGGAGAGAGAGTGAATCCAACGAGGTAGTCTAAAGCGCGTCTTGCAAGATAAGCTTCTACAAGGTCTTGGTCGATCTTACGAGGATTCGCCATAGCTTGTTTTACAGCTGATTTTGTAATTTCATGAAAAACGACACGTTCAACATTGGCTGTTTTAAGAGCACCCCGTTCTTTCAATATTTCCTGGACATGCCAAGATATAGCTTCTCCTTCGCGGTCCGGATCGGTTGCGAGATATAGAGTTTCACTTCCTTTTAAGGCTCTGGAGATTTCATTTATATGTTTTTCAGATCTTTGATCTATTTCCCAAGTCATAGCAAAGCTATCGTCTGGATTTACAGATCCATTCTTTGATGGCAAATCTCGCACATGGCCATAGCTTGCGAGAACAACATAATCGTTCCCTAAGTACTTATTAATCGTCTTCGCTTTTGCGGGCGATTCAACTACAACAACACTCTTTGCCAACTTTGCTCCTTTCCCAAAATTTTGTTATTTGGGAAACTCTATGATATTTTTATTCGAGAATTTATCAATAAAATAAAATCTTAAGATTATTTATGAGGCTGCCTTAACAAAGCAACACCACCATTTTCACACCTACGTATCTGTCCGTCAAGTTCAAGTTCTAATAGCGTACTTAGAACCTTTGCTTCATTAGCCTGATAACGTCGCAACAATGCATCGATGGGGGTTGATGCTGATGCACTACACTCTGATAGCAGCAATTCCTTTAAGTTGTCTAGGTCTTTGATTTCTGGATTATGGGTTTCACTATTATTTTCTTTCAAATCTAAGTTAGTGGCTCTTTCTCTGGCTTCAGGCAGACCAAGGCAATTAATGATGTCTTGAATAGATTCAAGCAAGATGGCGCCCTGACGGATTAAGTCATTGCTGCCACGACACCTGGGATCTAAAGGGGAACCTGGCACGGCAAAAATCTCACGGTTTTGCTCTAAACCAAAGCGGGCTGTAATTAAAGATCCTGATTTAAGGGCGGCTTCGATAATAATGATACCTTTACTTAAGCCTGAAATAATGCGGTTACGACGAGGAAAGTGAGATGCGCCCGGATGCATTGAGAGTGGCATTTCAGAGATGACAGCGCCTTTGTTTGCAATGTCGTGATAAAGGTCTTTATGTTCGGGTGGATAAATGACATCAACGCCGCCAGCAACAACGGCGATTGTGCCTTGATCTAGAGAGCCTTGATGTGCATGACGATCAATTCCGCGCGCTAGGCCGGAGGTAATCATCCATCCAAGTTTTGAGAGATCTCGGGCTAAGTGTTCACTAAAATGACGTGCATTAAGTGAGGCGTTACGTGCACCAACAATTGCTAAACTTGGAATGTTTAAGCAGTCTTTATTGCCGTATACACTGAGGACAGGGGGGTAGTCTGAGAGCTCTTGCAGTGTTTTTGGAAACTCTGGTTCAAAGTAAGCGACAAGATGGTATTTATTCTTCTCGTGCGCTTTTAACTCTTGTTCTGCAAGATCGATGGGGAAGAGAGTATACTTTGAGCCCAGAGAAGCACTCTTTTCAATAGCATTTAGAGCACTCTTAGCATCACCGAATTGAGTGATGAGTTTCCAAAAAGTTTGAGGCCCAACATTTGCACTGCGTATTAATCTGAGGCAATTTAGTTTATTTTCTTCCATTATGTAAATGTCTTAAAAGTATATGATTTCTTAAGTATTATTTACCTTAAAATAATTAAGAAAGAGTTAGCTTTGGACAGTTTCTAATAAAGTGCTGAGTAGTTACAAAAAATATGTTTATAGGATATGATTAATTTTAGATAAATGTCGTCTAATATGAGGTTCATTTGATGGATAAACCGATCTGGTTATGGGTAATTTTTGGCATAGTTGTCGTATCTTTGCTAGCTCTTGATTTGTGCTTAAGCCGCTTTAAATCTAGAGATTTAAGCATTAAAACAAATGTATTTTTAAGTGCAATCTACATAATTGTAACTTTTCTTTTCGGGGGGTGGATCTGGTATTGCTTAGGTTCTGATCTAGGGTATCAATTCTTTATTGGGTGGTCTTTAGAGAAAACTCTTTCCATGGATAATGTAATTATTATGGTCTGCGTCTTTAATTATTTTGGTATCCCGGCCTTGTATCAGCACCGTGTTTTATTTTGGGGAATTATCGGTGTAATTGGTCTTCGAGCTATTGTGATTTATATGGGAGTATCTTTGGTTTCTAGCTTTAGCTGGATCCTGTATGTTTTTGCAGGATTGCTTATTGCTATGGGGATCAGAATATTATTTTCAGCAAATACAGAGCCTGATATATCCGAAAATAAAGCGCTTAAACTTATGAATAAATACCTTCGTGTTACAAAAGAGCTGCATGGAAACGCTTTTTTTATTACACGAACGGAGTCTGGTAAAAAATATATCTGGTGCACGCCTTTGTTTTTGGCGCTTATTTTGATTGAATGTATAGATATTGTTTTTGCAATGGATAGTTTGCCAGCTATCTTTTCTATCACGACAAACACCTATATTATCTATACAAGTAATATCTTTGCTATTTTGGGCCTGAGGTCGTTATATTTTGTGCTTGCTTCAATGATACATCGTTTTCGTTTTATTAACTATATTGTGGCACTGATGTTGATTGGTATCGGAGTCGCATTTTTTGTGCGAAAATTTGGGTGATTTTTAGATCCTCTGATCCAAGGCTTGCTTAATAAGGGGCAGAGATAGCGGTTTTTTTTCTTGGGCTGCTAACATATCAACTGACTCAACGATGTCTTGCGCTGCACTAAAGGATCTCTCAATTCTATTAACTATGTAGCTAAGGTTTGAGGGGGCAATTTGCAATCCGCGTTCTTTTAAAAGCTTTTCTAACAGTGCAGATAATATTTGATCGTCTGGCGGTAAGACTTCGAGGCATGTGATGGTTGCTAATCTCGATTTTAAGTCGGCAAGCGCAATGTTCCAACGACTTGGTGGTGTACGACTAGATAACAATAAATAGGCGTGCTGTTCTTTGAGTAAGTTATAGAAATGGAGCAGCCACTCTTCATCTTTGATGGTATCGGCATTGTCGAGCACATAGAAATTGTGTCCATTATTTATAGCTTCGTTAGGTGCTCTGCCTTCTAGATCTTTTCCATCTAAATAAATCGCAGATGTTTTTTCTTGCCAGATTTTAGCCAAATAGGTTTTTCCTGATCCTGCTTCTCCGTAAATGGCAAGATTGTAAATTTGGGCAGGCCACTGTTGAATCCAATTCCAGGCTTCAAGATTACAGCTTCCCGTTACAAAACGATCGGCTGAATAGTTGCTTTTTAAGGGGAGAGAGATATTCAGTTGTGTTGGCATTAACGTTTGCTTAAATAAAGTGGCGAGGATAAATACCAATCCATTAAGATTCTAACGAGAACGCCAAGAGTGGCGGCAATTGGTAAAGCTAATAAAATACCAACAAAGCCAAAGAGGGTTCCGCCGGACAAAAGGGCAAAAATAATCCATACGGGATGAAGTCCAATTTTATCACCAATAAATCGTGGTGTTAAAAAGTTAGCTTCAATCAAGGAAATGACTATAAAAACAAGACCAATTGAGCCAATTGATGACCAGTCTGAAAATTGACTAAAACTAATGCCCATGGAAACGGTAAAGCCAACCAACATCCCAATGTAAGGAATGAAAGATAGAAAACCTGTCAGAATCCCAATAAAAATTCCTTGTTTGAGTCCAAGTGACCAGAGAGAAACTGAGTAAAGACACATGAGAATTAAACAAACAATTGCCTGGCCGCGTGCGTAGGCGGCTAAGGTTGTATCAATTATTTTTGCATTTTTGCGGATAGTATTCACGTGTGATTTCGGGAGAAAGCTATCAACGTGGTTAATAAGTTTTGGCCAATCCTTAAGCAAATAAAACATAATAATTGGCGTTAAAACAACCAAAGAGAGAATGTTTGCAAGAGCCATTCCGTTCCCAAGGATATTTATCAAGACATCAATTGACCACTTTAAAACAACTCCAACTTGATTGGTTAGTTGAGATTTCAATTCATCTATGTCTTGTGCTCCAATATTCTGAGAAGTCTTATCCAAAATAGGCGTGACAAAGGTAAAGGCTTTTTCTGCTAGTTTGGGAATGCTTTGAGCAAACAAGAAAAGTTCTTGCTGAAGATAGGGGAGAGCAATTAATCCAACGAGAGCAAGGATGATTATGACGGCGAGAATTAAAAGTGCGCTTGCGACGCCTCTAGAAATTTTTAAGTGTTCTAAGCATCTAGCTGGACGATTAAGAACATAGGCACCAATAAAACCAGCTATAAAGGGAAGAAGTATGCCACTTAGGGTGCGTAAAAAAAGAAGAGATAAGCTGACACCTAATCCTATCCATATATAAAATTTATAGGATTGAGGAATGCTTTTAATGACGATGCTTTTTTCTATGTTGGAAGTAGGTTTTGGCATAAGTGAATCCTGAGGCAATTGTTGTTGTCAGGGTGACATAAATAATGATTTGAATCAAAGAAGAAAGTATTTCAGATTGTTCCAAAAACCCTCGACATAGGACTAAGAGCACTAAAAGAATTTGAAAGAATGTATTAATCTTGCTGATTAACAAGGGCTCTAGTTGGATTGATAGTTGGTGATACCAGACCAAAAAACTTCCCCCTATGATTATAACATCACGAGCAATAATGATCGCAGTAATCCATAAAGGTAGCACGCCTAAAATTCCAAGGGCTGCGTAAGTTCCAACGAGTAAAACTTTGTCAGCTATTGGATCAAATAAACGTCCAATGTTTGTTTCTGATTTAAAGATACGTGCTAAATAGCCATCAAACCAATCTGTAATACCGGCGCATAAAAATATTATGGCTGCTAACCGTAACCTTTCATCAAAAAGAAGCCAGATAACAAATGGAGTTAGGGCCAACCTTAGAAATGTAAGAAAGTTGGGAACTGTAAAATACTGATTCTTAGCCATGGTCATGCGAATGCCATATTTTTACAGTCAATTATGTTTTTAGAGACCCCCGGATCAAGTCCGGGGATTACAGGAAGAGCAGATGTCAGAGTCGTGCTCAATAACACTATCCAACAATTTCGATATGGCTGAAGAAGAAAGCAATTTCTATCGCTGCATTTTCTTCTGAATCTGAACCATGAACAGAGTTTGCTTCAATTGATTCAGCAAATTCTTTACGAATTGTTCCTGCTGTAGCATTTTCAGGATTTGTAGCGCCCATTGTTTCTCTGTACTTACTAACAGCATCTGTGCCTTCTAGTACTTGTACGACAATTGGACCTGCTATCATAGATTGACAAAGGTCATTAAAGAAAGCTCTTGATTCATGAACAGCATAAAACTGTTGAGCTTGTGCTAGAGAAAGCCAGATTCTTTTTTGGGCAACAATTCTTAAACCTGCAGTTTCAATTACAGCATTAATTTTCCCAGTAAGATTACGCCTAGTTGCGTCTGGCTTTAGAATCGATAATGTACGTTGTAGAGTCACTAAATTAAACCTTTTATTAAAATATTATATTGGATACTTATTAGAAATTGATTCCAATTTCAAGTCTCTTTGGCGCTATGTTGCTTTATCTTTTGCGAAGTGAGTTAATTTTGCAATTGAAGCAATTGGAGTTATCTTTCGAAATATCAAATTTTCTTTATTTAATTAACATACTTATCAATCCTTGGCGTTCCTCACTACTCAGAAAGCTAAAATTTTGATGTATTGCTTGTGGCGTTTTAAGTTTCTCGGCAATTGTTTTCCAAGCTCTTGGAGCAGTACAACTTATGAGTTTGGGAATTGTATCTCTACCTACATCAACTTCTCTCATTACTTGTGATGTGTTTCCACCACTTCTTTTGTACAACCAGCTGACTATATAGCTAACTTGGACTTGGGTTACCGTAAATTGACTAACTGCAGTATTCTCAATTTTTATATCCACCATTTTAGCGGGTAGTATCGGTGTAAGATTTCTTACCATTGGTGTTAAGCCAAGTAATTCAAATACAAATTGATTTTTATCTATGGCTGTAAAGTTAAATCTTTTTGCTAGTAAAATTTGAACGTCTTGTTCTTGTCTGCTTGGCGCTAGAATTACAGTGCCTGCAGGTGGTTGTAGGTTATTTAAAAACATTGAGCGCATAACTTGGCCTGTTTCCCAGCCTGCTGTGATAATTTGAAGGGCGACGATATCTCCTTGGTTTAGTTTATTATAATATCCTCTTAAATTATGGAAAAGTGTTCTAATGTTCTGTTGATAGTCTTGAATCCGTTGACCATAAAAAACAAGACCCGTTGAAAAAGTATCTGGTTTAGAGGGATCTAAAAAATTAATTGGATCAAATAAACGTAGTGCTTCGTATAAAAACTTACGTGCATCGCTAGTTCTGTGATTCTTAAATGAAGTTGCTACATTTGAACCCCAATCATTGGTAGAAATAATCTCTTGGCTCATTCCGCGAATAGATCTTAAATCAGCTTCACTATAATCTGAAAACTGATTCGTCTGTGAATTATAACTTCCGCCAAACTTAAGAGTAAAAGGTTTTTTACCACGTTTCATAGATGTGGATAGAACAGTTGTGGAAGAAAAAATCATCCCCTGGCGACAAGTTTCATCATCAATTCCCTTAAAAAGAGATCTTGTAAATTCTTGGATCTCACTATCAATGCCAAAAGAGAAACCGGCAGCTAAACGTTCATAAACCTTTTGCCAGTTAGATGGTATATTTCTTTTTAACAAACGCCGTGTTGCTGAGATGGGGGATAAAATAAGGGTATTAGGCTCATGAAAATATAGCCCATAAGGTTGCTGTATACCTAAAATGTGTTTGATATTATTTCCCATTTCACTTGCAAATCTAGTCCAACGTTTAGCTTGAGGTGAATTCAAGCTGACTTTGCCACCTTGAGAAACTAAATAATCTTGTAAGTCTTCAGTGGGGCTATAAACATGGGCTCCACCGATAATGATGGGGAGATGGCCATTTTGTCGTCTTTGGTGTTCAATCAACTCATCAAATTTTGCTAATAAACGATTTTGATTGGCCGGAATTAAAGGAGCGTTGCCTTGAAAATCGCCAAAAAGTAGCTTTTCTTGATATGAAATAAAGTCAGAATCTTGAATGTGTATATAAACATCACAATCATTTCTATGTAAAGCTGTGATGAATTCAATTGTTTTAGAATTCTGTAGTAAGAATTGACGAGCTCTGCCGAATGGAAACTGATGCTCTATATCTTGGCTTTTTAGTTTTGCGAGTGTTGTTTCTCTTTGTCGCAGGTTTGGAATCTTATTAAGACTATCAAAAATAGAGTGTCTTACCTCGTATGCTCCTAAACGAGGATTTTTTGTTGATTCACGAAAAGAAGTCCACTGAAAATAAACAAGAAGAATTGGAACATTAAGGTCTTGCAGAGCTTTTCTGTCATTTAGGCTTAAGATTTCATTCCAAGTGGGCGCGTATTCAAGTGGATTTTCAACAGTAACTCTTTCATTAATTCCAAATACAATTGCTAAACGATGACGCTCGTCTTCAGGTATTAATTGAGTAGTTTTTCTGATAGTATCAACAATAGAGCCGTCCCCACGACGACAATTCATTGTTACTGCGTGGCGCCAATTTTTAGCAGTAGGGCTGTATCTTGAAATAGCATCTTCATTGATAATGAGAGTGCTGAGTTCTGGCTTTTCAATAACACGACCTTGTGCTGGGACTCCCTTGCCGCCAGAGCTTTCTTTAAAATTTCGAGCATCTCTTATCAAAGGAAAGTCGCCCCAGATTTGATTCGTAGCTGCAATAGCCTCTTGATTATAGTTTGTAGAGATACCAACTATAACAAACACTGCTTGCCATATTTTTTTCATCTGAAACTCCCATTTTACTAAGTCGATATTTTTTGAGTCGAAGGTAATTTCTAACAACTAGATATTAATGGAATAATCAAATTTTTCTCTTGGAACACCTCGTTAAAATCACGGGAATATGCCGTTTGGTATTTAAAATGTTTCTTCCTAAATATAAAACACAACTCGTTGTTTTATGATGTTTCTCTGTATCTCCGCCTCCGCGGAGATGACGGGCGGAGAGGATGTGAGGTCTTGAACAAATGATAAAAGCCACAATTTATAACCGCATGCAGCATAATAATCATCTTCCCATTCATATAAATAAAGATATATACCTGTCATGAATGAAGACACCTGTTTTTAAGTGGATCTTTCGATCATTAATTGTCGCTTTTAAAATCTTAGATAGAATGAGCTATCTGCGATTTTAAAAACTCTATTTCTGCTCAAAATCTCTGCTTTAAATTCCAGACATCTTCATTCATAACAGATATATCAAACGCAAAAATCAGTACGATTCTATTTGATCTTCTGTTTGTGCCAACTTAAATTACGAGTGGGTTGGATGCTTTGAACCCCATGTTTCCGACAATCTTCTAAATATCCTATCTTGTAAGAGATAGCTTATCTTAAAGTTATAGTGAGAGGATCTTATCTGTTTATGAAAATAACCCCTTTAGCATCATAGAGGAAGAGATGCAGTGTTGATAAACCGCTTGTTGGGAAATGCTAATTTCTAAGTCTAATCGTTATATGCAATGCCAAGAACTTCAGTGATCGCTTTTTGCACTTCATTCATAAAAGGAATGCCACATTGTGCTAAAGGGCCCGTGATAAGTCGTTGGTTGTCGATCGAACGAATTTGATCAATTAAAAGATCAGAATCTTTATTAAGATTAGAAAATGATTTGATTCTGATTCTTAAGGGCTCAGCGCCATCAATTAGATTCGTTGTTAAGGGAATGATGATTGTTGATGGGTGATCAGCATTTAATAAGGCTTGATTTTGCATAATTAATACTGGCCTAAGCTTGCCAGGTTCTGTACCAGATTGGGGGTTAAGATTGGCCAGCCAGATCTCACCAAAATTAATCTTTTGGATCATACTCAATCTCTCCAAACTCAGCATTAACAGCCATACTTTCTTGTCTGACTTTTAAGCTAGCAGCGGCTAATTTTTGAGCTCGAGTTTCTTCTAACAACATCTTATTCATATTCAGTATGGCCTTTTTGATATATTCACTTCTGGATATGTGCAAATGCATGGCGTAAGCATCGATGTTGTGGACTAAATTATCTGGCATTCTAAGAGTTACAGTCGTCATGATATTTTTCCCTAGATTGGGTGTGACATGCTATTTCATTAAAATAATATCATTTATCGACAGAAAAATCAATCAGATATGTATTGCTTCTTGTAATGCATATCTGATTCGCGCATTGGTTGTATGTCAGTCGATTTATCTTTTGTGAGATGAGCCAGTTTTACAAATTGAGAAACAGGAAATATTTTTTTATAATATTTGTGAGTGACTTTTTTAGAATATATGATATGTATTTCGTTTGAATCTTGGAGCGCTTTTGTTTGTAAGGTTGTTTTATTCATGAAGAAAGGGCTTTGTATCAATGTGGTTTCAAAATATATGGAATAATTTGTTTTCTCAGAATGAAAATGAAAACAGAAAAAAACATAACTCATCGCAAATCACTTTAAATCTCCCGAAAAAATTAAGATTGGGCGTTAAAAAGAATGCTGAAAATATGCATATTACTCAGGAAGCATTTATCATTAAATCTCTTGAGAACTGCATTATTCCTTCTGAGTTTATAAAACCAGAGATTGTGCAAAAAGGTCTATCTTCATTAGTTGATTTTCTGAACAGGGTACCTGGTCTTGACGTTATTTCAAGTAATAACACTCATGATCATAATTGGTGGGTAAAATTTAATATTGACATAAGGCATCCTTTGGCATGGTCTGTTGTACAAGAGCTAGGGTTTGTTATGAATTACATTTCTCTTACAGAAAAACTGCCTACTGTTTTTATGCCTGTTTCACCGCCTCCTTATTTAAATGGAGGGCCTGAAGAGAATTTATCATGGGTTATTGAGTCGCGCATAGCATATTTAGATCCAAAATATATTGCAGATGTTTTGGAGAGTAGGTTGCCGCGTCCAGTTGAAGATGAAAGTAAATGGACTGACTTAGAGGAATAAATTGAATTAGCCAATAGAAGAGAATATCAGCTAGAATTATGTCTCTCTCTCTCCCGCGCAAGCTTGGCCAATTCCACGAATTTTGAGACGGGGAGGGTTTCGGCGCGGATGGTTGGGGGGATGTCGAGAGTTTTTAAGAAGATGTTTATGGTTTCTTCATCAAAAATCTGTTTGAGGCTTTTGTGAATCATTTTTCTCCGTTGACCAAATAGGGCGCGGGTAATGGGCTCTAGATATTTAACTAATCCTTTTTCTTCCGCGCTTAGGTCTTTAGGCGTTAAAAACATGACAGAAGAATGAACTTTGGGAGCAGGAGTGAAGACTTGTGGTGGAAGATCAAACAAGCGTCGCACATTACATAAATATTGTGTTAGAATAGATAATCTGCCGTAATCTTTCGATCCAGGCAGAGCGCAAAGACGTGCTCCCACTTCCTTTTGGAACATTAAAGTCATGGATTGAATATCGGTTAGATCCTCAAACCAATTGGTCAGTAATGTTGTTCCAATATTATAAGGCAGGTTTGCAATGATCTTTAAAGGGCCACTTGCTAAGTCTTGTGGTTTCACCTTTAATGCATCCGCTTTTATAACAGTTAGGTTTTTGCTTTGTATCTCAGTTAGTGCTTGTATGCACTGGCTATCTCTTTCAACGGCTATAACTTGCAAAGGGTTACAACCTAAGATAGACCGCGTAAGTCCGCCTGGACCAGGTCCAACTTCTATGACCGTAACGTCACTTAAGCTTCCAGCGGATTGAGCGATACGATCCGTGATTGAAAGATCAATGAGGAAGTTTTGCCCCAAGCTTTTTGAAAAAGAATAATTTAATAACAGTTTATATTTTTCAATAACCTGCTTTAAAGAAAGAGAGGAATTATTTGATGGAAGCATTTGCTATGGATCGATTCTTTTGATTTTTGAGACCCTGGGGTCAAGCCCCAGGATGACAACATGAAGAGTAAATTTTCTCTTATTTTTTCTTTGTTTCAGTAGGAGATGGTGCTTCCTCAATTTGGTTTTTAATGTAAGCAATGCTGTGTAGCATGATCAATTCTCTTTCAGCCAATTTGCGTGTTTTATCTTGCTCTAAAGCGTTTGATATTTCTGCTTTAGCCTTAACAATTTCTTCAGGCGTTTGTTCTTTGGTGATTTTTCCCGGAACTTCTATAGAACAAAGCATGGCTGAAAGCGCGCCTTCTGGTATTCTTATCGGCTGAAGCGTCGTTCCAACAGGAGAGTTTGTAAATAGTTTTTGAAATCCTTCAGGAATTTCTTTGAACTTTCTTTTAATCTCACTTACTTCGTACTTAAGGATTTTTGCAGTTTTTTCAAAATTAGCGCATCCATTCGCTTTTTGAAGTTCTTCAATCTGTGCCATCGCTTTTTCTTGCTCTTCTACAGGCGCCGCATCATCAAAAGGAGTGATAACTTGTTTGTAGACGATTTCTCTTTGCCCATAAGAAATTTGTCCAGCTTGTTTTTTATCTAAGAGCATGAGGATACGATATCCAAGTGGTACGCGTATTGGTTGTGAGAATTCACTTACTTCCATTTTTTCAAGAACAGTATCGACACTTGAATCAAGCTGCCCTTTCGGAATCCATCCAATATATCCTCCTGTTGCAGCTGATGTTCCTTGAGAAATCTGTCTTGCTAAAACTCTGAAGTTAGCACCATTTTGTAAATCGATATAAATGCGATCTGCATCTTTTTTAACGCTCTCTGCCTGAGTTGGACTATCAATACGTAAAAAGATTTCAAGGACTTCAAATTGAGTCTGATCATGATCTTGAGTGCGTTTAGTATAAAGCTTGTCAACTTCTTGGTCGCTTACTTGGATTTGAGCGGGATATCTTTCTTTCAAATACTCTCTTATGTAGCGTGCCCATGCTATCTGTGCACGAATTCTGTTCTCTAGAGTCTTGATAGGAATTCCTTGCTCTTTCAACAAAGTTTTAAGCTTTTCGAAATCCATATTATTCTCAGTGGCGAGTTTCGTGATTTCTTCTGTAATTTGCGCAGCAGGAATTATGATTTTTTGACTATCTGCAGCTTGAGTCTGTAATTTTTCATCAATAAGACTTTTTACAACTTGAGAGCGCATACTCTCCACAATTTCAGGAGAATAAGGCATTCCTGATGTTAAAAGAACGAGCCGTATTCTTGCGTCAATATCCTGACGCGTAATTGCATCTTTATTAACAGTGAGAATAATACTGTTAAAACCTGTCGTTTTCTGAGGAGCACCAACAGTGCCTTGAGCGTTAGGAGCAGGAGAGGTAGGCGGCGCTGCAAAAATACTAGTACATAGGAGCAAAGATAGGCTAAGTAGTTTTTTCATCATTCTCTTTCTTCTCTCATTTTGAGAGGATTGTCGTGAGTGTCTATTCTGTGCTACTCATTAAAGTAAGCAGCTGCCCATTTTTTACCACAATGATTACTATAATTGCAAAATCTAAATAAATAAGTTTTTTGATGTCCATTCTCACCAAATATGTTTTGAAGCGCTTAATCACTGTAACTTTAGTGCTTGCATTAATGTTAATTGGGGCAGTTTGGCTGACGCAATCACTTAGATTCATTGAAGTTATTGTGAATAAGGATGTTTCTTTAGGGGGATATTTTTCTCTTGTTGTTTATTTAATACCTGATCTTTTGGTCATTATTCTTCCTGTGTGTATTCTAATAAGCACTCTTTACGTTTATAATCGGTTAATATCAGATCATGAATTAGCAGTTTTTAGAGCGCTTGGATTAAGTAATCAAAAAATTGTACGTCCAGCATTGATATTATCAATCGTTGCGACTCTGCTGATTTCTCTCATTAATATTTATGTTATTCCAGCGTCTTTCCGGCATTTCCGTGATAAAGAGCATCAGATGCGTAACGAATTTTCTGCAGCTGTAATTAAAGAAGGTGTTTTTAATACAATTAGAGGAGTGACTGTCTATTTAAGAAGTCGTGCTGACAATGGTGAGCTTAGAGGAATCTTCATTCACAATGCAGGGCGTTCAAGTTTTAATTTGGATGATAAGGGCGAGACTGTGAGCACGAATGATAATCCCTATACGATTATCGCCGAAAAGGGGATTCTTAAACAAACATCCCAAGGGATTTCTCTTATTCTTTTCGATGGCAATCGGCAGGAAAAAGATCCGCAAACTGGTAAGGTTTCATTTTTCCATTTTCAGCAATTTAGTTTCAATATATCCAATCTTCTTTCAAGTGCGCAAAAACGCGCGAAAAAACCTTATGAACGTAGCCTTTTGGAATTGTTAACACCTGAACAGTTTGAGGATATTGATGCCGTTTCGCAAACGCGTATGCGGGCGGAAGCGCATCAAAGAATTATAACTCCTTTTTTCGCGATGATAGATGCTTTAATTGGAGTGGTGTTTTTACTGCAGGGGGATTTGAAGCGCACAGATAGGAAAAAAAGAATTCTTTTGGCTATTGTTACCTCTCTTCTTGTTCACACCACTGTGCTGTCCCTTATAAATTTAAACAGTCAATTTTATTTCGCCGTTCCTTTGGCTTATGTGATGATTAGTTTATCGTTATTGGTTGCTTTTATCTCTCTAGGGCATGGAAAACTGGCAAGATTTTTTTATAAAAATTACAGATGATATATTTATTTTCAACATTAAATCGTTACTTTTGTCGCATCTTTCTGATTTGGTTTGCAGTAACTCTTTTTGCAATAAGCGTTGTTATTAGTTTGTTTGAAACTTTGGAGTTGCTTCGGCGTGCTATGGGACATCCCCAAATCGGATTTTCGCATATTGCTGAAATTACGCTTCTAAAGCTTCCTTCGCATATTCAATTGTTATTACCTTTTATTATTCTAACAGCTTCAATTATGACTTTATGGAGACTTAGTCAAACTCAAGAACTGATTGCAGCACGGTCAATTGGCTTGTCTATTTGGAAAATTATTGGGGGGCTTATCGCCTTAGTTATCAGCATTGGTTGCTTGTATTTATTTGTTTTAAATCCTTTAGGGGCTGCTATGAGTAGTCGTGTAGCAGTCCTAGAGTCAACAGTATTTAATCACTCTGCCAATCAATTGGCTGTTTCTGAAACGGGGCTTTGGCTGAGAGAAGGAGGGGACGGGTACCAAAGTATTTTACGTGCCCAGAATATTGATGCAGATACACTTACTTTTTCAGATGTTAGTTTTTATACTTTCACTCAAGCAGGCGAGTATTTAAAGAGAGTGGATGCTAAATCTGTGACGTTAGAATCGGGTAAATGGCATTTGAAAAATGTGACAACATGGGTATCTGAAGGGGGGCCGCAAACCAGTGATGCTGAGCAAATAAAAACGAACCTAACCTTAGAAAAAATTCAAGAAAGTAATGCGAATCCTGAAACAATTTCATTTTGGAAATTACCAGGTTTTATTAGTTTGTTGGAGAAATCTGGTCTTTCTACATTGCGATATCATTTATATTGGCATGGGCAATTTGCAAAGCTTGGAATGATGGCAGCCATGGTATTGCTCGGTGCAAGCGTTTGTTTGCGCTCGACAAGAAACAAACATGCATCAATTTTAGTTGGTTTGTGTTTAGTAAGCGGGTTTTTATTGCATTTTCTAGGAGATATTGTTTACGCTTTAGGATTGGGGGGTAAAATCCCGGTGTTACTAGCAGCTTGGGGGCCAGTATTAATAACTCTTATGTTGAGCGCTTCATTCTTATTGCATCTTGAAGATGGATAAACATAAATGAACTTTCTTATCTTAATTATTTTTCTGATCTGTCAATCGGTGGTAGCTGAAGTGAGTTCTGCTGCAACTAAATCTTTACCAATTCTATTTAAGGCAGATCGTCTGGAGTATAATAAAAGTCTTGATACGGTTTTAGCATTGGGCAACGTTGAGGCTAGTCAGAAAATAAGCGGGATTGGCACACGTGTTTTGTATGCGGATCAGCTTGTTTATAGTGGTATTACTAAGAAAATTGTAGCGCAGGGTAACGTCATTTTGATGGAGCCAAGTGGTGATATTGTTTTTGCTGATTACTTTAATTTTTCTGATGATTTTAGAGATGGTTTCATTCGGACTGTTAAAGTGTTAATGGCTGATCAATCTCGCATTGCTGCCCACTCAAGCGAAAGAATTAAAGAAACCACCACTGTTTTCGATAAAGCTGTTTATTCGCCTTGTAATATATGCCGTAAAAACCCCAATAAGCCTCCTTTATGGCAACTTAAAGCTAAAGAGGTTATTAGTGATGAGGTTGAACAAACTATCGTTTATAAGGATGCTACTTTTGAATTTTACGGAGTTCCTGTTTTTTATACGCCTTACTTTAGGCATTCAAGCCCAGCTGTAAAAAAGAAGTCTGGGTTTTTAGCGCCGCGATATGGAACGACGGTTGATTTGGGTGCTATGTTGAGTGTTCCTGTCTTTTATAATATCGACTCGAACAGAGACTTGACCTTGACTCCTATGACGACGACAAAGCAGGGGCCAATTATTTCTGGAGAATATCGCCATCGTTTTCGTGATGGTGAAGCAAAAATAAATTCAAGTTATACTCAAACACGTGGTTTAAAAGATGCCTCTGGTCAATCAATTACAGATCCTAAAAAAGAACGTTGGCACCTTCTAAGTCAAGGACGATACGAATTGTCAGATGAAAGGCTTTTGACTTTTGATATTAATCGGGCTAGCGATACAACTTATTTAAGACGTTATCCAGTCATGCAGCAAAATCCTAGTTTTGCTCAGATAAAGAACCTTACTTCCACAGGGGCAGTTGAGCAATTTAGAGACAATAGCTATGTCGGTATAAAGGGTTATGCTTTCCAAACTGATGCTCCTAAAACAACACCTTCTATTTTTCCTCTTGCTGTTTTTAGTTATCAAACTGACCCAGATCGAATTGGGGGTGTATGGAACTTAGACGGTAATGCTCTGGCCTTGCGGCGAGATCAAGTGATTGTTAATAGGACAGGAAAAGAGATGCAAAGGCTTTCTCTTGGCAGTGGATGGAAGCGTCCTTATATAACGCCGCGAGGTGATGTTTGGACGGTTAATTTAACGGCACGTGCTGATGGATATTCTGTGCGTGATTTCCAACCAAATGCTAAGCTGACAGCAGCAAATGCTGGTTATAATAGTGGCGGGAAAACATTTACGGGCCGCTTATTTCCTCAAGCTAGTCTTGATTGGCGCTATCCATTGGTTAAAAGTTTAGAGAAATCAGACTGGGTTCTAGAACCGATGGCAATGCTAGTTGCAAGCCCTCATAGAAATAAAGACAGTAAAATTCCCAATGAAGACTCTCAAACTGTTGAAATTGATGATGTGAATACATTTATGGCAAATCGATTTAATGGTTATGATATGGTGGATGATGGTTATCGTGGTGTGTACGGTTTGAACAATACATTCTATTTTCCACATCAGCGCCAGATTAGTATTTTTCTTGGTCAAACAAGACGTCTGGATCATCATAGGGTTATTCCCAAAGGCTTGGGGGAAAATGATAAAGAATCAGATTATGTAGGAAGATTAAAGCTAAAGCCAATTAACTGGATGACGGCAACATACCGTACGGCTGTAAAGCCAGGGACGGGTAGGCCTCGTATGTCTGAGTTGGGAGTGTCACTCGGGAAACCTATTTTAACATTATCCGCAGGTTATGTTTTTATTACAAAAAGCTCGATGCCAAGCCAGCAAGATATTTCACAGGTAAACTGGCAATTAAGTTCACAAGTAACCGAGCAATGGAAGGTTTCAGTTGCTCAGATCCGTAACCTAAAAAATAACCGCGGTGGTGCTTTGGCGAATTTCTTATCTGCAACTTATCAAGACGAATGTTTTCAAATTATTGGTGGTATATACAAAACTTCTTATCATGATAGAGATATTCGCCCAGATTCTGGATTCTTGGTTCAATTGAACTTTAAGAACCTTGGCGTGTTAGAGCCAATTACAGCACCGCAATATCCAGGAAGTATGTTGACTGCTTTTGATCATGACGAAAAGAAAGAAGTAGATAAGCCTAAAAATTGGTAGGTATACGCTTTCGATGTCTATCTTTTTGTGCATTCTTAATCACCCTCATATCTGCCATGCATAGCCTCTATGTAGCAGATTGTGTTGTTACCTCTGTAAAATGCTTTTTTGCATATGTTTCATCTATTGTAATTGTTGGAGGTTCTCTAGAACTTTTTGGAAATAAGGGATTCAATAATTTGTCTATTATCTTTGAAAATCCTTAGGCTTCGGTTTTTAATTGATTGGTGTTTTTGACAATATTTCGTAGTACCTTTAATGTAGAACTCTACGGTGATACTGCAGCCTTTAATATCTGTAGAGTTCCATAGAGGTTAAAGGTAATCATCTTATTTTCTTAGTCCATAAGAGAGCTTCCTCGATAAGACGAATCTACATAAGAAGGACCGTATCCGTAAGAGCTTCCGCCATAGGATGAGCCTGGATAATAAGACCGACCATGTCCATAAGAGCTTCCTCGATAAGACGAATCTACATAAGAAGGACCGTATCCGTAAGAGCTTCCCCGATAAGACGAATCTACATAAGAAGTTCCGTATCCATAAGAGCTTCCGCCATAGGACGAACCTGAATAATAAGAAGTTCCTTGTCCATAAGAGCTTTCCCGATAGGACGAATCTACATAAGAAGTTCCGTATCCGTAAGAGCTTCCGCCATAGGGTGAGCCTGGATAATAAGAAGGACCATGTCCATAAGAGCTTCCGCCATAGGACGAACCTGAATAATAAGAAGTTCCTTGTCCATAAGAGCTTTCCCGATAGGACGAATCTACATAAGAAGTTCCGTATCCGTAAGAGCTTCCGCCATAGG
>CANFPP010000025.1 GCA_947449005.1 Holosporales bacterium | reverse complement strand
CCTTGTGAGTTTCGCTTAGTTCATTGGCTGGCTGGCAAAAACAAAGTCGTTGCCCGCTCGATCTTGAGTTATGCCCAAAAACAAGCGGCCGTATTGTTTTATACGCATCATACAAAAGAACAATATGATACGGCGATTGAGTGGGTTGATAGCAGCCAAAGCACCCTATATGAAGCACAAGTCTCGTTAATTCTGAGTGCTGATACCAAAGAACACCTGCAAAAGATGATTCAAGAGGTCAGGCGGATTTTTAGAATGCAAAATCTTAAGCCGGCAGTTGAAACGCAGGCGGCAGAATGGTTGTGGTTGAGTCAATTCCCCGGCTTTTTAAAACGTGTTCGGGTCAATAAGCTTTTTTCTCAAAATGTCGCAAATCTTTTGTCCTTTTCAAAAGATCAGCAAGGTGTCGAGTCTTGTGATTGGGGGCAGGGGTCACTCAGAATGTTCAAGACCTCGACGGGATCAGCCTATAGTTTGCAGCTGCATTTATCCGAACGCCGCGAAGAGTTAGCACACAGTTTGGTTGTGGCTCCCAGTGGTAGTGGCAAAACAACTTTCTTTCAGCATTTGATTGGCGGCGCCTTGCGACATGACAATCTTCGGGCCTATATCTTTGATCGTTTGAGTGGCACGCGCATTTTTACCGAATCGATTGGCGGTAAGTTTATCGATTTGGGCGAAAAAGGTTCTCTCTCGCTCAATCCGTTACAATGTGATGATACACCGATCAACCGTGCATTTTTGTCGCGCTTTTTAATGCAACTAGGCAGCGTTGAAGATGATGAGTCTCTTCTCGCTGTGAATCGAGCCGTGGATGCTATTTTTGAACTGCCGATGAAGGCTCGGATCCTCTCTTCCATCTATGAGTCGGCAATTGATGTCGGAAGTCCCTTAAAAGCGTCGCTTAGAAAATGGGTTGGGTCAACGCAGCAAGCGCGCTGGTTTAATGGGCAAACCGATAGTCTTGATATTAACCAGAATCGTCTCGTCACCTTTGAAATGGCCTCACTCCAACAAGATCCTGTGGCTTATGCAGCCATGGTGACCTATGTCATGCATCGGATTCGCGATCAAATGAAAGACAAGGCGCTGCCACATATGATCTTTATTGATGAGTCAGCTCCGATGCTGGAAGATCCTTTGTTTAGAGGCCACGTTAAAGAGCTGTTTCGAGAACATCGTAAACTTAGAGGTTCAATCAGTGTGTGTTTTCAAGATGCAAGTGCAATTGAGACCTCTGGAATTAAAGATACGATTTTAAACCAATGCCAAACCGTCTTTTTGTTTCCAAACCCCAATGCTGACCGTCAAGCTTATGAAATGTTCAATATCACCGACGATCAATGGGCCTTCATCAAAGGAACGACGAAAAACACGCCAAGACGGGCTGTCCTAGTTAAACGGATTGCACCTGAAAACAACGAAGCAGTTATCCTGGATATTGATTTGTCTCCCCTGGGCCCTTATCTCAAACTTTATCGTTCCGGCAGTGACTCGGTTCAACTTGTCAAACAGTTACAAGCCCAATTTGGCCTTGAAAATTGGACAGATCGGTATCTGGAGGTTTCAGTATGAGATTTATATCTTTAAAACGTCCCTCTGTTCTTACTGATTTTTTCTCTAACTGCATGGAAAAACATTGTTTTTTAGAAGGTAAACGGCGGAATACATTTTCTATAACCCGAAGATGCTCTAGGCTCACAAGGTCAGTAAAAATTACTGTAAAGTCTATTTTGATAGTACTTGGGATTGGCTCTTCGCTTCAGGCGACTCAAGTGGTTTATGATCCCACCACATCTGCCAATGTGATGCAAAGTGTAACGCAATTGGGAACCCTAGTTAATGTGACTAATTCGGTTAATAGCCGGATGCAGGACATGAACTCTTGTCTTGGAACTAATCTTACCAATCCGTTAATGAGCCTACTTTCGGTGTTTGGCAAATGTAGTGACCCTTTTGGTGACATGAAAAACTCTCTTTTAGGTTTCAGTAAAATTAGGCCAAACTTAGATTTTTGTAATTTGGTCAGTGCGGCGGGTGCCTATTCAGCTCTGTTATTTCCGCCTGTAACTCCGCAAGAATTCTCCTTTGAAAAACAGCAAGAAGTGTTGCAAACGCGCCAAAACTTGGTGAAAGAAGCGGCCGTTAATACATTAGCTTTAGCGGGTCAACAACGTAAAGATGCCGGTGATGCGCAAAAACGCATTGAGGCTTTAAAGAAGAAAGCCGCGAGTTCAACAAATTTACGCCAAGATCAAATGATCACAAATGAACTGTTGGTTGTTATTGCGAGTGAAATCTTAAACTTGCGCTTAATGATGGTTAATCAATCAGAAATCCAAGCCAGTCTCGCTGCTAACCAAGTGCCTCTGGCGTTTAACCCAAGTTTGCAAAGCCGGGCAGGGAAATGATGTTTTTACTTTTTAATCTAGGAGGCATTTAGCATGGCCTGTACGAGTTGTGGCATTTACGGCCAGTTGGATATGTTAGCGCAGAGCTATGCCAGAAATACGTTTGATGTTTTGTCCCCCAATTGCAGCGTCCTTTTTAATACGTTTGCGGCGATTTGGGTGATTTGGCAACTGGGGATTAATTGGAGTGTCAGAGGCGACATTGATTGGCCTGACACGATCAAGACTTTTTTGGTTTTTTTGTGGGTCGGCCTTTTTCTGCAAGGATCGAGCTATTATTGGGAGTGGATTTATCAACCGATTCAATCAACAACCTTAAATTTAGCGCAAACTGTGATTAAAGCTTCAGGACAAGGCCTCGGCGGCGATGTTCAAGCGTTGCTGAATAGTGTTGAAACAGAATTAAACAGTGTGTTTAGCATTCTCAGGATGATTATAGCGGATACAAGTTGGTACAATCTAAAAATTTTGAGTGGCGGGATAATTGTTATCGTTCCTTTTGTTTTTGTCTGGGGTTTGTTTTTAGCCTTAATGTTAACAGGTATTTTTACGTTAATGGCAATGACAGCTTTAGCTCCTGTGTACATTGTTTGTGCTGCTTTCCCGAGTACGCGCTCTTTAACACTCTCGGCCCTGCGCATTATCTTGTGTGGTTGCCTCACTGTAATATTAGCCGGGGTAGCCATCGGATTTACAATTGCAGTTTTAAAACATTACATGGCAACAGTTCCAATTAATACAGGAGTGGTCGGGACAGGGACCTCAACCTGGGTTTTTTCAACAGATTACTGGGCTTTGTTCTTGATCGGGTTTATTTCAGCCTTGTTTCATCTTCAAGCTTCAGCTATGGCCGCGAGTTTAGCCGGTGCTAGTGCCGGAGCAGGTGCGGCGGGTCTTGTTGTGGCAACGGGAATGATGGCTGTTGGCCTTGCAAAATCAGGAATGGGTCAAGCTCTTGGGTGGGGGACTAAACAAACAATTGGCCTTGGTTGGAAGGGGGCTTCAGCAGCAATGGATCTTGGAAGTAAGGGAATTAACCAGGTTACTAATTCTATTTCTAACTCGATTTCTAAATATAATTGGCCGCGATAAGGAGAATTTTTATGAAGTTCAGTCAAATGGTTTTTGAGAGCATCAGTTTTGACGATCAATCAAAACAATTCCAACGAAAGGTTTTAACTGCACTTGCAATTGTATTGGTTGGCGTCCTCTTAAGTGGCTGTACTACAACAGCAGAGAGTCAACTTAAAGAAAGCCCTTGCCTCGAGTGTGCCAAGAAAACTCCTTTTTACCGCAATGGAGAATGGCTACATGGCTAAGTCTTTGTTAGCAGTCAATTATGATACGGGCCAAAGCTATCGCTCTATGGCGTGGGTGGCACGGGCCTCAACCTTAGGATTGGTAGCTTCAATCTTTTTAAATATTGCTTTGGTGTTTTTGGTGATTTGTTTGTTTCCGTTAAAACAAGTGCAGCCCTACCTTTTAGCTCTCAAAGATAAAGGCGATCAAGTGGTGCAAATTGAACCGATCTCTTTAAATACAAAGGGAATGGATTTGTTGGTTGAAGGGCTTTGCCGCCGCTATGTGTCTCTGCGGGAAACGCTTGACGGGGTTGGAGAAAACGCGCGCTGGAAAGATGTGGCCTTTTGGTCAAGTGATGAGTTGTGGCAAGAGTTTGAACAATTAATGAAACCAGATAATCCAAAGTCTCCTTTAAAAAAACATATCGATGATAAAGTTGTTCGTTCTGTGTCAATCAAAGTGTCTTCACAGGTTGCAGAAAAGGTCTGGCAGGTTGAGTGGGAAGCTATTCATCTTCATAACGGCGTTGAGATTGAACGCAATCGCTGGGTTTCAACGTTGTTTGTCGAGATGCGAGAAAACACCCTTAAAAGTGAAGATAAGTTTTTAAACCCGATTGGATTTACGGTGATTGGTTATGCAGTTTCGAAGCGAGAGGATTAAGGGGATGCAATTAATGCGATTGACGATGTTTTGGCTGTTCGTTTGCTGGAGCCTATCTTTTGAAGGAATAACGAGTGATCTAAACGTTTCCCCTGATGTATCAGGGGCGGCGGCAACCATAAACCAAGCTGCTGCTGACTCAGAGGTGTCGGAGGTGAGAGAAGAGGGGACACTCAATGCCGGCAATGAAAACGTTGAGCAACATCATTCAGGGAATTTTCCAAGGCTAGAGCGCCAACATAGTTTAGGGGCTATTCAACAAGCCTTTGATCAGAGCGGCGAGGAAGCCGGTGTTTATAAGGTGACGTATAGTCAACAAACGTTGATTAAACTTCGGCTTCGAGAATTTATGACCACAATCGTTGTTCTGCCTTCTTGGGAAGAAATTGTTGATATTATCGTCGGTGATAAAAGTACGTTTGAGGCGAGCAAAAAGGAAGCTCATATCTTTCTTTTGAAACCTAAAGATTTTATTGGCGCTGATAGCAACGTCACGGTTTTGGGGCGAAGCGGCCTTGTCTACACCTTCTATGTTCGGTCAGAAGGCTATAATTCGGTAAACTTGCCGGATTTACGCGTGCATGTTCACGTTCCAGGCGATATTCCTCTGCAATTTCCAAATCAAAGCATTTCACAGAATGGGACAAGCCAGAAAGAGGATTTTGATAAGAGAGGGGAGAACCCCTCTCTTCAGCAAGATAGACTATCTCACCCTACCAAAGATTATCCGCAAACGCTACCGCCTAAAATGGATCGGCTTAATTTTAAATGGTCTATGGCCGGCGATCAAACAATTGCACCACGTCAGGTGTTTAGTGACGGGGTTAGAACTTGGTTCAATTTTGATGATGGGGCGGGATCAAAGATTGAAGAAAAAGATCTTCCGGTGATTTCAAGCGTTCTGGATGGCGTTGATACACCAATTAACACTCGCATTGAAGGCAATCTAATTGTCGCTGAGTCAACTGGGGTTTTTACGCTTAAAAACGGCAATCGCATTACTTGCGTTTATCCAACCGATCTTATCGGAGAGAAAAGCTAATGCGCTCTTTCAAGGTAATAGCAGCGAGTATTGGGTTAAGTCTGTTGTTCAGTGGATTTGCCAATGCTGACTCTAAGGATTTACTACAACTGCCAAAAACAACAAAATTGCCGCCCAGCTTTTATGATTTTAAGCTACCTCCTCCTCCTCCAGTACCGGAGCCTAAACCGGCACCAATTGCGGAATCTGAGCCGGAAAAGCTGCCGTACACCGACCCCAACCCGTCGATTCGCGCGGCCCAAGCAAAACGGCTGCTGCAAAAACGTCGTCTGTTGCAAAGAGATACTTTAGAAAACGCATTAGAAAGAACGCCTTTAAAACAGGAAAACATCAATGAGACGGAAGATTTATACGCGAGAGACCCGCATTATCGTCAATGGGATCAACGGACTTTAGAAGATAAGTTTACGTATCCGGTTGATCGTCGCTGGGTGTTGACGGCTGACCGTTATATTTCAGGGATTTTGGAAACAGAGATTAACTCTGAGGTGCCGGGAAGAGTAACGATCATCACGCATCGTCCGATCTTTGCGGCTGAAGGTTGGCATGTGATTTTTCCGCAATATACCAAGATTATTTGTGAGTATCAGTCTTTAAAAAAGGTTTCAGATAAACGGTTAACCTTGAAGTGTCTTCGCGCAATTCGCCCTGATGGATCAAGTTTACTGTTTACGCAAGCGTATGGTACGGATGCGATGGGCCGTAATGGTTTGGTGGGAGATATTGATTACCGAACAGCCGAACGGTATGGATCAGCATTTGTCTTGGCAGGGATTGCTTCCCTTGCAGGCGCCGGCACAAATGTTAGCTCAAACCCAATTGTATCTCAAGGAGCGCAAAACCTATCGCAAAATATGGGCGAGGTTACGGCTAAAGTCTTAGATCAAAACATTGATTTAGCGCCTTTGCTAACGATTGAGAAAGGCACACTGATTCACATTCGCCCGCAAACTGACATTTGGCTGAGAGAACCAATCTCAAAAAGTGAGCTGCTTAAAAATCAACAAAGCCAACAAGTGCTAGAACAGAAGAGAGACCCTAACCGGGAACAGAAAGGATATCCTGCTGCATGAAAATCATTGTTTTCCTCTCTTTATTGTTTTACATGGATGGGGGGCCTGTATTGGCGGTCGGCAAAAGCTCGCCTTTGCAAAGAGTAACGTTAAAATTGTTAGAGTCGATTTCACCGCAAAAGCATGCTTTTGAGGAAGAGATGATTACTTCAAACTTGGGTGATATTTTAAAGGATCCTAAAAACGAAGCTTTAAAATCAGTTAAGGTTCTGGGCCGGAAAAAACGCGTTAAAGACGCTACCTCTCCGATGACACAAATTATCTGGACAGAGGTGACGTTAGATGCCGAACCATCATTAGAACAAGCGGCGAGAGGCGTGCAACTTCCCCGCATAAATTCTTTAAAAGAGCCGATTAAAAAACCGTTACAATCGGCCTTTGTGCAAAAAGCAGAAGGCGTGCAATCGGGGACACCCATTGAAGCAAAAGGCGATGTTGAAGGCTTATTGGCAGCGGCCCGAAGTCTTTTGATTCGAGCCCAGCGTCAGGGATTTAAAGTTATGCCGCCAACAGTTGTGCCGGGAACATTCACGTCCTCGCAACCTCAAGTTTCCTCTAAAAAATCACACCAAAGAACACCTATCTCTGTTCATCAAGGAATTTCCGGGTCAGTCAAACCTGATAAATCTTTGCCACAATCCAGAAGAAATGAAGAAACTTCACCCCCAAAAACTTTCTCAGGTAATGAGGATTCAGCCTCCTCTTCAGGGTATACCTCTCCGGGTTCAAAGGATTCTGATGAGGGTTCTGCTTCAAGTTCTGATCGTTCCTCGAGCAATCGATATTCTGGCGCGGGTGGTTTCTTTTCAGGTAGTTCTTCTTACCAGTCACCACGATCTTCTAAAACGGAAACGCCAATCTTTGTGAATGTGCCGTCCTCACCGTCTTCTGCTGCCGGAACGTCTAAACCTCACTATTCTACGCCTTTTTCTTCTGGAAACTCCGATAAAGCTCGATCAAAAAAAGCAAATTTTAGCCGAACTAGGGGAACGCCAACCAACTTGTTTGGTGAAGATAGTGAGAGCGAAGATGAATCTGAGGATTTTGAATTTCCACTGGGCGAAAGAGAAGATGCAGAAGAGGCGGGAGAGGGTGTTAAAATCCCTAAAATTGAGGTCAAACTCAATTATGATGCTTGCAGTCTGCGGCTTGATTGGCAATTTAAACAAGTGATTCTTCAAGCTCAAACGCAAACCTTTGCAGATGGAGTCAAAATTGATGAACAAGACTGCGCCGATACCAATAAGCGGTTTTTAATTCAAAAAGATTACAGTTGTTTGGACTGTGAAGATAAGATTGCGCCGGAATCGCCGCCAAAAGAAATTCTCGAGGGAGAGGTTAACTTTGGCTTTGCGTATGCAACCTACAGATCCTATTGGCTTGATCAAGAGAAAGTGCGATCAAACCTTGGCGATCTTCAAGCTGATGAAAACCATCCCTTTGCTCTGCGGGAAGAACCGAGCACGTGCGTTTATGCAATCGATTTAGGCGCTAAAACGGCAACAGCGCAAAGTGAATTGGTCTATTATAATCGCACAAAACAGCGGATCGTGGTTCAAAAATGTCGCTCTAGTCTAAAAGGAGTTCCTCTGCCCTTGCTGGCAAAACAGCAAGGCTGTCCTATGGGCCATGATTTTTTGAACAATCGTTCGATGTTTCAAGAGAGATTTGTGTTCTTTGTGGGCGGCGTTGAAACCGAAGCGGCGCCGTGTCAAGAGACGGGCATTTGGGTAGACCATCAGTTTGAGGCGTGTAAGCCGTTAGTGGACCCGTCAAGTCGGCGCTATACACCGCAATCCAAGCGGTTTGTTGAAAGTGAAAACGGAGAGAAAATCTATGTGTCTCCTTGTGCCCCCGAGGGCGATGACAAGGCCTTGCAAGCGAGTTCACATGCCTGCGCGGGCGATCAATATCAGCATGATAAAGAGAGTGGCTATTCATTCTTAAAAGTTCGCTATTTCTACCCCGATCATCGCTATGGCAATCAACCCAAGTTTGTGACGCCGTGTGTTGCCTCATACGAATCGTTTGAGCATAAAGAAATTTTAAAAGGGTTTGAGCATCACGATGATCGCTTTGAATCTTTGCTTAAGACAGAAATTGGCTTTGAGGGGGTAGATAAGGAATGGGTGATTGTGGTGCCAACGCAAGTTCAAGCTTCTAAAAAAGAACCTTATTCACTTTATGAGACAACAACCGAACTTTTAGCCGATCAAGCGGTTATTCGAGATCATTGTTTTGAGTATACGCCAAAGCGCAAACGCTTCGTTTATCATCGGCCCGACGGCAGCGAGTTTGTTGTTTATGAGGCTGCTGGTGAAGAGGGGCCGGTTGATACATGTACACGTACAGAGGAATCGAGAACCAAGTTTGATAAAGGTATCCTCTCAACCCATCAACCAACCCAAGCGGGCGTTCTTATTGAGATTGATCATCCGGTTAATTGCGGCTTTGCTTATAGCCGTGATCCTTTAAAAGTGTGGATCTGGAACAAAGTTCAAGACTATAAACGAACCAAACTCACCCTTAAACGAGGAACCGTTGAGTATACGCCTTGGACGCCAACCGGAACCTACACAGTGACGGGCCTGACAGATTGCCGCAGTCATCATGAAAGCTTAAAACAAGCGGCAACTGCCAACAAAGAGAGCGCAGAAGCGAAAAGAGCCAGCACTCAGGCTCAACAAGAGAGCAATAAAGCGTTTTTACAAGCGATGCAATCAAAGTATGAAATTGCCGCAGCCCTGCAAGCTTTAGAGGAAATCCAAAAACGTCTTCCGGCGATTGATTCGTTTCAAGACCAAATTAATCAGCTTCATCAACGATGTGATCAAAGCCACGCCTATACAGATGAACGGGCAAACTGGGCAGCTAAGCAGGGGCCAAGTAGTCGAGGAGCGGGCCATGTTGGCAATAAGCATTGGTAGTGACAATGAGAAGATGTTTTGTAGGGGCAGATTGAGAAAATGAAAGAAAGGTGTTTGATGAAAAATGATCCGGTCATTACGGCAAAACTAGAGCCTTTAGAGAAGTTTCTTGTTTCAAATGATTTGGTTGAGCTTTCAGCCATGCGACCAAGAGAGGTTGCCTTAGAAAATACGCACGGTTATGAGTTCTATGAGGCGCCATTACTGACGCTCGATTATTGGACCAAGCTTTGTTACGTTCTTGGTAACCGGGATGGTGTGGTGTTTGATCCAATAACCCAACCGCGGATTTCAACGCGATTGCCGGGTGGACATCGGTTTGAAGCGATGGTTGGCAAATCCGTTGATTCAGAGCTTTCGGTATCGATTCGCTTGAACCGCAAACTATCTGTTGCGTTCGAGGACTTTGGCGTTGTTGGCGCTCTTAAACAAGAGTTGATTACAGCCGTAGAGGAGGGCCAGTCGATTGTGATTTCGGGTGGCACCAGTTCTGGTAAAACAACTTTTCTCAATCTTTTGATTCAGCACATTCCCTTATCAAAACGTGTGTTAACAGTTGAGGATACGCGAGAGATCAATGTTCCGCATCACAATCACGTTTCTTATATTGTCAGCCGCAATGAAAAGAATCCCATTACCGGCTGGCCGCAAGTGATAGATCATTTAATGCGCAGTCGTCCTGATATTATCGTGGCCGGCGAGCTTTCCATTGCCAATACGTTTGCCTTGATTAGTTTGTTAGACACCGGGCATCGAGGTTTTATGACAACGGTCCACTCAAATTCTTGTCAGCTAGCCTTAACCGAAACAATTCCAACCAAAGTTCAACTCAGTGGTCGAAACGTTCCAGGGATCTCCACGTATTTACAGAAAACCGTTGACTGGGTGATCCAGATCCAAAAAGTCCAAGACCAAAAAGTCAAAGAAGAGTCTACTTTTAAACGGCGAGTGGTTGAAGTCTGGCAACCCCAGTTGAATAAGCTCCAGACATTTTTACCTTCGAATGCCTCTAAGCATTCGTCTAGCTCGTAAACAAACTTATTATAAAATAAAAGGAAAAAAATGATGACTCTACAGAACAAAACACCTCAGATTCTTATTCAAATCCAACCTCCCAAAACGCTCGGCATTCTGGGCATTATATTTGGGTTTCTTTCAATCTTTGTATTGGCCTTTCTTTTTGTCCCTTTAGCTCTTTTGTGCAGTATTTTAGCGTTTTTCAAAAAAGACCTAACAAACAAGATGCTGGCAAGTTTTGGTATTATTTTTAGTGTGATCGGGACTCTAACGTCTCCTTTTCTCTTAGGGGTTATTGGTATGAGCTGGTTGTTGGGATAGAGGAGGAGAGAAAAACAAATGTATATCCTCATTTTCATTATTGTAACCTCTGCCGGGCAAGTGAGCGTGCAAACGCTCCCTTTTGCCAGTGAGAGAACTTGTGAAGCCGCAGCTCAAAAACTTCAAGAACAATCAGCAGAAAACTTTAAGGTAACAACAGTATGTATCGATCGCGGCTTATCTCATTAAAACTCTTGAGTGCCGGGATGTGTTTGAGTCTTGGTTTAGGATTTGGCACCTCTGCAGCTTGGGCAAACCAAAACTGTAAACGTCTTATTCTGTCAATAGCGGCTGAAGTTGGTATTCCAACGACGATCTTATTGGCTATGGCCGACGTTGAGAGTCGCTTTGAGCCTTATGTTTTAAACCATGCTGGCAAAAGTTTAAAGTTTACAACAGCGTCAGAAGCTTGGACCTATGTTGAAGCGCAAATTCAGCAAGGACAAACCAACTTAGACATTGGATGTTTACAAATTAACTGGAAATCGCATCAAAAGAACTTTGACAGCCCCAAAGATCTTTTGAGTCCGGAGTACAATATTCGCTATGCGGCTCGGTTTTTAAAATCTCTGTATCAAGAGTTTGGAACTTGGGCCAAAGCTGTAGCGGCTTATCATTCGCGCAAATCAGAATACAGCGGCCCTTATTTAATCAAAATAGCTAAATCTTTAACAATTCAATCTTCAACTGGAGGAAAAATTCAACATGACAGATTCTCTTCTCACCTGTTTTCTCATAAAGATCTTGCTTTTTATCATTCCGTGCGTCATCGGCTACGGTTTTCTAGAAATTGG
Source organism: Holosporales bacterium (assembly GCA_947449005.1). Classification (GTDB taxonomy): domain Bacteria; phylum Pseudomonadota; class Alphaproteobacteria; order Paracaedibacterales; family CANFPP01; genus CANFPP01. The sequence continues at coordinate 16,205 of CANFPP010000025.1, read as the reverse complement.
AATGCCGTGCCTTCAAAACCTTTTACCAAAGATCTCCTATTTATATCTGATGGAAGGGGTTTCTCTTCTGGTTTTGCTGATAGCTTTTGGTCTCTCGTATCAACTCCAACACCTAAGGCCGACCTTTTATGGCAGCGTTCTGCTAAGCCTTTATACCAATGGAGTTATTCTTTATAATCTAATCATCCTCTCTTATGCGAGAGTGCCGTATGTTTCTGGGCTGATTTGGACCGATCAGACGTATCGAGTGACGACCTATAATCGATTCATGGCCTATTTACTCAATCTTCCCGTTTTTGAATTCCTGACCGTGTTATTCAGTTTAGTCCTTCTCAGATATATGGTCATTGCCATTCATAAACACGCGTTACTTCCAGGCTCTTTGGGTCGATTGATGAACACAGTTGATGCCAGCACAACGCATGGCAGTGCTCAGCTCTGCTCAAAGAAACGGTTGCGTCAACTGGGCCATCCGGACGGATTTCCAATTGGCGGAATTGTTGCTAAATCCTCTGATGTCTCCCTAGAAAGATTGACGGCTCAAATCAGTAAAACAACAGCCAAAGAGATTTTGCGTTTAAAGGTAGACCATAGTGTTGTGATTGCGCCAAGTGGAGCCGGAAAGGGGGTTGGAATTGTTATTCCAACGCTGTTGGATTATTCTGGCTCAGTTCTTGTTACCGATATTAAAGGCGAAAATTATGCGGTGACAGCGCAAGCAAGACGCCGAAAGGGCCGCACTGTTTATGCTGTCGACCCGTTTCGAATTACGGATGGAAAAAGTTCAGCGACTTTTAATGTGCTTGATCTTTTAGATCCAACCCAAGAGTCAATTGTTGATGATTCGGCAACGTTAGCAAGTTTACTCTGTCCTGTGCCTGCGCATGAATCCGGTGGGACGCAATACTTTGCCAGTCAAGCTGCAGCAATGATTCAATGTTTAATCTTGCATGTTGTTGGATCAGAAAACATAGCTAAAGAAGATAAACATTTAGGAACAGTCTATGATGCTTTGTGTGAGCCGGATGACGATCTGACACAGCTTTTCAAAGAGCTTAGTAAAAGCAAGATCGCTTATGGAGCTGCTGCAAGATTGGCAAATGGATTTTTAAGTACGGAAAGCAGAGAACTCTCTGCAACCAAAAACTCGGCACGCGTTGAATTGCGGTTTTTAGACAGCCCGGAAGTGCGTCGCTCTTTAAGAAAATCAACGTTTAGTTTAACTGAACTTGTTTTAGGAATGGCAGATCTTTATCTCTGCATTCCCTCAGAAAAGTTAGCAACCCAGAGTCGTGTATTAAGGCTAGTGATCGGGGCAACGTTTATGGTTTTGCAAAGAGCGAGAGGACGGCGCTCTTCAAAACCACTGTTGATGTTGTTAGATGAAATGCCGGCTTTAGGTTGGATGCCTCAGATTGAAAATGCGCTGGTCTATGGCCGCGGATATGGCGTGAGCCTCATGGTTATTAGTCAGACCATTGGGTTATTGAGAGCGGTTTATCCGCAAACCTGTGATTCTTTTCTCTCGAGTCATCTCTCGGTATTTTTTGGAACAACGGATTTAAAAACGGCAGAGTTGGTTTCTACGTCTTTAGGCAAAATGACGGTTCAAAGCCATAGCGAGAATAAAGGGCAATCCAAGCAAGAAAACAAAAAGTTTGGATCGTTTGCCGTGACTAGTGATTCAACAACGTCCTCTTATTCTGAAACGGGAAGATCTCTGTTAAACCCCGATGAGGTCAGAAGGTTAGATTCCAAAGTTCTGATTGCTTTTCTGCGCGGCGAAAATCCTATATTGCTGCAACGTTTAACCTATCTCACCCATCCTCATTACAAAGGCAGGTTTTCGGATAACATTTTGCATAAGGATTGAGAGTTATGTGAGTTACGATTTTTTTCAGCATATGTATCGTTATTGATTGAATGAGCTCTTGCGATTCTTGTTTGGGTCTTTAGTCTTTTAATTGGTTTTGTTTGTGATTTGTTAATAAATATGCTCTATAGTTTTATGTAAAATAACAAAATATGAATTTTACCCTATGCTCTTTAAAATAAATAAACTCTCTTTTTATGCTCCTGTTATTGTCATCAGGGTCCTTATTGTGTTGTTACTTTGCTCGTTTTTTGTAATTCAGGCAAACTCTAGCTCTGTTGAAGAAATTGAGGAAACAAGTGCTGCTTCAACAACAGACATACAACCTGAAATGCCTTTCAAACTTGGATTTGAGTTTCAAGAGGTGAACGCACTTTGTGAGTGGGCTCTAAACAATAGTTTGGTTCAGAAAAAACCAATATTTTCTGTAAAGAATTTAGAAACGGGGGAAACACTTTGGGATCTGGTTATTGACACAAATGATATTGAATTTGTTACCCGACCTTTCGCCTATAATCAAAAATTCTTACTAAAAAAATCTATTCAGAGTATTTCTCTCTCTTTTAAAGCACTTGTCGATTTATTGAACTCACAAGAAGACGTAACATTTGAACAATGGACACATGACATTCAAGGAAGGTTGGGAGAAAATGGCTGCGCTTTAGACTTTGCTGAGCTCATGCATACAGTAGCTCAAAGAGCTCTTAAAAAACCTTCACCTGTTTGGATTCCTGGATTTAACCCTCAAGCTACCATTCAGCATCCTTTAGAGTTTACGATTCCCTTATATTTTGGTTTATTTGGCTTTGATAATCCTAATTATACAATTCCCTTTTCTTCAAGCCTTCCTGGTATTGAGTTTCTTAAAGGGGCGATGAAAGAGGGTGATGGGAGTATGTTTAGTAAAATAATTCAGGGCTACACCAAGAAGAAATTATCAGGATTAATATTTTTGCATGCTTTAACTCTTGTCGCCATGACTCCTGATCAAGACGCTGATGATACCAACCTATTGTCAGAAACTGCTGAGTTTTTGAAAAAATATCAGCAAGTAGATATCAAAGCAAAGTTGGCTCTTATGTCACGTCGACCTTTTTCGCTTATGTGGCATGAAATCAAGAAACCTCATGAGTCTTATGGCATGATGTTTAATTCAATGATGTCAAAGAATTCATTTTTTGTGAGGAGAAAACTCTCAAAACTATTTGATAGAACGAATTATGCAGAACAGATATTCCAGCCTGAAACAGGCGCGATGGTGCCTTTTCAAGGAGCATTAATGCCCTTATTAGAAGAAAGCTTTGTTGCACAAAATAGGGATATCCTCACTTGTTTATTGGAACATGGCGTTATAAATACAACAATGATTAGAAATTTTAAAGCAGGAGCAACACTTGGCGGATTGTTAGGCGTTGATTCTTTAAAAGACTACTATAAGCGAGGAGTTGAGAGTGTAGAAACTCCTGAAACAACTCGGTACATAATCTCTTTAGATGAAGTTGGGGAAATGGGCTGGGCGTATGATGTTCTCTCTCCCCCATTGCTTTTAGATTCTACGAATGCAATGGGATATTTTAAAATGCCTTTATCACCAGAAGAAAGGCTTTGTGGGGAAGCTATTGTTGAAGTGAGAGCAATTAGAGATGTTGCTGAAAGATTTTTAAAAAAGATGGGGTTAGACGTTGCTAAGCAAGGAAGGTTTTTAAAAGACCCGGATCAAATAGAAGAGGATTCTCTTTCTTTATTTGATTATTTATTTAATTTTGGAGATACGGATGTGGTGGATTTTTCGGTTGGATTGCCGTATACTTTGTTAAATAGTCATCTTACTTACTAAAAACCAAAGAGGAAAAAATGATTTGGAAAGCATTGGGAATAGCCTTTATATCTTGCCAAATGTTGACAAGTACATTTGGGTGTAATTTTGATGTTCTTGACTCAGAGGCACATATCATTAACACGAAGTTAAGTTTGCATCACTCTATTTCGCCTAATGCAATTAAAGATGCTTTACGTTTCGTCTATGATGAAAGTGTTGTAGGTGAACAATATAAACACCCTGAAAGATTTGAAAGTTTATATGAGCGAATGATGCAAGAAGTAGAGGGTTCTCTCTCTAAAAAGTTTGTAGAGAACTGCAAGCTGCTTTATAGCGCTGGTGATAGTAATTTAAAAACAAAAACCTCCATTCATCTCCTTTTAGAAAAAGTAAGAGAGAAGTATCTTCATTTGATTAAACTCATTAAAATGCATGAAGAACAGTTAAACGAAGAACATGGGGTTGTTAATATTTCTCATGCTGATAAAGACATTTTTAGCACATTTTTTGATGGGGATGTGATTGTAGCAACTAAATCACATTAAGAATAAAGTCTGATAGCAGAATTTTTTCTCTTTGTAATTTATGCTTGCAAAAATGTATGAAGAAGTCAGTAATTCCCGCTGAAAAACCGTCGGAAGCCTTGAAAACCGGCGAGGGTGTGAGCTCTCCGTGGGTTCGAATCTCACCCCTCATTTTCTGGCCATACTGATTTCTTAAAGTTATTCTCATGGGACACTTAATGGTAACAATGCACAATAATCTTCAATAAATTGCTTTTTTAATTTATTTTCCTTACAATGATTTAGAGAGACAAACAAATGGATATAAAAAATGGCGACTAAAATCATAAAACATGAAGATGGTGTTTTACTACAAGTAGAATTCAATAATGGCGACTTAAAAGCTCTTAATGATATTAAGGACAAATGGCACTTCAAAGACTTAGAAGGTGTTTTACGTTTTGGCTTAGCAGTTCTTACAATTTCCGAAGATGGAAAACTTTTTCACGAAAAGAAAGACGGAAAAACTGAAAGATTTGAACCTATGGATGATTTAATAGAGAAAGTTTGAGAATGGCTACTAAAACAAACCAAGATTTTAAGGCTCAAGATATTGTCAAGACTGTAGATGAGCACGCCAAAGATCTTCAAGGAATAGAAAAAAGATTAAGCACTTTAGAGAGAAAATTTGGACCAGAAAATATAGTGCAAACTTTAAATTCAAATATAAAAGAATCTACCACGATAAGCGAGACAATCGCTACCATCCTTCAAAAGCTGTTATCTAGCGATGACACAACAAAAACTAATATCAATCTAATTGTTGAAAAAATAGATAGAAATCAATGGAAAATATTTATAGGAAAATCAGGAACAGCAATAGGAATAATTATTGGGTTTATAATTGAAGCGCTGATTAAAAAAATTATAGGATAACTGTATCTCCGATCTATCTCATGATCTGTTGTTAGAAAGATGGGAAGTTTTACCCGAATTATATCTGGATGGGATAGAGTTTTATCCCGAAAATCGTTGCCAAGAACTAATAGGGACACACTCTCCTGATCTTTATCAGGTTGTGATAAATTTTCATGGACACACAAAAATCTATTGATTGCACATAGGATATCACTTCCCCTAACTTGATATATTGATGTCCAAATACAAAACTATTACTTTTTTAAGACACTCTTAAGTTCATTTCAGCAATGCATGCATATTTTTCGCTTGTTTATCCTTTTGCTTTGCATACTTTTTTTAAAGCTTGGCAGTTTCTTCAGTTAATTTGGATAAAACTCATCATTTAAACATTCTTCAGGTGTATAAGGACATTCAGGTGGAAAGCTCTCTATATGTAATCCTGTTTCTTCTTCAACTTTAATAAGTGCTTTAGAATAACTTCTTTTTATTAACTCAAGTATTTTCGGCTCTAAGCTTGGATTTTCGTCTAATAATTCTCTAACATCACTTCTTTGATTTTTAATTGTTAATTGCCAGCTACGATTAATTGTACCGTCACTTCGAGTTCTAAAGCCAGGTTGATATTGCCATTTAAGAAGATGAGCGATAAGAACAGCAAGATGACTAACTAATCCACGTTTTTCACTTCTGCCCATACTCTCAATTTCCTCAACTAAATTATTTATATCTAATTCATCAAACTTACGATTTCTTAACAAATTAGCACTTGCTATAGTCCATCCATAAAAATCCTTTTCATAACGTAACGCAGAAGCTTTAAGTTTATTCATGGCTTACTATCCTTTTTCTGTTGTGTTCTATGGAGTTCCATAGACACCCATAGGGACATTATATTTAATTATCATAAAAAAGTTAATTACTAATTAATTTTTTAAATTGTACTTCAATTTAGCCTTGACACTAATGTAAATTGACCCACCTTCTGCTAAAAAAGCTGATCCACCTCATTCCTAACCGCTTATTTCTTCCCAAATTCAGGATGTTCATCTCCTAAATCTATATCACGACAATATTTGTTACAAAATCAGTTAAGCCAACGATGTTATTTATAAATAACCAGTTTTTTCGCCCAATCGCAAAAGGTCTAATCTGACGCTCGGCTGCATTATTATCAATTGAAAGTTGTCCGTCAGCAAGGTAGCGTGTTAAGGGTTTCCACTGAGTGTGTATGTAATTGCTTGCTTTTGCGAGTGGGCTTTTGGGAGGCACTTTCGGTTTGATGCTTATCAACCACGTTTGAAACGCTTCTAAAATAGGTTTTGATATTGCTTGTCGATGGGCTTTAATATCATCAGGACTTAGAGTTTGCTCCTTAAGCCGCCGCTCTAGATCGTATAATCTATCAATGATTTCGAGTGCTTTCGATGCTGCTCCGTCTTTTTTTAACACCCCCCACACATCGTGGAATTTACGACTCGCATGTGCCCAACACCCTGCACTGATTATATCATCTGAATCTGTTACAGCATGTAACCACTATTGAAGCGTTCCTTTAAATCCGCTCAAAACCGTAAACTGCGCAGAAAGAGAATCACCATTCATGATTATGAGGATGGGCAGATAGAGCTTTATGATGGAACCTTCCCTCTAACCTTCAGGTTGTTTTATGATCGACTATCTGTCGTAGACTCAGGCGCCATAGTCAGCAATAAGCGCTTGGGACCCCTCTTAAGGCCATGCAGGAGCAAAACCCGCAGCTCCGGAGCCAGAAAGTGTCGAGTCATAGTCATCTTGGAATTCCGCATGCCAAAGTTGTTAAAAGACAGAGAAATAAAGTGAACATTATTTGAATTAGGTATAGTTCTCCGATTGTCACTTTATTTTATTCTGTGCATAAGATAGAAGGAGAACGCGTATATCGCAAATTTATTACCTACGGCTTGGACACATATAAACTTTCTTGAGCATTACCAATTTTATACGCAAACGAGTCTGAATTGGATTGCGCAACTCCTACATCCATGGGACTGGAAAAAATGACAGCAATTTTGTTGAATAAAACTAAGAAATTATCTCTCATCTATTCTCAATTAGCCACAGAATGGCATCCTACTAAAAATGGCGATTTAACACTGGATGATTTGACGAGTAGCAGTAATAAAAAAGTTTGGTGGCAGTGTAGCACAAGTCCAAATCATGAATGGCAAGCTACGGTAGCTAATAGAAGTAAAGTTAAAGGCTCTAAATGTCCTTATTGCTCAAATCGTAAAACAAATCATGAAAATTGTTTACAAACAACTCATCCTCAACTTGCTGCAGAATGGCATTCCGCTAAAAATGAAGAATTAAAGCATCCAAAAACCCATGAAAAATTAACAACGACTACCATCACTGCTGGCAGTTCCTGCGAAGTTTGGTGGCAATGTTCGTCAAATACGAGTCATGAATGGAAAGCAAAAATTTGTGAGCGCAGAGGTAATGAAAAAAGAAAAGGGACAGATTGCCCTCATTGTTATTCTCAAGCATCAGACGCAGAATATAGACTTGCTGCTGAACTGCAATTTTTTTTCCCAAATCTTAAACATAAAGAAAAGATAGCTGGAAAAGAAGCTGATATTTTGATTGCAGAACTTGGAGAAGATTCTGGATTAGTTATAGAGATTGACGGGAGTTATTATCATGAAGGAGATAAAGCCCTAAAGAGGGATATAAAAAAGACCGAATTATTTGAGCAAAAGAATTATACTGTGCTGCGGTTACGTGGGGAAAAACTTCCTAAAATATCTAAGCACAATATTTTTTTTAACTGTAAAAAACTCGAGTTTGAGAAGGTTAAAGAAGTTCTTCGATGGATTGACCATAAGTACGATAATACGCAATCACTAACTCCAAAAATAAAAGAAAAAATTCAGGATTACTTAAATAAAACTACTTTTCAAAATAATAAAGAATATCTCAAAAATAGAAAAACTCTCCCAGGAAAATATACACTTGGAAATTTTGAAGAGAAGAGCCCTGACCTTGCAAAAGAGTGGCATCCCACTAAAAATGGCAATTTCCAGCCCGAACATTTTTCTTTGAAATCCGGTAAACTTGTCTGGTGGCAATGTAGTAAAAATCCAGACCATGAATGGCAAACTAAAATTTATTCTAGAGCTAATGGACAGGGCTGTCCTTACTGCGTAAATAAATCTGTTGATATAAATAACTGTTTAGCAACGATTAACCCTCAATTGGCAACAGAATGGCATCCTATTAAAAACAAAGGATTAACAGCGGAACAAGTTGTTTCTGGCTCTAATAAAAAAGTATGGTGGCAATGTTCTAAAAATCCTATTCATGAATGGAAATCTACAATTGATAGTAGGCATAGAGCAAAGATTGGCTGCCCCTATTGCTCAGGAAAAAGAGTGTGTAATGATAATTCATTATCTACAAAAAATCCTCAACTAGCAACAGAGTGGCATCCCATTAAAAATGAAGATTTAACTCCAGACGATTTTACAAGTGGAAGTAAAAAAAATGTTTGGTGGCAATGTTCTAAAAATCATGATCATGAATGGAACGCTTCTATTGATTCAAGAAACAGGGGTAATGGATGTCCAGTATGTTCTGGTAGAAAAGTGCATTTATCAACTTCTCTCGCAATCATTAATCCTCAATTAGCAGCAGAATGGCATCCTACTAAAAATGGTAATTGGACTCCTAATGATTTTACTAGGGGTTCAAAAAAAATAAAGATCTGGTGGTTATGCTCTCAAGGGCATGAATACCAATCTCTTATCCTGACACGATCTCATGGTCATGGGTGTCCTGAGTGTGCCAAAAAGATAAAAAGAGAAACAGCTTTAAAACGTTGGGCAAAATATAGAGATGGGAAATAATAGTATGGAAAAAGGCCTTTCGTTGTTGAATATATTTGTAAATAAGTTGGAATCATAGATTGGAACATTATATATATTATCTTTCATTCCAAAAATTTTAACACAATCATCATATTTGTATTGATTTTAATTAAGAGATAGCTTAGACAATAAGCACAGAGCGAATTCCAAAAGAAGAAAGTCTATAAAATGATGAACAAAGGACTACCCATGGTTATGCAGTTGCAAAAAGATGCTATAGAAAACAATGTTTCTGTAGAAAGTCTACTTAGAAGAGCCAAAGTGATAGCGACTAAATTAAATCAAATAGTAGATCTTGAGTGGATTGAGCATGAATTAAGTGGATATGAAAATATACCTTCTGAAGAAATCCCATCATATAGGCAGTTAATAGGGTCACCAAAATATTATAACCCTTATCATGGATGGTACCCTATTGTTTTTGAGAATGACGAGGATTTAAAAACATATTCTAGTGCAATAATCCGTTTAGATATCAGTTGCATTGAAAATCAACTCAACCAAGGAAATATTGGGGTGTGGATTCCTTATCCATTTGAAATGAATAATAATCTTATCCAAGCTTTCGGCAATCATAATTACGGGCTTCATTTAGATAATTCTGCATTTGTTAGTATATTAAATAAGGTTAGAAATAAACTTTTAGATTGGAGTTTAGAACTTGAAAAGGTGGGTGTAATTAGAGATATTAATGACACCACTGATCAAACTGTGCCTATGGGATTTGATGTTCGTTAAATTAAAAAGTTAATCCCGATTTTAAACACAAGATAGCCTAAATTGAACAAGTTATCGAATTAATGAAACTAGAAAAAGAACATCATTATGTTGAAAAAAATAGAAATATTTCCTTATATTAATTGATTAAGAAAATTCATTGCTGAATTATTTTGGGAATCAACTGGTTATCAAAATAGCTTAAATTTTTTTATTGTTCCGATGCGCGGAGCCTAATAAGTGGTATTAAATAATGAGAGTTTTTGAAGAACCCTCTAGACAAATTGGTCATAGATTAGCAAATCAAGATGAGAGCAGTTACGAGTATTTGAGAGATTCAAAGCGTTCTATGGCTTCAATTTTAAGAAATTTGATTGAAAAATGGTTTGATACCTATTCTTCAGTGGTAAGCTGTAATAAAAAGAAGAATGACTTATTAGCACGATTGCGGAAGCAAGACAATATGCAGTTCTTAGGTGCCTTTACAGAACTGTTTATATTTATTTTATTAAAGAATTTCAATAATGAAATTATCGCAGAAGAAGAGCTTTGCAACGGGACAAGGCCTGATTTTATAGTAAAAACACCCGCTGGAGAGGAATTTTATGTTGAAGTTACGACAATATCCGAAAAAGAGTTCAACGAGGGAAGAAAAATTGCTATTAATCTCATTATTGATAAAATTAATAACAAAATTAAATCATCAAAATACGCTATAAATTTTAGCTGGCATGGTATTCCTTTCGCAAATGACTTAAATAAAGAGGTACTAAGTGAGATACATCAATGGATTAAAAATCCTAATGATGTTGAGTTTACAAAAGAATTTAATAACTGGACACTAACTCTTTTAGCTATAGAAGTTTTAGAACCAAGAAAAAGTGAAAATGGAATAATTGCTGCTTTCAATAATTCAAAAGTTCAGTGCTATAGCAAAAACTTCAAAATCAAAGAATTTGATCCAGATACAAAAATTGAGAATGTCAGTGATTTTTTAACTGAGATCAAGAAAGCTCTTGATGACAAAGCTAAAAAGTATGGAGGTTTGAATAAACCATACATAATTGTCCTTAATCTTCTAAGCGATAAAATTAGTGAAAGCATCGTCAACGATGCAATATTGTGTGAAACTCTCAAAAATGAAAATAGGATTTCCCAATCCTTTTTTAGTAAAAGAACAAATGTTAATGGTGTCCTTGTTTCTTTTAACCTTAATCCTTTTAATTTGATGGATGGAAACCTCCCTAGAAAAGAATCACTGTATTTTATCAACCCAAACGCTACAAAAAAATTGGACCATTGCGATTTTAGAAGATTATTTGGTTCTGAACCTTTTAGAGAGAATGTGCATAGATTAAAAAGAATAAATCTATCTGAGCATTTAAAATTACCCCAGAAAGAATGGCAAGACGCATTAGAGCAAGAAGAACCAGATTCTAAATCCAAGAAAGCACTCGATTGGATGCAAAGCTATATCAAGAATTTTAAATTATAATTTTTATGAGCTTAACGTTGGCACCGTGTGGGCTGATATTCGTACACAATCCGCCGGCAAAAAGTGATTTCCTGTCATATACATCCACATATACGACTGTGCTGTTGAAATGCGCCCCGGTTCTTTTAGCACTTGTGTAGTTGTCTCATCGGCTCGCACATATCCGCTTTGAATTATGTGTGAACGTAATAGAGATGTCATCGGTTGCAGGAGCGTACCAACCTGCAGGACCCATGAGCTGAGGGTTGAACGCGAAAGATAAACAGCCATATGTTTCCAAATCTCGGATTGTCTTTGTTTCATTTTTCCAAAATATATTCAAGAAATCCTGATAGATTAAAACACTTCAAAAATTCTAGAAGAAACTCATCCCTCGACCTCTATCGTGAGATCTCGTTCGGCTTCTATATTGTGTTTCTTTATGCATGCTGGCGTAATCTTTAACTTGTTCTGCGATTCCTTTAGACATAGCTTTTTCCATGAGTTCTGGTGTGCTCTCAATTTTTGTTGCCATTTTTTCCATCTGTCTGCTTAAAGAGAGGATTTCTTGTTTTTGTTCATGGGTGCAAAGAGTGACAAAAGGGAGGGACTCTCTCTGTTTTTTGAGTTCACTGAAAGTTTCTATAAGATCTTCTTCCGGGCGCTTTGAACTCTCTTGCTCTTTCTTTTGCGCATTTTGTTCGTGTCTGAGAGTTCGCGCGATATCTTCTCTGCCAATTTCTGCATAAGTTTTAATATGGTCAGCAACATCTCTAGCCTCAGCTTTTTTCATGAGTCCAGGATCTTCAGAGATTTTCATGGCCAAACTTTCCATCTGTCTACCGAAATTAACAAAATCTTGCTTCTGGTCAAACGAGCATTTTGTAATAAAAGGCAAAGCCTCTTTTTTACCTTTTAGCATAATATATTGCTCTACAAGATTTGGCTCCGGGGTCTTCTTAACGGTCATGCTTTCATCAGGATTTATTGCAGGGTCGTCTTGTTCGAGTTTATACTGATTGTTTGTCATTGTTGCAGCTAATGCGTTATTTCTCTTCACAACATAATTATGAATTTCCGGAAGGGTGATACCTTCAGGCAGTGGATCTGCTAGATCCCACTTTTGAGGGAGCCTATCACGCGGAATATCAACAATATCTACTGAAGTTTTTCTATCGTTGTTTTCATTTAACTTGCCTATGATGTCCTTAACCTCACAAGCAGCTTTTATGCCCGCTTCGTCATTGTCAGGCCAAATGGTAATGTCTTTGCCGGCAAGAGGCTCAAAGTTAGCTTTCTTAACGCCTCCCGTACCGCCTAACCATGTTACTACAACATGATCAGAGAAAAGCTTTTGTGCTGCATCTGCTGCCTTTTCACCTTCTACGATAAGAACAGGCTTATCAGGATGGTCTGCAAGTTTATCTAATCCATATAGAGGCCTATTTTCTCCAAAGCCTTGCCATTTCCAAAAGATGTGCCCTTTCTCATTTTGGCAATAGGTGAGGGGGAGAGTTTGCTTGTTCCCCTCCCTATCTTCAATCCTAACAACATAGCCGAGTAGGTCTTTGTTTTCATCAAGATAGGCAAATCGCATGGTCTCAATAGCACCATTCTTAAACACATAATTTAAATGAGAATTCGATTCTAAGTCTGGATTGGCTTTAGAAGAAGGAACAGGAAACAACGGTGTCCAAGTTGGCGCTTCAGAAGTGTCTTTGGGAGATTCTTGAGGTTTAAAGGTTGGAGTAGTATCCAACGTTCTTTCAGGCAGATCTCCAATAAAGCTGGAAGCATAAAGAGCGGCATCTTTTGGTGTCATGTTAAGATGGTGAGTTAAAAAGATTAAGGCATTGCCGCCAACACCTTCTTCAAAGTTATACCACTGACCTTGCTTCTCTCCGGCAACATTAATAACAATAGATCCTTTCTTGCCAACACGAATGGTATTTTTTCTAATCTGCAAATGTTGTCCTTTAAACACATGCTGCACGAGTTCAGGCATTCGTGAAGACAGCCTTGCATTGATTTCATTAAAATCAAGAGAGCGAGAAAAAGCGGGGGCAAGATTTTCTTTTTTCGATTCTGTCACATTGGCAGAGCCTAAGCTCTCCTCTGGTTCAATAGAAGCAGCAACTCTGGTTTCTGGAGAAGATGGACGAGACGAATAGTCAGAAGCAAAAGGCTGAACATCTGTGGCAGCGGAAGAAGGACTAACAGCAGCAGGGAGTTGGGTTTGCTGGTAAGTAGCAGAGGCAATTTTCTCAAGATCAACTTCTGCGATCTCCTCCCATTCCGTATGAGGCGCCTTAACCTTGAAGAGAGCTTCAGTTGAAACATCATGAAACGCTTCTGCTTTTTCGAAAGTCTCAAAGCGAATTGATTTTTCTTCCCTGCCATAATTCCAGGCTTTTTTAACATAGCCATAGAAAGCTTCAACAATCGAAGCTGCCGTTAGGTTTCGGCGTTGCATAAAGGATTTTTTCATCTCTAAACTCATTTCTTGGGCTTTTGGATAATCTAAACTGATTTCTTTGGTGTTTTCTTGGCTAAGAGCTTTGATAAAGCCGTCTTTGCTGAAAAACTGATCTCCATATATTCGAACATCAGCGCGATGTCGTGTAAGAGCAACATAAGTCAGGTGTCGGTCTAAAGACGGGCTTGCATAAAAGAATGTCTGGTCAACTGTCGTGGCTTGGGATTTGTGAATGGTGGTGGCATAGCCATAATCAATGTACCCGTAAGTATCGATATCAAAAGTTAAGGTCTTGCCATCTTCTTTTTCAACTTTTAGAAACCCCTCATTGATTTCAAGAATTGTTCCTAGTTGTCCATTGCGAACATCTAATCCATAGTCGTTTTGTAAAAAGAGGATTCTCTCGCCAACCGCAAACGCTCTGTCTTCTCTTGTTAACGTCGGTTGTTTGAGAATCTGAGTGTTATCTAGAGTTTCAAGGTTGATCTTTTTGGTAATGGTGAGAATTTGATCGGCGCCAACCAGATTGCTGTCCTTTCTAAACTCAAGACGGGCCATTTCATTCAGAGACGCCACATCCTTATTCGTATAAGCCAGAATTAACGCCGATCTTTTTACAGAAGGGGGCTGATTCTGCGGCGATTGATCCTTATGCTCATCCTCATCCTTAGACACTTGTTGATACTTTGCCCAGTCCTGAATAAGAACCTGCTTTGCATCACTAGATAAATAGGTATGACCCCGCTGATGATACGTTTCTAATGCTCTTTCTGTCTGACGGGTGGCTAAATCGCGCGTAGCGTCTCGTTGCCATTGTTCTTTTTGCCGAACAATGGTGTTGAGCTCGGCAAATCCAACATGTTCCATAACACCTCGAACGGCAGCCCCGGCTTCAATCGGAGCTAGCTGTTCCGGATCTCCAACCAGTACAACCTTAAATCCTTGTTTTGAGGATTCTTGGAGCAGAGCATTTATTCTGCGTGAATCAATCATGCCGGCCTCGTCAACAACAAGAATACTGCGGTTGTTAAGTTGCTCTCTGCCGTTCTTCCACTCATGTTCCCATTTGTGTAAAGTTTTAGAAGCAATTCCGCCAATTTCTAAGTTGGATGCGGCTCTACCCGTTGGCGCTGCTCCGACAACTTTATAACTGGAAAAACCCCAGATTTCTTTTGCAATTTCTAAGGCTGTTGTTTTCCCAGCCCCGGCATATCCAACCACAACTTTTAATTGTCCACCTGCAACAAGATGACGAATAGCCGCGACTTGATCACTCGATAATCCACCAAACTCTTTAAACTTTTTATGAGCCTCTTGCAGGTAATGTTCTGTGCCGGAAAGGTGAGGGGGACACGAATGTTTTTTAGCAAGTTTGGAGGCTAGATGTGTCATCTCGCTTTCAACTTTTATCATTTCTTGCGTTGTTAGTTTTTGTGAACCTTTTTGATTTTCTCCGGTTAAGACAACAAGGTTTGGAGAGAGTTCTATCCTGGCTTGCAATCGAATAAACTCATTAGCATCATCAACATAACGATTTAAAACTTTCGCAATATCTTGCCGTGTAAAAGTGGATTGATAGCGTGTTATATACTCCAAAACGATTTCAGGATTCTGGCGAATGAGCTTCAGGTTATAAAGATTGTTTTCTTTGAATTGCTTCAAGCGGTCAACCTCAAGACCTTTTCGTTCCATCTCTTTGACATTTTTGCCGAGCTTTTCTTGCGGCACAAACTCTACGCCTTGATCTTTATAATTCCGATGATCTATTCTGACATCAAAGCCTGCTTTTGAGAGATGCTCATTGGCAAGATCGGCCCAGTTTTTTCGCAGCCCTCGAATGAGAGATCTTGAATTCCACTCTCGGACTTTTTCTCCAAAAAAGATTTCTTGCGAAGATAAACCCATCGCCGATTTGACTTTCTCTAAAATTGGTTTTTCTCTTAAAGTTCGCATCGTTAACATGACGTGAACATGCGGTTTTTCAATACCTGTCTCCTTATCAAGAGGATTATGAATGACCCAATCAGCAAGCATTCCTTTTGAGGTAAAGTTCTTGGCAATAAAGTCTCTGGCTAAAGCTTCTCTTTGCAGAGGATTCAATTCATTAGGCAGAGCAAACTCTGCTTCCCTTGAAAGTTGAGCATCTTTACGTTTTTCAAATTGTTCAACAGCGTTCCAAAGTTTTTCTGAAGCAAGCGTTGGATCTAAATCGGCAGCTGCAAGTGCTTTTGCCCATTCCGGTGCATTCTCCGGCAGCGAGATTTCTCGATGAACCACATCGTTCTTTTTTGAATAATCAAACGTCTGTCCTGTTCGCTCATCGTGCATTTTAGCAGCATGCCGATATGCAGCAGCATTCACAGAGTTTCTCGCCTCTGCTCTTGAAATAATCTTAACGGTGAAGTGATAAATTGCCATTTGTAGATATATAATACAAACATCAATCGATATACAATAAAAATATCAAAAAAGAGAAGCGTCGTTGCTTGCAACGTATAAGCGCGCTGTTGGAAAAAT
>CANFPP010000024.1 GCA_947449005.1 Holosporales bacterium | reverse complement strand
GGGCAGGTTTATCTGGCGCGAGTATTCGACATGTACGTAAAAGTACTTGAGAATGCGAGCGACCGCAGAACAACGAACCCACAGTTTGAAGATCGAAGAGTATCAAGTCGAAGCCTATGTGTACTTGGTGACAGGCACAGCTTTGGGTGAGCTAAATCATTCCAACCCACTTGAACCTCAAAAATTCAAGAAACGCAGCAGACACTTTTTTCCCATGGACTTCAACTGAAAGATCCGGGAGATCTAAAAAGAAACAAAGGTCATCGGAAAGAAAAATAAAACGTAAAATCACAAATAAAAACATAAAAAAGAAATATAGGCAGAAAACTTCATCGTCATTTCCGCGAAATTGGGAATCCAGACACCAAAGATATACTTAAAATAACTACCTATACTTAAAGATTTACTTTTAGACATTGATATTAAGGATCAGACTGACAACAGACCGTGCTATCCCAGGGATAGCACGCAGACAGAGTGCAAAATAACAGCAGCAAACCAAAAAAAACGTTACTCAACCTCAATGCAATGAAGTTCTATAATTGGCTTCTTTCCAAGCTCAGTATAAATCGTCTTTCGAATAATCTTCTGCAAAGCTTCATCTCGAGCTTTGCTATCTTTGTAATGTCCAGTCAAGGCGCGCTCGATATCTTTCTCGATGATTTCTTGTATATCATCTGTATCTTCTCCTGACTCAGTTAAACCAAGAAAGGCGAAATGAGGCGAGCGAGCCAATTGATTATCCGAATCTATAATTAAAGTAACAGCAACCATACCATTCAAAGAAAGCTTGAGACGATCTTTAATAATCGGGCTTTCAAATGGGATTAAGCGGTTTCCATCCACGGCCCATCTTCCTGCAGGTACAGCATCGATAATGCGAGCCTCTCCAGCTTTCAGACTTATTAAGCTACCATTTTGAGGCACAGCCACTTCTTTAATGCCAGATGCTTTTCCAAGAAGGCTTTGCTCTTTCAAATGTCTTGCTTCTCCATGAACAGGAATAAGCATTTGTGGGCGCACCCATTCATACATTTGCCTTAACTCAGCACGCCCTGGGTGGCCTGAAACGTGAATATCTTCTTCACTCGAAGTGATCGTTTCTACGCCTTGATGAGTCAAATTATTTTGGAGCAAAGAAATTGATTTTTCATTTCCTGGAATAACGCGCGATGAAAAGATTGCAACATCATTTTTATCTAATTTCACAACAGGATGGCTTCCACTGGCAATGCGCGCAAGTGCTGAGCGTGGCTCACCTTGCGATCCAGTTGTAATAAACAGCACCTTATCCTTTGGCATGGACATAGCCTCAGCATCGCTGATGAAATTCGGGACCGTTTTTAAGTAACCACTGTGTCTTGCTGCTTCCGCCATTTTATGAAGAGATCTTCCAACGAGAGCAACATAACGTCCATGCTCTTTCGCTGCCAATGCTGCTGTTTCAAGGCGCGCAATATTTGAAGAAAAACAAGCAACAACAACGCGAGATTTTTTATAACGTCCAATGACTTCAGTTAATTTTGTGCGGACATCCTCTTCAGATCCAGATTCAGCCTCGTTAAAGACATTCGTTGAATCACAAACCATCGCAAGCACACCTTTATCACCCCAATGCTGAAGGCGCGCATGATCTGTCGCTTTTCCAACTAATGGCTGTTTATCGATTTTCCAGTCACCAGTGTGCATTACTGTTCCAAGTGGCGTTGTAATAGCCAATGCATTTGGTTCAGGAATTGAATGTGTAAGAGTAATAAATTCAATTTCAAATTTACCAACCGTTAAAGTCCCAGATAATGGGATTTCGGTAATGGAAACTTCGGATCCCCAAGGCTTTTCCTTAAGTTTTTGCCTGAGAACATAAGCTGTAAAAGGAGTAGCATAAATAGGGCAACGAAGATAAGGCCACAAATAAGGAATCGCACCAAGGTGATCCTCATGAGCGTGCGTTAAAACAAGGCCAACAAGATTTTTGCGTTGCTCACTAATAAAGCTAGGATCAGGCATAAGAATCTCAATCCCCAAGCGATCATGGAAAGTAATTCCTAAATCAACCATAAGCCACTGTTTATCGTGACCATAAAGGTTTAAGTTCATTCCTATTTCTCCTGAACCGCCTAAAGGCAGGAACCAGAAGTCGTCTTTACCAGCTAAATGTTTCAAATTAAATTCCTTCTATATATTGGTACACTGAGCTTTAAAGGTCTCATGCAAAGCAATAGCCGTTGCATTGGAAACATTTAAAGTCGAAAAATCAGAGACAGTCTCTAGTTTTGCCGTAAAATCACATAATTTTTGCGTAAAGTGACGCATACCGTCTCCCTCGCTTCCCATGATTAAGGCAATTTTTCCTTTTAGATCAATTTGTCCTAAGGTTTGGGTGCCAGCTTCACTAAAGCCTACACACCAAAACCCCATTTCTTTTAAGGCTGTTATTCCTTGAGCGAGATTATTCACAACAATTCGCGGAACAATTTCTAAAGCACCGGAAGCAGATTTTGCCAAGACGCCACTTTCTTTTGGAGCATGGCGGTCTGTCATAATTAAAGCAGAGGCACCAAAGGCTGCAGCTGACCTTAATATAGCTCCGACATTATGGGGGTCACTGACTTGATCTAGCACAATAACACGCTGGGAGGTACTTTCAATTTCATCTAAAGCTTCAATGGAAACATTTTCTAAAGGATGCACTAGCATCGCAATACCTTGATGCACAGCACCTGGAGATAAGTAGCTCTCTAAAAATCTTTTATTAACAATCTCTATCTTTGCTGGAGAATCTTTAGACAACTTTTCTAACGTTGCTTCATTCGTTACTAAAATTCTTTTGACAACCCGTTTGGGGTTTAAAAGTGCCATACGGCAAACATGCAATCCATAAAACCAAAGACCAGACACTTAATTCTTATCCATTTAATAAACGTTTAATAGGTGCATAACTGCGACGGTGATGAGAGGTAACTCCATGAGTCGCTAAAGCACGTTGATGTTCAGATGTACCATATCCTGCATTACGATCCCAACCATATTGTGGGTGAAGAACACTTAATTCAGTCATTAATTGATCTCGTGTTACTTTCGCAATAATTGAAGCAGCTGCAATTGAGAGGCTCAGTTGATCTCCTTTTATGACCAATTCAATCGGATAATTTAATTTTGGATCACGATTTCCATCGACGAGGACAAAATCTGGTGGCGCCTTCAAGTTAGCGACAGCTCGTTGCATCGCTAACTGTATGGCCTTTGCGATGTTTAAAGTATCGATTTCTTCAACGCTACCCATGCCAACGCCAAAGAAAATACTCTGATCTTTTAAGGCACAAAAATGTTCAAAAACAATAAGTCTTTTTTTGTGATTTAATAGCTTTGAATCATTAATGAGTTTTAGAACTTCGGTTGGGAAAAGGTTGAAGTCTAAAACAGCTGCTGCTGCAAAAACTGGCCCTGCCCAAGGCCCTGCCCCTGCTTCATCTACTCCGCAAACAGTTCCATAGTGAGAAAATTTTTTCTCTAAACTAAAATCAGGACCTGTTTTTCTCATCAAGCTTTTCATTTGTTAGTTCAGAATTCTGGGCAGAAGAGGTTTGAGATTTTATCTTTCTATATATGCGCCCTAACCATGATGTTTCATGTCCATATACGAATCGTAATGTTGCACGTAATCCATCCGTATCTGCAAGATCACGAAAACGACGCGCTAAGGACAACCATAACGGGCTTAAGGCCAAAGATAGAACTGTTAAGGCAATGATGAGTTTTTCTCCAAAATCATTAATGATTTTACTTTCATGCGCAACAGTGGTCATCAAGAATGTCAATTCTCCAAGCTGTGCCAAGACAACTCCAACAAGGAATGCTTGATTCCACGGCACGCGCAGAAAACGAAGAATCCCAATATTTAGCCCTGTTTTTCCAATAGTAATCGCAAACAGTATCATTAGGACGGTCCCTCGATGCTGCCAGATAAAATCTGTATCAAGGAGAAGTCCAATTGAAAGGAAAAACGCCATCATCAAAATACTTTGAATAGGTTTTGTTGTTTCAATCATAATCAATCGTTCATGGGTGTTTCCAAGAACAAGACCCGCCAGAAAAGCACCATAAGCAGCAGATAAACCTATTAACCCAGATATAGCTGCAGCAGCAAAACAAAAGGTTAAGCTTGCAAGCGGCGCCAATTCTTTTTCGCCAGCAATAATTCTGGTCAGAGGTAAGCGCACTCTTTGCCTGCGACTGAGATAGCCAATAAGAGTAGCAATGAGGCCAACTGAAACTGCTAGCTTAATGAATAGAACCGGATTGTACCATGGCTGCCCAAAGTTACGCAGAATCAAGATCATGGGGACGATAGCAAGATCTTGGGCAATTAATATGCCAATCGCTAGCTGCCCTGTGTCCGTTTTTATTTCTCCAATGCTTTCTAGCATTTTTACAACAACAGCCGTTGAAGAAAGCGAAGTCACAAAACCTAAAAGGATAGAGAGCCCTATAGACCAACCAAATATATTAGAAAACAGCATGGTAACGCCGAGACTTACAGCTATCTGGAAAAGGGTGCAAACAGTAGCGATAACCCAAGTTTTTTTAAAGGTACGTAAATTTAACTCCATACCAATAACAAACAAAAGAAGTAAAACACCTAACTCAGCCAAAATCTCCACTTGTTCGCGAGATTGTATAAATGCTAATCCAGATGGCCCCAGCAAGACGCCTGTTAAAATGTAACCAAGAATAGGCGGCTGTTTAAGGCGAGCAAGCCCCAAGCCACCGATTAAAGCGGCAACAACAACAATAGCAATTTCAGTTAATTTATCTTCATGCATGTGTTGAACCTTAGCACAGAAAAAAACTAATTAAGAGACTTTATTTTTTTTATGGTGTAATTCTGTTGTGTCTACATCTAAAAGCGGGAGACAGAATCATGCAAAACATTTTTTTTAAAATAGTAGGTTTTATTAAAGGTAAGCTTATAAAATTTCTAGTAAGCTTGCTAGCAATACTATGTTTAACCTGGCTTTTCTCTGGAACAATGATAGAAGGATGGATCCCCTCCATCAAGAGCTTAGCTCCCGAGGGCGTTTCTGTATCTATGGAACATTTTTCTTTCTGGATGAAGAATTTGGCAGCCTTGTGCCTATTAATCGCTCTTGCACGCGTAATTATGGGGTTACCTATTTGGAAATGGATTTACATTCCGATTGGACTGGGTATTGCCTTAAGTCTTATGTCCCTGTGAAAGATGCTTCTTTTTATTTAAAAGCATAATCATTTTTAAAGTTGGAAAAACAGCGAATGCAGTTAACAGGAATAGACTTGTCCAATTTAGATGATCAGCAATCCATCCAGATAAAGCAGAAATAAGAACACGACATAAAGACCCCAAAGAATAAAGAATCGTGAAATGACTGGCTGTATGAGATGTTGAACAAAAACTTGATAAATAGGCAATAAAGGCTGCTGCAACCATGCCAGAGCCAAAACTTTCAACGCCAACCGTAATGACAAGAATACCAAGATGATGACCTGCTAGCGATTGAATAACGAACATCAAGCACGACACGACTTGCAAGAGTGCACACATAATCAGAGCTTGCAGAACTCCCAGCTGATGAATAATCATTCCACAAACAATTCCCCCCAGCACCATTAAACTAATTCCAAAGAATTTTGAAACATTTGCAAATTCAATTTTTGTGAACCCCAAATCATATAAAAAGGGGGCACTCATCGCATTTAGAACCGTATCTCCAAATTTGAAAAAAAAGATAAAAGTGATAATGTACTTAAACTCTTGCTTCTCTAGAAGTTGCCGCCAAGGAAGTATTATTTTTAATGCGATTGTCGCAGGAGGATGGATAGTCTTTGGACTAGGTCTCTCTTTGATTAAGAGCACAGTTATAACACCAATTATAACTGCAGCCGCCATACTCCAATAAGCTATTTTCCAGCTCGTGAACGATGCTAAATATAAGGCACCTGCACCTGAAGTTAGCATACCCAATCGAAATCCTATTGATTCTGCAGCAGCGCCTGCACCAGCATACTTTTTATCAAGAATCTCAATACGGTAAGCATCAATAACAATGTCTTGCGTCGCAGAAAAAAAAGAAACAAGTACGGCAGCGATTGTAGTCAAGTAAAGACTATCTGCAGGATTACTGTTGCCTAAGAAAATTAATGAGAAGATAAGACCTATTTGAGAAGCAATAGCCCAGCTTCGACGTTGACCTAAATATTTTGTTAAATAAGGGAATTGGTGTTGATCCATCACAGGAGCCCACAAAAACTTTAAGCTATAAGGTAGGCTAACAAACATTAATAAGCCAATTGTAGTCTTGCTAACACCAGCTTCAGTTAGCCAAAAACTCAAAGTTGATAAGGTTAATAGGAAAGGTAACCCACTTGAAAATCCCAGAGCCAGAATTGCCACCAAATAAGGATGCGTATAAAGTTTGATGGTTTTATAAAAAATATCTAAGAGCTTCATAAAAACTGTCTGCTTGGAAAACTTGATCTCAATATAACGTTATTTATGATTTATTAGCAACTTTATGGTAAAGTCACCTAAATTTATTTGAGGGGGTTTTCTTATGGAACTACTATTTTTATTACCAGTACTTTTTATTGTTATTTTTATCTCGCAAGCAATTCGAGTAATTCCACAAGGATATCAATTCACAGTAGAACGCTTCGGCCGTTATACGCACACATTGCGCCCAGGATTGCATGTACTAATACCTTTCGTTGAGCGAATTGGAGCCAAAGTCAGTGTCATGGAAACTGTTCTTGAAGTGCCATCACAAGATGTTATTACAAAAGACAACGCAGCCGTTACTGTAGATGGCATCGTATTCTTCCAGATTATTGATGTAGCAAAGTCTGTTTACGAAGTTGCTAATATTAAGATCGCAATTTTAACAATGACCATGACAAACATTCGCACCGTCATGGGATCGATGGATTTGGATGAATTATTGTCGCAACGTGAAGCAATTAATGCTCGTTTGCTCAGTGTTGTTGATGATGCTACCAGCCCTTGGGGTCTTAAGGTAACTCGTATTGAAATAAAAGATATCAGACCGCCGCGCGATTTGGTTGAATCAATGGGACGCCAAATGAAAGCAGAACGCGATAAACGTGCAACGATTCTTGAAGCCGAGGGTGAACGTCAGTCAGCTGTCTTAAGAGCAGAAGGCGCGCGCCAGTCGGCAATTCTAGAAGCTGAAGGCGAAAAGCAATCCATTATCTTGGAAGCTGAAGCTAAACGAGAAATGGCGTTTCGTGAAGCTGAAGGGCGCGAACGTTTAGCAGAAGCCGAAGCAAATGCAACACGTACATTATCCAAGGCTATTGGCGAGGGGAATCAGCAAGCTCTTAATTATTTCATCGCACAAAAATATGTAGAAGCTCTTAAAGGTATTGCGACGTCTCCCAACCAAAAAGTCCTGATGATGCCGCTTGATACTACGAATGTTATTGGAAGTATCGCCGGTATTGCTGAATTGTTATCAAAAAGTGGCGTCGTAGAGAAAACACAACCAACAACAACTAAACGGGCATAATATGTTTAGTGAATTTTCTTTAAGCCACATACCTATATGGCAATGTTTCTTTGCCATCGGCATTGTCTTAATGCTGCTTGAAATCTGCTTACCTGCCTTCTTTTTACTGTGGATTGGTATCGCGTGCTTGTTTACCGCTGGCACACTTGCTATCTGGGCTCTTGGGCCTATAGGGCAAGTGCTATGTTTTTTTGGATTTTCTATTATTTCGCTGATTGTTGGTTACTTAGTGTACGAACGTAAATCCACACATCTGACGGTCTCAAACGATCTGAATAATCTTAGCGAAAATCTCATTGATCAACTCTTAACCCTGGAACATCCCATTGCTTCTGGCAATGGTGAGCAGGCGAGATGTTATATTGGCATTAATGACACGCGCTGGGCTGTTCGAAGCATTAATGCGACCTCTATCGAGGCTGGCACGCAAGTTCGAATTGTTTCTATTAAAGGAAATACGTTGATGGTGGATATCGCTTAAATATTATAATCTTCTTTGCTGAGAAGGCGCAGAAGTGCTGCCCATTCTATCTCAACGACATTGTCAGCGCGTTTGTCCGATTGCTCAGCAGCTAATTGGCAAACTTCATTTGAGGGAATGATTAATTCTCTTCCTGTTGATTGAGCAGCAATTTGTGCTTTGGCCGCCTTCTCAAGAAGATACATAAGGCAAAAGGCTTCACTAATTGATTTTCCCGCTGTTAAGAAACCATGATTTCTTAAGATCATGACATTCTTATCTTGGAGATCTGCAATAATTCTTTCTTGTTCTTCAATCCTCAGAAGAACACCTTCAAAATCATGATAAGCAATCTTATTATAAAAAAAACAAGCTTGTTGAGTGATAGGCAAAAGACCATCTTTTAAGGCAGAAATTGCCATGCCAGCTACAGTATGGAGATGCATGACACAAGCTGCATCTGGACGTGCTTTATGAATAGCACTATGGATTACTAAACCCGCCGGATTAATTCCATAAGGGCTATTATCAAGAATCGTTCCGTCGAAAGAAACTTTAATTAAATTCGACGCTGTTACTTCGTGAAAATGAAGGCCGAAGGGATTGATGAAATAACAGTCATCCTGACCAGGGACTCTGGCCGATATATGACTGTAGATAAGATCCGTCCAGCCAAACTTTGATGCAAGCTGATAAGCGGCAGCAAGGTTAAAGCGCGTTTCCCATTCAAGCTCTGTAGCAGGATTTTTTCTAATGATTCCCATTCTTATATTGTTTTCATACTTTTTTGGCTTTGTAAATTATCAATTCTTAAAAAAAATGGAATGTTTTATTAAGTAACCTTTTATTAATCTTTTCCTGTCATTTTTAAGATATGTATTACCAATTTGTAGATTCAGGGTGGAATTATGAGCAAAATACCAAATAAAGTTAAATTAACCAATATTGCATTAGGCCTCCTTTTATCAGTTATAAGTGCTTCAGCAGAAATAGTTAAATCGGGTGATGTTTCTCCTAATAAAGATTCCATAATAAACCCTGAAGCGATAGAAAACTTACAAGCAGAAGCTTTCATTAAAATAGCTGAGAAAACTTCCTCAGGTAGAATTTCATATCAAGCAGCAAAGCTTTTGTTTCCTTTTCTGAAATCTGAACCTGGTCTACTAGATCAACCAGAAGCACAAGAGAAAGTTGGCAAAGCAATCCGTGCGCTACAAGGACCATCTGACAAAGAAAAATTTTCCAAGAGCGAGCGCGAAGAAATTATTAATAGAATTATGAAGATCAAGACTAAAGATGGTAAATTGCAATCAATCAGCGCTGCTGAAATGAAAGACTTGATTGAGAAAGAAGGTAAGGCATTTAAGGCAGAAAAAGCTAGAAATGAAGAAGCAGAGAAAGCTAAAAAAGAAGCTGCAGAAAAGCAACAAAAAGCTGAGGCTCATAAATTAGTTGGAAGCGCAAGGGCTCCTTCAGATCTTGAACGTGAGACTTTAGGAAAACTAGGTATTACTTATGATCCTGCTCAAGAAAAAAAGGCTCTCATTGATGCCATTAAGGCTGGAGGGGAGGCGCTTGAAAGAAAGCAAACACATAAGATAGAAGAACTTAAAAAAGAGCAAAAACTTGCTATCGAAGAACTTGAATCTCGACAGAGAAGAGAGCTAGAAAGCGCTAGCCAAGGATTGAACGACAGCAAAAAAATAGTAGGTAATCTTGGTGATTTTGCAAAAGAGCTTGAGAGGCAATAAAAACCGTTTTTCAAAATCCTGGGGACAAACCCCAGGATCTCGTCACATAGCTTCTCAATCTAATTGTTTTTACCAAAAAAATATTTTATCCATCAAAATTTATCTTTTAAAGTTTTTGCAACATCTGACACTGAGCATGATGATCCCAGCTCGTGTATTGATGTCACGCCAAACTCTGACAGTCCACAAGGGATGATACCCTTAAAGTGCTCAAGGTTTGGATGTATATTAATTGCAAAGCCATGCCAAGTTATCCACCGCGTTACGCGAACACCGATCGCGGCAATTTTTTCTTCTTTGCCGTTTGCAGTCACCCATAAACCAACACGACCTTTTCTGCATTCAGCTTTAATGCCATATACAGACAGACAATCTATAATCCAGCTCTCTAGAAATCTTATATAGCTATGAATATCCTTTTGGCGCTTCTGTAAATCAAGCATCACATAGGCGATTAACTGACCAGGGCCGTGATATGTAAAACGCCCCCCTCTTCCAACCTTATGAACTGGAAAATTGAGAGCGTCTAAGAGTTCATCATCTTTAGCGCTCATTCCTGCTGTATACAGAGGCGGGTGCTGTAGCAACCAAATGAGCTCATTAGCCTGACCAGACCGAATATCTTGAACACGTTGCTCCATAAGAGTTAATGCATCAGAATATTCTATCAACCCCTCAGATATTTTCCATTCAATAGAAATAATCTTCTCTCTTATTAGCGTGCAAGAGGTTTGTACTTAATACGGTGAGGCTGATCTGCAGTCATCCCTAAACGCTTTTTACGATCTGCTTCATAGCTCTGGTAGTTTCCTTCAAACCAAATGACTTGGCTATCACCCTCAAATGCTAAAATGTGCGTTGCGATTCTATCTAAGAACCAGCGGTCATGGCTAATGACGATAGCGCATCCGGCAAAATCCAAAAGACCTTCCTCTAAAGAGCGCAGTGTCTCAACGTCTAGGTCATTGGTTGGCTCGTCGAGGAGCAAAACATTCGCGCCTGATTTTAAGATCTTTGCTAAATGGACTCGATTGCGCTCACCACCTGATAGCTGACCAACTTTTTTCTGTTGATCTGCACCCTTAAAGTTAAAGAGCCCACAATAAGCACGACTTGGAATCGGGCGTTTTCCTAGCATCAATTCATCTAGACCATCTGAAATTTCTTGCCAGACTGTTTTATTCGAATCAAGTGCGTCACGTGATTGATCGACGTATCCCATTACAACTGTATCGCCAACTTTAAGAGAACCACTATCCGGCTCCATTTGATTGGTTAACATTTTAAAGAGCGTTGTCTTACCAGCACCGTTCGGCCCAATAATGCCAACGATTCCACCTTTTGGCAGATTAAAGTTAAGCTTATCAATCAAAAGACACTCAGAAAAACCTTTACTCAAGTCTGTTGCTTCAATAACAACGTCTCCCAAACGTGGGCCAGCTGGGATTGAAATAGCACCATCTCCTTGACCTTGATCGAGGTTTTGATTTAACAAGCTTTCGTAAGACTGAATACGAGCCTTACTTTTGCTTTGTCTTCCTTTAGGAGACTGACGAATCCACTCTAGCTCTCTGGAAAGTTGTTTTTGACGTGATGATTCTTGTTTTTGTTCTGTAAGCATGCGTTTGTGTTTTTGCTCGAGCCAGCTTGAATAATTGCCTTCGTATGGAATTCCTTGACCGCGATCAAGCTCTAAAATCCAACTCACAACATTATCAAGGAAATAGCGATCATGGGTAATAAGAACAACAGTTCCGGTATAATCCTTTAAGAATCGCTCCAGCCAAGCAACAGATTCTGCATCTAAATGGTTCGTTGGCTCGTCGAGCAATAACATATCTGGCTTTTGCATAAGCAATCGACATAAAGCAACGCGGCGCTTTTCCCCACCTGATAATTTATCAACTTTTGCATCCCCTGGCGGACACCGCAAAGCATCCATTGCAATTTCAATTTTACGATCAATATCCCAAGCATCTGCAACATCGATCTTTTCTTGCAGCTCTCCTTGCTCCGTTATAAGAGCATTCATTTCATCGTCTGTCATGGGTTCAGAAAAACGAGCATTAACAGCTTCGAACTTATCCAAAAGTGATTTTATCTCTGATAAGCCTGACATGACATTGCCTGCAACATCAAGATTCGGATCTAATTCAGGTTCTTGTGATAAATAACCAATCTTAACGCCATCAGCCGACCAAGCTTCGCCATTAAAATCTTGATCCAAACCAGCCATGATTTTTAAGAGAGTAGATTTTCCTGAACCATTCGGTCCAATAATTCCAATCTTTGCACCAGGATAGAAAGATAGCCAAACATCCTTCATGACTTCTTTGCCCCCAGGATAACTTTTGGATAATCCTTTCATTACATAAATATATTGATTCGTGCTCATTGATTGGTCCTAACTTAATAAGAAGAAATTTTGCGTCATGGTGCCTGATTTGCTGTATTTTAGCAACTGATATGCTATGTAAGAGTATGCTAAAAATTTTTAAAAATATTTTCCTTGATGACCGCTCAAAAGTTTTGGTGCGTCGTCTTATATCCGAACACATTCAACCTTACAAAGGTAAGTTTGGCATCGCCTTGATTTTTATGATTTTGGCAGCCTTAGCAACAGCGGCACTTCCTTATCTTTTACAGCCCGTTTTTGATGATGTGTTCACGACCAGTAACCCAAAGCTTTTGGTTTTTTTCTGCAGTGCTGTTCTATTATCGTTTTTGGTAAAAGGTGCAGCTTCTTACGGTGAGTCAATTATTATGACTTATGTAGGACAGAAGATTATATCCGATATTCAAAACCGCCTGTTCGCGCATCTTATGCGATCAGATTTATCTTTCTTTCATAGCAACTCAAGTGGAGAGCTACTCTCACGCTTTACCAACGATGTGAACATGATGCGTGGTGCTATGGCAAACACAGTTGTCGGGCTTGGGAAGGATTCTTTTAGTTTATTCTTTTTAATCGCAATTATGTTTTACCGCGATTTCTCCCTGGCATCGGTTGCATTTTTTGTATTCCCTTTGGCAATTTTACCTATTGCAAAAATTGGGAGGAGAATGCGCAAAGTCACCAATAATACTCAAGGCGAACTAGCTGAGTTTACCAATCAATTAACTCAAGTATTCCAGGGAATCCGAGTTGTAAAAGCTTATGGTATGGAAGGATACGAAGCTGAGCGGGCCAATGATAAAATCAAAAGAATATTTAAATTAATCTACAAAGCTGCTCGCGTTCGATCAGCTGCTCATCCTATTGTTGAAAGTCTTGGTGGTGTTGCTATCATTTCTGTCATTGCTTATGGCGGCTGGCAAGTCATGCATCATTCACGTACCACGGGTGAATTCATTTCATTTATTGGAGCGTTGTTATTGGCTTATGAACCTCTTAAACGCCTAAGTAATTTGAATGCTAACCTGCAAGAAGGACTTGCCGCAGCCACTCGAGTTTTTGATGTCATAGATACCCCCCCTCATATTAACGACAAAAAAGATGCTCATAGCACAGATCGCGTTAATGGGGATGTTGAATTTCAGAAAGTTAGCTTCCATTATCCTGATGGAAAACTAGCACTTGATGAAGTAGACATTAAAATACCACATGGAAAAACAATTGCTTTGGTAGGATCTAGCGGCGCTGGAAAATCGACTTTTATTAATTTAATTCCTCGTTTTTATGACATCTCAAAAGGAAGCATTTTAATTGATGGGACTGATATTCGCGATTTAACTCTTGATAGTTTACGTCATCAAATTGCCTTAGTTAGCCAAGAAATTTCTCTGTTTGATATTTCAATTCGAGATAACATTGCGTATGGCTTTGAAGATGCAACATTGGATCAAATCACAAAAGCTGCAAAAGCTGCTGCTGCCCACGAATTTGTTGTAAAATTACCTTTGGGTTACGATACAATTGTTGGAGAAAATGGCGTAAAATTATCAGGAGGGCAACGTCAACGCATTGCCATTGCCAGGGCCATGCTTAAAAATGCTCCCATACTGTTGTTAGATGAAGCAACATCTTCTCTTGATACTGACTCAGAGCGCCAGGTTCAAAGTGCCTTAAAAACATTGATGAAAGGACGCACCACTTTAATGGTGGCACATCGTTTATCCACAGTTGTTGAAGCAGATGTTATTTATGTTTTAGATCACGGTAAAATTGTAGAATCTGGCAACCATCAAGATCTATTAAGCCATGGCGGGATTTATGCCCGCCTATGGCAAGCACAGTCACAGGTTCCCGTTTGATGAAGATTCTCAAAAGAATCATCAAATCAAAAAGTGGGCAACAAACATTGGCGTTCTTAGCCGCAAGCTATCTTAAGTTTGTATTTAAAACGAATCGCTGGGAATTTATTGGTCAAGATATTGTCGATTCTTACGCACAAAACAATAAGCCCTTTATTGTCTGTTTCTGGCATGGACGATTGGCCATGATGCCGTGCGCTGCTTCACAGCAAAAAAACAAATTTTCGATGCTTATTTCTTCTCATTCAGACGGAACTCTCATCGATCGCGTTATTCAATATTTTGGCATAGAAACAATCTTTGGCTCAACAGCGCGAGGAGGAGTAGAAGCAACCCGTCAGATCATTAGGGCATTGCGAAATAATAAATGCATTGGCATTACTCCAGATGGGCCGAGAGGCCCCAACCGCATCGTTAGTCCTGGAGTGATTGCAATTTCCAAGCTCACTCAAGTGGACATCATACCCATCAGCTTTGCAACTAGCCGCCATAAAACTTTCAACAGCTGGGATAAATTTCACTTCCCCCTCCCCTTTGGCAAAGGCGTTTTTATTTGTGGTGAACCAATCCACGCTTCAAAAGATAAAAATGACGCCGAATTGATACGCCTAAAAGTTGAAAAGGCTTTGAATGAAATAACAGAGCGTGCAGATAGGCACATCTGAGTGTGTTAATCTTAATTTTCTAAAGAATATCTTTTTTTATAAAAGTAGCACACCATGTTGAAAAACTTTCAGTTCTATCGATTTTATCCAATAGTATTGAGAGAATATTCACAATACTTATTAGAGGAAAAAATAAAACAGAGAGACACATAGACAAGACTCTACTGCTTGAGATAGAAGATAAAGTAACTTTATACTGCTCTCTTATCCACATGATTATATTGTTTATAATATTACTACCACCCGCACCTGTTTTTTCACAATTCAGAAGGCGAAATCCACGAGTAAATTGATATGTATTATCTGATTTCCCAGTATAAACAACCACAATCTCTCCATTTTTTACGAGAGAATCATAAAGTGAAGAAACAACATCTGGCGATATATTAAACTCATTTTTACCAAAACTAAGGATTATACATTCATACTTTTTAGTAGTTTTAACGATATTATCTTGCATTTTAATGTTGATTTGATTTTTAAAAGACTGATTATGAAATGGTGATGTTGAGTCATAATTAACCATCAAAACTTTCTTATTTTCAAACTCGCCCGAGATAATTTTATTATTCAACTTGCAAAATATCCAATATGGATTTCCAATAGTCGGATTTCGTAAACCACCAAGAAGCTTTGATTTTATTTTAGTCACAAGATAACGCTTCGTTCCAATTTGGTTCTTAAAAATATTAATAAGAAAACGCATAAAACTAGGAAAATAAGTGAGAAAACGCTCACTCATTCCATCACTCTGTTCTACGTGTTTATCAAAATATTGTAGAATGTTAGTGACAATCTCACTTGCATTGGCCTCTATTTTTTTCCACTCTTTATTATCTTTTATCCCTGTATGAATTCTTATGTTTTCTTTTACCATTAGTCTGTGTTGCTGATTTGTTCGAAGTTTTATCCACCGACCTAACTCACTCAAAGATGTTCTTGATGCTCCAGAAATAATTCGAGTTTCAGTACTTAATTCACATAAATAAAGCTCATCTGAATCCTTTACAATGTAATGAGTGTCGATGTCCGGACAGGCTTTTAACACATAATCGGCATCAACTGTTATTTGAATAGGTACATGTTTTATACTAGGATAAATTACAAGAGGGTGAAGATGAAAAGCATGACAAAGAAGTCCCTCATTTTTTACTGGCCAAAAAAGATTAGAAGGAAGCAAGTCGTTAGAGTACTCTTTGCCCCAGAATGATAAATAAGCTATTTGATGTAAGTTTTTAAGAGTTAAATCGACAAGCGCTCTTGGCTCTATATTAATACAGTCTTTTTCTTTCCATTTCTCTATATCTTTAGCTGCTCCCTCTTTGTTGGTGCGGATTCCCACCGTAAAAACAGTGCGTTTACCTTGGCTCACCAAAACGCTTATACGCTGTACACAACCATTTCCATATAAGAAATCAGGAGCCCAAAAAACACTTGCGCAATCATTTGTATCTGCTTGGTTTATGCCATGATTATGGCACCAAGACATTAAATCATGAGTGCTATCTTCTTTGACTTTATCTAAAAAAATGTATTCTATGTTTATTTTTTCAGACAAATTCTGAATATTTACATTTTGTTTGATTTGTTCGCAATGGGCTTCAAAAGTATAAATAATGTACTTACTGGAGGTACAAAAATTACTCTCTGAAAAGTTATTTGGAGATAATTGTGTAGGAAGAGAGAGGTTTAAAAAAGTATCTATATACTCTTTCCCCCATACAGGCACTAAGTAATAGAAACCTATAGGCATAAATTAATACAATTTTTTAAAACTTTGCTCATATCTCAATTGTCCAGGTAAAGCTGTGCTATTTCTTCAGAGCTTCCATCAGCAACCAGCTCTCCCTTACTTAATAATATCGACCGAGGACACAGATTTTTAACGGACTCCATGCTATGTGATACAAAAAGAATCGTTTTGCCATCTTGTCTAAGTTTGCTCAATAAATCTAAACACTTCTTTTGAAACGCAGCATCACCTACCGCTAGCACTTCATCTACAACTAAAACTCCTGGATCTAAGTGTGCTGCAATAGAGAAAGCTAAACGCATATACATGCCACTAGAATAATATTTAACGGGTGTGTCTAAGAGTTTTTCAATTTCTGAAAAAGCAATAATAGAATCTAGTTTTAGTTTTATTTCTTTGATTTTCATTCCTAGAATTGAACCATTTAGAAATATGTTCTCTCTACCTGTTAAATCAGGGTGAAATCCAGTTCCAACCTCTAATAAGCAGCTGGTTTTCTTGTATAGATTTATAAACCCTTCTGTCGGCTCCATAACGCGAGCTAATATTTTTAGTAATGTACTCTTGCCAGATCCATTTAACCCTACAATTCCCACAGCCTCCCCCTCTTTTACAGAGAAAGATACATTTTTTAAAGCCCAAAGCTCACCACTGACTTTGCTAGAACTTCCCATCTTTGACATTATTTTGGTGGGAAGCGCAGAAATGCTTTCTTTTAAGGAAGCGTTAATAGAACGCTGACCTATTTTGAATTTTTTAGAAAGAGAACAAATTTGAATAATTTCAGTCATCGGCTATATTACAAAATATCGCTAACATATCGGGTGGTACGGAAAAACATTAGAATTCCCATGAGAACACAACATGTAAGAGAGATGCAAGAAATCAAAATCACTATCTTTTCTGGAAAAGGATAGTCAGGAAACAGTGACCATCTAAAAACTTCTATAATTGAAGTAAGAGGATTAATTGCCATTATCATTTGTAATTTGGGGCTTACTACCGAAAGGGGATACATAACAGGCGACAAGAACTGACCAATCTGCAAGAGAAAAGGAAGTATAATATAAATATCCCTATAAAAAACACCTAAAGAAGCGCAAGAGAGAGAGATTCCAAAAGCAACAATAGAACTCATAACAACAACAAGTGGAAAAGCAAGCAGCCCCATAAGCGATATTTTTACTTTGCAAACAAAGATTATTACAAAAAATATTGCCATTACAATAAAATAATCGACAACCACACTTAACACATAGCTAAGAGGTAGCAGTAAGCGAGGAAAATAAACTTTGGTCAATAAAGCTTGGTTGGATGAGAGACTTGCGCTTCCAAATGAGACAGATTTAGAAAAACTCTGCCATAGTAGAATCCCAGAAAGAAGAATTATAGAATAAGGGGCGCCCTTTGTCTCTACATGAATTCCTAAGCGTCCAAAAAGAAAGAGAAAAACTCCTACCATTGCCAAAGGTTGTAAAATTACCCACAATGCTCCTGCAATAGTCTGACGATAAGTTACAGAGATATTCTTTTTTGTTAAAATAAAAAGAAGCTCTCTCCAACTCCATAATTCAAGAAGATTAAATGCTTCAATGCCTTTAGTTGGTTTTATAACTATCATTTTATCAGACATACAATCACATTAACTAAGCAAGGGAACAATCAAACATATTTCATCTACTGAGAGTGGCTTTCGCTAACCTAGGCTAATATAATACAAAAAACATTATTGTACACTCTTAAAGTCAAAGTCACTAAAAATTAAGCCAGAGGCCGATACGTCCTCTCTTCTATCTTATTTTTTTTAAGTTTATTTCTCACAAGATAAAGAAAATAACAAGGGTTAAGCAAACTCGTCAAAATAATTTTCAAGGAAATCTGTGTTATTTTTAATATTTTTTCACATAAACAATAAAGTCTTTTTCCTGCCTTACCCTCTTCTGATCTTGATAAGGAATTAAGAAATACTACACAGTCTTCGACTGCACGCTCTTGCGAATCAATGAGGTATAAATACAACATTCGTTTTTTCCACGCTTTTATTAAATGAAGATCAAAGTTTTTTTTCTTAAAAAGAATACCTACT
Source organism: Holosporales bacterium (assembly GCA_947449005.1). Lineage (GTDB taxonomy): Bacteria > Pseudomonadota > Alphaproteobacteria > Paracaedibacterales > CANFPP01 > CANFPP01. The sequence continues at coordinate 10,829 of CANFPP010000024.1, read as the reverse complement.
CTGGAAATAATATTGTAAAATTCTTCAGAATTACGTGAGTTTTGACTAGAAAAACTTGTCTTCAAACGTCTCCATACACCTAAATATTCTGGTATAAAACAAGCACCGTACTTGAGAGAGATTATGATGTTTATATAGCTATCTGTATAAGAAAGAATATCTTCAGGGAATCCTCCTTCTTCGAGTAATCTATTACGATAATACACAGTTGTATTGCTTTGAATCCAATTACCTGTGCGCATAAAATACTTTTTAGCTTGCTGGGGAGAAATGTAACTATTCGTATTTCTAATAACAATACTACTATGGGCACCTTTATCAACGCTTTTTTCATCAATAATTCTTGTCATTGCAGAACACAAGCCTGCAGAAGGATAAAGATTTAGCATCTTCATGGTTTTTTCAATAAAATCAGGAAACAAAACATCATCAGAAGCAGAAAAGAATATATAATTCCCTGTAGCAATCTCTAACCCACGATTTAAAGTGGGAATAACCCCAATATTTACAGGATTCTCATACAAAGAAATCCATGAATATTTTTCAGCAAAACTCTTAATTATGTTGATACTGTTATCTGTAGAAGCGTCATCAATAATTATGAGTTCATTCGGCGTAACACTTTGATTTACGATAGCTTCTAATGCTTCTCCAATGAATTGCATATGATTATAACTTGGCAGAACAACAGATAGAGTAGGAGGTAAATTACTCACGTCCCCTCCCTTCTTTTAAATATCTATTTAAAATTATGATTACCTTATGCTGATGCACCTTTTGCTTAGTATTTTCTTCCGCATCCAAGAGCTATCAAGTAATTGGCCATTTTATGAAACCCTGTATGCACGACTTCATCATTCATAGAGAACATAAAGACATTTTCAAAATGCTCTAACATTTTTTCTCTAAAATCAGGCATTGTTTTGCAGTTTACATGCCCTTCTTTGCTAAGCTTAGAAGCATATTCTTGTGATTCCAAAGAAGGCATTCCAACAATTACTGCTCCTTGTGGCTTTAAGGAAAGAGCCATATTCCGTAAAAATAAATCCTCATCTTTAGGTTGAATGTGCTCTAAAACATCCAGTGAATAAGCGCCATCAAACTGTCCAGGAACTGGCCCTTTTAACATATCATGTTGAAAACACTTAAAAGGCCATTTAGAAGACATTCTGGCCTGAGCATCGCTTATAAATAGAGGGTCAAAATCAATCGCTGTTAAATTTTTAACATCTTGTATAACAATACGAGTCGCAAAAGCATCCGCACACCCTACCTCTAGAATATTCTCTTTACCAGAAAACATTTTAGCTACAAATTTATAACGAGAAAATGTAAAGGCTAGCCTCTTTGGATCATCACCCCATGCAAAACTTGACATGACACCTAGCTTCTCATGTCCTTCTGTACGCACATGATCTAAACAATCTTGATACTGTTTTTCAGTAGTTTCGGCTTTTTTACTCGTATTAATCATTGTTATCTCGCAGAAAAATTTAAGACCCTCTTGAAATGACACTAATTTCATCAATTTTGTCAATTAAGAATAAAGTCAGCTTACCATAATTCAAAGATTGCTGCCTATACCCATTTCAGATAAAAAGAATCACTGCAGATTTTTCACGATAACTCGAGTATACTCCCTCGCATGAAACCAATTATTATTCTTGTTCAACCGCAGCTTCCCGAAAATCTAGGAGCAGTAGCCAGAGGAATGGCAAACTTTTGCCTAACTCAGTTGCGACTCGTATCCCCTATAGCAAAGTCAGATGACCCGAGAGCAATTGCAATGTCGGCTGGTGCTGAGAAAATATTAGAAGAAGCTCAAATCTATTCTACTCTTAGCGAATCTATTGCTGATCTACACAAAGTTTACGGAACAACTGCCTGCGAACGTCAGATGGTGAAAAGGTATAATTCAGCAAAACAAGCAGCAGTGCTTGTCCACAAAGACCTTTCTGAGAGCCTACAAGTTGGCATTGTTTTTGGACCGGAGCGCACAGGCCTTAATAATGATGATCTTGTACTATGTAACGATTTGGTTCAGATTCCTGTCAATCCAGAATTTTCATCTCTCAATTTAGGTCAAGCTGTAAATGTCATCGCGTATGAGTGTTATCAAGAGCGATTAGGAAAAACGATCAAACCATTTCTCCACGTAGGCGAGAGTGAACTTGCCTCAAAAGGTGAAGCTCAAAGTTTCTTAAATGAGCTAGAAAAAGAATTAGATACGGCAAGCTTCTGGCGTATCGCTCACAAAAAGCCTATTATGTGGCGTAATTTACAAAATATTTTTACACGATCCGATTTTACCAAACAAGAGATCAGAACTCTACGCGGGTTATTGAAAATCTTTCGTCCAAGTTCTAAATCGTAAAATCTTTAAAAAACACTCGTTAGGTTTGCGAGGAATTCCTGGGCTCTGGGAGCTAACTTTGCTTTTGGTCCAAAAAATGATTTAGAAGATTTATCTTCAATCAACTTTCCATAATCAAAGAATAGCACACGATCAGCAGCAATTTGAGCTAAGCGAATTTCATGTGTTACAATGACGATTAGACGATCTGGGTTTTTGAGGGTTTTAATGAGAGCACCTAGCTCACTCACCATTTCAGGATCAAGAGCAGATGTTGGCTCATCAAAAAGCAAAATGGCAGGTTCCATAATTAAGGCTCGTGCGATAGCAACACGCTGTTTCTGGCCACCTGAAAGTTGGTGTGGATACGCATTTTCTTTTCCTAAGAGACCAAAATGATTTAGCAAATCTTTTGCTTTTTGATCAGCTTCAGACTCTGATAATTTTTTAAGTTTTACAGGTGCAAACGTTAAGTTTTCTAAAACGCTTAGGTGCGGAAAAAGATGAAAGCTTTGAAAAACCATGCCAATCGCACTGGCTTCAAGCTCTCTAATCGGCTTTCCTTGAAATTCGATTGTTCCTTGATATTGCGCATCAAGACCTGCAATACAACGCAGCAATGTTGTTTTACCACTTCCAGAGGGGCCAATAATCGTTGTTATCGTACCAACAGAAAGGTCAAAGCTAACTTTATCAAGAATTGTTAACGTTGGCGTAGAACGGCATAGCTCAGTAATTTTAAGCATACGATAATTTCTTTTCTAGACGTTTTGCGAGCGCTGTTATTGCCGTTACCATTAAGAAATACCCAAAGGCAGCAACGATAAGTGGCTCAAAATAAAGGAATTTTTCTGCTGCAACAATCTGAGATCTTCTCAACAAATCTGCTTCTCCGATAGTTGAAACAAGAGCTGATTCTTTTAAAAGATCAATAATTTCATTCATCAAGGATGGAAAAATATCACGAAATGCCTGAGGAAGAATGATGTGATATAAGGTAGTGCGATAAGGGATGCCAAGCACCTTTGCCGCCTCCCACTGACCAACATCAATCGCTTGTAGTCCTGAGTAGATAATAACAGAAGTATACGCAGCTGAATTGAGAGAAAATGTGATAATTCCGGCTTCAAAAGGAGTGATCACATAACCGGTTAAAGGCTGAGTCGCGTGAAAAACAAGCCCCAACTGCACCAACAATGGTGTGCCCCGAAAGATAGACGTGTATACATTGGCAAATTTCTTGATTGGCTTGAAAGAAGATATCTTTGCGAAACCAAGAAGTAGCCCAAGCGGCAGTCCACACAACAATGACACCGTTGTAAATTTTAAGGTAACAACTATCCCTTCAAGTATAAAAGGGAGAGATGGGATAATTGATGAAAAATCAAAATGCATCACTTATCCTTGTAACCATTTTTTTTCTAGCTTATCAAAATCACCATTTTTCTTCATTTTTTTGATAACGGCATCAATGTCTCGTTTCAAAGGTGAACCTTTAGGCATGGCAATTGCATAGCCTGATTTCGTTGAGGGAATCACAATCATCTTAAAATCTGGATGTGCTTTAATTAAGCTCATTCCTTCGCTTTCTCCAATAATAATAGCACTGATTCTTCCAGCTTTAAAATCTTGGAGAATATCTGGGATTTTATTTAAAGAACGAACAGAAAAATTCTTAAGAACTTGACTCAGCTCTTGCTTAGCATACGTTTCATAAATTGTCCCTAATTGCGCCCCAACAACTTTATCATTCAGATCTGTTGCTGATTGAATTGGCGAATCTTTTCCAACAATAATCACAATCCCAGAAGTTTTATATGGCTCGCTAAAATCAACTTTCGCTGCACGCTCTCCCGTTGGCGTAATTGCAGAGACTGCAAAAGCAGCACGACCCGACTGCAATGCCCCAATCAAACTATCGAAGGACATATCTTTGAAGTCGACCTTCAATTTCAATTCTTTCGCTATGATTTCAGCTAAATCTACGTCAAACCCTACTTTTTGACCATCACGGTAATATTCAAAAGGAGGGTTATCAAAAGAGACAGCAACAACGACAGTTTCAGGAGTTAATCCTTCAGTTTTCTTCTGCTCTTTGCAGCCAGTAACGGCAACAAAACAGAGGATAAGGACAAATTTCACCAAATTCATTTTGCTATCTCTTTCTTTAAAACGTCAAAAGCCTAACTTTTTACGATTACATTAATTTCTTAAAGATGTCTTTAACTATTTTTTCAGGATTAATGGAAGCTGTATTCTTTTGAGTGGGGTTGTTTTGACCCTGAGGCTTTTCATCTTTGCTTTTTGATTTCCCAATGAATTGACCTATAAAAGACGGGACACCTTTTTTTATAAGTAATTCCTGCATTTGTTTCGTATCTAAACCGTATGTAGGATCACTTAATGATCCCTCTACTTTAAAAGCAAAAGGAGGGAAATTCGATAATTCTTTAATCTTTAAATTTGCGTTTACAGAAATAATCCATTGAACCAGATTAATAATTGCTTTGCCAGTTCCTTCAACATCTTCAGAAATTAACGTTAAATTATCACTCGTTGCCTGTCCATTTTGCAGGTTGAAATCAGCTTTAATTACAGAAAAACTTGTTTCACCTTTTGCATTGAGTGCATTAAGCAAGGAAGGAAGATCAGCAAGATTATTAAACCCTTTTAAACGCTTAATAAGTTCTTTGATATTGAGGTTATTAATTGTTCCACCTTTTACATCAACAGTTGTCGTTCCAGATAAAGATGAAATCAATTCTTGCGAGCCTGCGCCTGCTGCTGTTAAGTGTATCTCACCATTTAATTCTCCTTTTTTTAAGGAATGTATTGATGATTTTTCAAGCACTTGAGCAATATCGATATGACTTAAAGTAAGATCCACTTTATGCTTATTAGAGGCTGTTTCTAAGCGAAATTCTCCTGCAATTTTACCCCTATAAAGATCAACACTAATCGGCTTTAAAGTGAGGACACCATCCTTTAAATAAACTGTTGTATTTGCGCTATCAATCTTATGGTTTGCATAAACAAGATTTTTCGCAGACACCTCAATTTTATGAGAAGCATTTTCAGTTGTTTTGTTATCAATAACCGTTTGGAGCCTAACCTCTCCTTCAAAAATTTTGACATTTGCAAGGATTGATTGAGTCTGATTCTCTCCGTTTTTGACCTGCAGATTTACAGCAGCATTTATTTTTTCTTTGCCACTTGCTGTGCCACTTAACCAAGGATTTATATCTGACGTTTCTAAGTCAGCATTAATTTCCTGCTTTGCAGTAGCAATAACTGCCTTCCCTTTAACGCTAGCCTCTCCAAGGACAAGAGATATATTATCAAGTCTTATTGAATCTTTTGCTGTTTTAACTGAGCTTGAAAGATCAATCTTTGAGTATGTCTTGGTTGTAAACCAACTGATTAAACCTTCAGGATTTTTAGAGATAAGCTGAGCGTTTCCATTAAACCCATCTTCAAGCAGACCTTGGATTGAAATACCTACATCAGATCCTGCTGCCTTAAGTGACAAGTCTGCTACTAATTTATTCTCTGGCAACAAAAGGCTAGCAGTTCCCACAACTTTGATATCTTCTGCTGCGACCTTAATGTTTGTTAAGTTGACTCCGTTTGCACTTGCATCGATATCTGAGGTAAAGGAAAGCCCCTTATTCAAATCAATCTTCTTTTGGGGTAAATCGATTATCGTTGAAATCGCAATAGGAGCATTTAATTTCCCAGAAAACTTTTGCTCTTTTAAGTTTGCAATTCCTTCAATCTGAGCCGTGCCAAAATCTTTGCTATTTTGATTGATATTTAAAGTGATTTTGATTGGTAAATTATCTGAAAATTTTCCAGCTGAAGCTTCTGTTTTTAATATTGTTTCCCCACTTTGGAGACTTCCTTGAATTGTGTACGGACCAGTCAAGGATTGCATTTGCCCTGTAATACCTATGTTCTCAATTTTCTGAGTGCTTGTTGGGCTTTTAATAACAACAGATCCATTTTTAATCTGAACATGCTGAAGCGCTAAACCTGCCATTATTGAAGAAGAGGCAGATTCAGAAGCTGCTTTGCTTGATTCAGCAAGGGTAGTCTCAGGACTTTTGCTCTTTGGAGTGAAATCCCAGCTATGACGATTATCTTTGAGCGTTTCAAGTGTGATGATAGGTTCAACCAACTCAAGTTTTGCAATATTGATCTTCCCCTTTAAAAGAGGGAGCAGAGAGAGATGAAAATCAAGAGATTTTAACGTTACCATGTCAGGGGTTGAAGCACCTTCAATATTTGACAACTTGATGTTCTCAACCTTGAGAGTGGGTGCTGGGAGAAGAGTAATGCGAATAGCACCATCGATTGTCAAATCACGGCCTGTTGCTTCCTTTACAGCATTAACAATTGGTGCTTTAAAACTTCCCCAATTTATAAAATAGGGAACGATTAAAATAAGAGCAAAAATGACTCCTATTGTTGCTAAAATCTTATGGCTAGTTTTTATTGCTCTTGTTGAGTTTTGCATTCTTATCTCCCTTAATAATTTGGAGTCCAGCACAATATTTGTTAATTAAGTAATCGGGCTTTTGAATGAGTATTTCACTCAAAATATAATTAAAGCGTATATGTAAAGCTATTAACTAGCACTCCTGGAACATAGTTGCCACCAATTTCTCGCTCATCGTAAGTTGAGGTATTGGGTATGATTTCACAAAAATCGGTCAGCGCTTCTAACTCGTTGCCAAAACAATTATACAGAGTTTCATCAAATCTCATGTCTTTAATCGGGCTAATGATATCTCCATTTTCCACCCAAAAACACGCATAACGGGTCATTCCTGTTATACGAGCAGCGGGAAGATCGCTCCAGTTTAAATAATGTAGATTAGAGACGTATATTCCTGTATCGAGTTGTTTTAAAATATCTTCTTTTTTCAAACCACCAGGGGCGATAGAAGGTGATCTCAATTGCTCCCCTTCACTTGCTCCATTGGCAGGCATGTCATACTCTTTACTGGTTCTGGTGCTTGTTAAAAGATTGGTCAATTTTCCGTTTGTAATAATTGGAATACGCTCTTCAGATACTTCACCAAGGCCGTTAAAACGAGGTACTAAGCCGAGAGAAAAATCCTCGGTCAATGAGAAAAGTGGAGACAGAGTCATATCTTCATCATGAAGTTTTTTGAAGGGACAGTTTCCTTGTTTTAAAGCGCTTGCACTAACTGCATTCCATGACATCATATCGACAAACGCTCCTACAGCAGCGGGAGCAAAATATGTGCGATATTTTCCTTTTTCAATTTTCATTTCCGGTTTTTCAAAAATCTTTAATTGAGAAGTTGATTCATTAATTTTTTCTTTAAAAATTTTCTCACTCCATTCTGATTCAGAATAGATTCCCTTTACTGCCTTTTGATTGGGCGTATAAATCGAAAAATCAACATAAAAACTTTCATTTGAAAACCAGTGAAATTGACCTTTCGAATTCATGTTCGAGCGAACCACAGGTCCTGTCGTTAAAAGCCCTGAGAAATCGATTCCCTGAACTGAGCCCAATAAACTTTCAAGAAGCTCTGCGTGATTTGGAATTTTTCCTGGATGATCCTCAATCATCGAACCATTATTAACAATAGGCGTAACATAAGGGTCCTGAGGCAAAATGGCGCAATCATGGCGGCACTGAAGGATCGCACTTTCCATTCTTTTATAGTCATTTTCAAAGTCACCAGAAAAAGAAATAATAGAACGAACAGCACGACTATCTTTTGAAAAACTCAGCACAATACTACCTTGATCCGCATTCGTAATCTGCCTGATATTTGCCTTGTTTATACGAGCAAAAAGTGTAGATTCAGCAGACAAAGAAAGCGTCAATTCTTCATCAGACTTCAGGAGGTTGAAAGCAGCCATTCCAAGCTTTGTAAAGCTTCTTTTTTTGATCATAACAAACATCTCTTAAGATCCCCCAAAAACTTCGACATTGGTAAACAGACAAGCTGGCACTGTATGACCAACTCTGATGACTTGGTTAGGCTCACCCTTTCCACAAAAAAAGCTTCCCCAGTTTTCAGGAGCATTCCCCACCCTTTTTAGGCTTTTCCAAAATGGAATTGTAATGCCTCGGTAATTTGGATTTTTAAGTGTTTTGGTTAATTTTCCATTTTCGATAAGCTTTGCATATTCACAGCCAAACTGAAACTTATTACGATAATCATCTATTGACCAAGACCGATTCGTCGACATTAAAATACCTGTTTCGATTTCTGAAATCATAGTCTCTAGCGGTGTATCCCCTGCTTCTATGTTGATATTTGCCATACGATCAATTGGAGGGCGATTCCAGGAAGTTGCGCGTGCATTTGCAACACCAGGTATGTTAGAACGCGCCTGACTTTCAAGGCTACCAAGACCTCTTAATAACTTACCATTTTGAATGAGATATTCTTTCGTAGCGTTGTTTCCTGTGTCATCGAATCGATAGCAAGCAAGTTCACCAGAAACATCTGGATCAAACGTAACATTCAAGAGAGAAGAGCCATATTCCAGCGTTCCAAAATCATCAGGTGTGACAAAGCTCCAGCCCGCATAATTTCGCTCATCTCCCAAAATACGATCTAATTCTAGGGGATGGCCGATTGACTCATGGACCTGCAAATAAAGCTGATCAGGCTCTAGTATCAGATCAAAAGTTCCAGTTGGACACTCTTCTGCTTTCAACAATTCTAAAGCCTCTTGCCCAACTCTTAAACCTGCAACGTCAAGGATATCATTGTTCAAAATTTCTAAACCAGCTTGAAGGCATTGATTTCCGTTTGATCGTGTTTGTATTTCTGAACCATCTTGTGCTGTTGCTGAAAGAGTTAGCGATGTAGCACTAATATTTTGATAAAAATCAGAGCCATTACTGCTGACAAATTGAATTTCTTTTGTTGATAACATCACTTGTGCAACTGAGTTTATTATCTTTTCATTAAGCTGCATTGCATTGCTTGCTCTAATCAAATGATCATTTATCTGTGCAGCGCTTAATTGGTCTAACGCAATAGCGCAAGGTGATTGGTATTGCCCCACTGCTTTAGGACGTTGTTCGGCTGTAAAGGAATGGAGCTTCCATTTCCCTGCTTTTTGTGCAAGAGAAACAGCAACCTCTGCTGCTTTTTGAATAGCTGAAATCGACAAAGAATTGGTACCATAGTAAGCAAATTGACCATCTACCAGAACTTCAACCATAACTCCATGGTCAATGCTGCTAATATTTTGATCAGGTCGACCATTACGAACAATGCGATAATCTGCCCTCTCTTTGATTTCTCGAAGGCCAATCCAGTCAGCCTGCACATTCAAAGATTGTAATATTTTTTTTAAGTCAAATGACATACGAAGTATTCACAATTAGTTTCTTATGCTATTCAGTATCGCAGGTTTTATACCTCTTTGAAATGAAGATGTTAAGAATTTAAGCGTGCCCGCTTTCCATTGATAGAATCGCAGGATCAACGCCGATTGATGCCATAGATCCGCGCCATTTATCATCAATTGGCATATCAAAAATTAATGATGTACTTGGATCAATACTAAGCCAACTATTATCCATAATTTCTTGCTCTAATTGACCACTAACCCAACCCGTATAACCGAGAGTCAAAAGAAATTTCGTTGGCCCACTTCCTTGGGCAATGGCTTTTATTATATCCAATGTAGCCGTGACAGAAAAAGAATCATCAATTGGCACTGTTGAGTTTGATTGATAATCGTTGGTGTGAAGTACAAATCCTCTACCCATCTCGATAGGACCACCATAATAGATAGGAACATTGGTAATGTTTTTTTGAAAGTCTAGTATATCTATCTGACGCAAAAGTTCTTCAAAAGAAATTGACGGCAGAAGCCTATTAACAACCAAACCAATAGCACCGCTTGTGTCATGACCACATACATATATGACAGAATGAAAAAAGCGTGAGTCAAAAAGAAAAGGAGTCGCAACTAATAATTTCCCAGTTAAATAACCTTTTTCAACAGACATATCAGATGCATGTTCTCTTTTTAGTAACTTTTTCAATTTTTTGACCTCTCATTTTTCTTGTTCTATAATTCAAGTATAGCCATGAAAGTGTTACGAGAGATTTAACAGCAGGTTACTCAGTGGTTAATTATGCTGATTTTGTGATTTTAAGTATCGAAATTTCCATGAGATTCAGTTTGTATATTTATGATAAAAATAAAACTTAAGTATCGGTAAATTATTTAAATAATAACCCCACACTCTCACCATCTGCATGACGGCGGTAGGTTATTAATAATATTTACTGCTATTTTATTTATATTGTTTGTTTTTTATTTTCACTATTATTTATATTTTACGTTTTTTTCTTTTCGATAAACTTTTGTATTTTTTAGATCCCTCGGATCTTTCAGTTGAAGTCCATGGGAAAAAGTGTCTGCTGCGTTTCTTGAATTTTTGAGGTTCAAGTGGGTTGGGATG
>CANFPP010000023.1 GCA_947449005.1 Holosporales bacterium | reverse complement strand
TTAGTGATGACTGCGATTGACGAAGCGCTGCCAATTTTATTCTTTCTTCATATCCTAATTGTTTGTATTCTCTCATTTGCAACGCCTTTCTGTGCCTGTCTTATCAACAAACACTCTAATGCGTTGCACCTCATTTTAGAACACGGCACTAAATGTTTTTTTAAGTAAGGCTACAATGTAAAAGCCACCACAAACAAGAATAATAGTTGGGCCTGATAGCCAATTTAAATGGTAAGAGAGAATTAAGCCTACGTATCCTGAAAATGTAGCAATTAGAGTGCTTGCTAAAAATATTGCAGGTAATGATTGAAAGGCAACACGCGCAGCAATCGCTGGCAGCATCATGATGCCCAGAGCCATTAATGTTCCTAATGCTTGACAAGCGGCTACGAGATTGCAAACAACGATTGCTAGAAAGACTAAGTTATAGTGTCCACCTTTAACGCCCATTGCTTGCAGAAACAAAGGGTCAAAGCATTCGTAGATTAAGGGACGATAAACTAAAGCTAATGTTAAAAGACTGAGTGTTGTTGAAATCGCAATTATTAAGAGGGATGTCTGATCAATGCCAAGAACACTTCCGAATAATAAATGCATTAAGTTCATATTTCCTCCTTGAGCCGAGAGAATAAGAACACCAATAGCGAGTGAGATAAGATAGAGACCTGTAAAGCTGGCGTCCTCATATAAGTTTGTATGTCTGGATATAAAACCGCTAATGAGTGCTACAGCTAATCCTGCGATTATGCCCCCGATTGTCAAAGCGGGTAGCCATAACCCTGCGACAAGATAGCCAATTGCTATTCCAGGAAGGATGCCATGCGAAAGAGCATCTCCCATCAAACTCATTCTTTTGAGGACAAGAAGGACGCCAACAGGGCCACTCGTGAGAGCGATACCACAGCTTGCAACCAAAGCACGCTTTAAGAAGGTGTATTGAATAAAGGGATCAATCAAATACTCCCAAGCTATAGTGAACGCATTATTAATCATTGAGAACTTCCGACGAAGAGAAAGTTAGTTTCATCATATTTTCTGCATTCAGAACGGATTGAGTTAAACCAGAGTCAATGATTGTTTTAGAAAGTAATAAAGTCGTCGGAAAATGCTTTTTAACTAATTCTAAATCATGAGAAATGACGATAATGGTTTTTTTCATCTGGTGCCATTTCTGAATGATTTTTAGTAAATCTCGGGTGGTTGAGTTATCGACTGCTGCAAAGGGCTCATCAAGCAGAATTATTGAGGCGTCTTGGATAATTAATCGTGCAAAAAGCAAACGCTGTAATTGGCCGCCGCTTAAGCAATCTAAGCTTCTCTTTTCAAAACCAACAAGACCAACAATTTGGAGAGCTTCGTTTATTTTAGGGAGTAATTTCTTTGGTAAACCATTTAGGACGCCCATTTGAGGCCAAAAACCCATCGCTACAACATCTATCACTCTGAGAGGGAACGTTCTATCAAGTTCTTTTTGCTGAGGGAGATACCCAAGTTCTTGAGGAGAGTTAATGGACCGGGTAATTGTTCCTGAGTTTGGTTGATTCAATCCAGCGATTAACTTAAGAAGTGTACTTTTACCAGCACCATTTGGTCCCACAATTGCGGTAAGGCATCCTCGTTCAAAGTTAACGGATACATTATTAAGAGCGGTTATTGAGTTATAGGAGAAGGCTAAGTCTTTAACCGATATTGCGAAAGGATTTTCCAATGTTTAAAGAGACCAGAAAACACCAGTCCAAAACAATGTCAGAGGGATAGCCACCAAAGTAAGGCGCTTAATCGGATTGACAAGAAGAAGATCATGAATCATATGCATATACCGTAACACAATGTTTTATTAACTCTGTTGAGAATGAGAATAGTTCGCAACTGAGAAAACGTCAATATGTTTTTTAAATCACCTTAAGTTCTAATCAAGCTCTTTATTTGTAAAAGATTGATGATGAGCTTGGCGAATAGGTCTTATGAAATTTTGCAATTTACTAATCGTTCTGTGATCAATTAGAGAAAAATCAAATTTTTCCCAAGCGAAAGTATAGTTCTCAATGATGCCACTTGGGTGGCTGAAAGCCATGAAAAGGCCATCACGTACATTACAAGTGGATATCCGTGCTTCCATGCACTCACTCGTAGGATCACAAATCTGCCACGATGTCAGAGACATTCCATTCTTGCCCGCACTCTTATGGGCTATTTTTTCAACAGGATCATTATTCCAAAACTTGTTCCAATAAATCTCTTGCCAGTCTTCATTCGTGTAGAAAGAGCTAACCTTGTGATTGGGTATACGATAGTTTTCTATAAGTTGATGGGCAAAATAAGAAATTCCCGTCTCTTTGAAAAGTTCCTTTAGGTTCTTATCAAAAATCCCATAAAAATCCTTTTTTAGGGTGATTGTTATCTCAGGATGTTTAATGATTTTCGATTGCATAAGAGGCTCTCTGGCTGTTTTTCTCTGAATGATATTTATAGTATATCAAGAAAGTGACTAAAAAGAAAAGAGTAACTGCAATGAGATAAAAAGCTGGACTGTAATTTAGGCCAGTTTTTTGAATTAAGTACATGGCAATAAAGGGTTGAAATCCGCCAAATATTCCTTGAGCTAAGTTGTTGCTCAAAGCTGCTCCTGAGTATCTTGATGCAGTTGTAAAGTAGCTTGCAATAAAGAATGGGGCTGGCCCACAAACGCCTCCTGTTGGAATGGCAAGAAGAATCAACGCAGACAGGATGGACACACTGTCTCCCTTTGCTAATAAGCAATGAATGGGAAGGGCAAGAATTAGCAATAAAAAAGATGAAAAAATAATTGTTTTTTCAGTGCCAAATCTTACCGCAATAGCTCCAAATATCAGGACAGAAATCATTGCCATCATAGTTCCGATACAGGCATATGTCAGAGAAAGTGCTGGATCGAGGTGAAGAATTGAGCTTAAGAAAACATTTACAAAGGCAAAACCAACGTAAGTAGTGGCAGAAATGGCGGCAACAAAGGCAAAAACAACAAAGAAATTAAACTTACTATTTTTCATTATCCAATTAAGGGGAGTGCTCAAGATTTCTTTCTTTTGTTCTATCTGTTTGAATTGAGCAGTTTCTGGAAGATATCGCCTTAAAAAGAATCCAGCAACACCGACAAGTGATCCTAGTAAAAAGGCCGCTCTCCAGCACCAAGCTGGCACATTTGGTAAAGTTAAGAGTAGCGATATGAATGTGGCCAACAAAGCGCCCATGCCATTTGACGTTGCATAAACAGCACCGTAGAAGGCAGGTTTATTGTGCCAGTAGTGTTCGATGATAAAGGTTGAGCCGCCTTGTCCTTCTCCGCCCATGCAAAATCCTTGGCCAATTCTTAAAACTAAAAAGGCTATGGATGAAAACAGTCCTAAAGTTTCATATCCAGGCAAGCAACAAAAGGCAAATGTGCAAGCAGACATTCCTAAAATGGATTTTGATAATCCAGCTTTTCTGCCTTGACTATCCCCTATGTGACCAAAATAAATTGCTCCAAGGGGGCGCGCTAAAAATCCTATTCCAAAAGCCAGAAGTCCAAGCATGACAGAAAAAATAGGGTCTTCCGCTGGAAAGAAAACAGAAGAGAGTTTGCTGATTAAGATACCACATAAAACAAAGTCATATGTTTCAAGAACATTTCCTAAATAGACTGAGGTGATAATCTTTTTCATGAATTTCCTATGTGCATGATCTTCAGGTGTTAGCGATAAAAGCGTACATATTTGTGGACATTAGGTAAAGATATTTGTAGGTTAAGATCTTTAAGATTAAAATGTATTTTTTCTGTGTTACATATCGACCGAAAATTACTGCCTAAAAGCTTGTGTGTTTAATCTTCAAGGTTGTTTTAACAAAATGACTTACTGCTTGATATTTATTCTGAGGAACTATTAATTGAAGATCTTACTGTCAGAAAGAAAAAACATACTAAATACAACTTCATTGATTAATCAATGTTTTTTGAGGGCAGGCCCACATTATTCAGGGTTATTTTTAGTTTTTTCACTGTATTTTTTAATATATGGTTATTTTTTATTAAAAACAAATTTTCTCCCATATGTATTTGATAATAACGAAACTTTTTCTTGTTTAACGCATGCGAAAAGTCTTTACGATTTTGGATGGGGCTTTACTTACGGCCTAACAGATGAGAGTTTTGGGATTAGCCCTGAATCTCATCCTTATGTTTATACACATCAGGGAAACTTCCCTCGTATATATGCTTATTTCTTGTATTGTCTGGGATTTAGATCTGCAGAATGGCAAATTCTTGTTACCACTTTTACAGTTGGCTTGGCTGGCATATGGTTCTGCTATCATTATTTTTCTAAGTATGTTTCGTCCTTATTTTCCGTCATTTTTTGCCTGTTGCTGATGACAGATTACGTGATGTTTATGCAGTGGCAAGTTAACACTTGGCGTGTGTGGCATTTATTTTTCTTCTTTTCTAGCTTTTTATGTTGCCATGGTTTGAGTGGGAATAAGCGTAAGTTTTTTATCGTGCTGAGTATGTTAAATTTCGCGTGCTTATTTTATATGGAAATAGCGTATGCTCTGTTTGTGACGAGCAGCTGCGCTATATATCTTTTGCTACAGAAAGAAGTTTTGTGGAAAAGAAAGTTTTATGACTGTACTATTCTCGCTTTTGGTTCGGCTTTAGGAGTGGGGATTTTGATAGGGCAGAATATTGCGTATCTTGGATGGGATATATTTTTTCAAGATTTGTCTTATACGTTTATCTCGCGTAATCATTCTAGTTTAGACAAGGAAACCTTTGTTAAAGAAGTAGTTGCCTTTTATGAAAAAAATAAAATTGCTTTCTGGAATAATTTTCACTCTCCAGAAGGACGACGTAACCCTATAACAATTCTTAAAAATTTTTATCAGTATAACTTATTGTCTTATAGTCCTTTTTTTACTCTAGTTGCTTGTATAGTCATGGTTAGAATGGGAATATTTTGTGTTCAGGATAGGTTCCTTGGATGGCGCATGCCAAGCTATTTAAGTGTTTTTTCTAATAAAACATTAAAATATTTGATGTTGTGTTCTTTCTCTCTTAGTTTGTTTTTTTTAATTATATTTTCTTCTCCACTTAGTTGGAATAAAGAACAGGTTATCCTAGAGTTTTTTAAGCCCGTATCTTTGGGATCTTTTTTTATAGCAAATTATATTTTCTTTAAATCCATTAATCAAAATACGATTGATTTAAAAGAAAAAGATCTAAGGGTTAACAATCTTAATTTTGTGTTTAACCTAGTTTTTTTCTTTCTGGTAATTTGTATTAGTTATTTTGTTTTTAAACAAAGCAGAGGATTAACACCTGCTTTGTTTGTGCAAAACCGTGTGCTATGGAGTTTTGGTGGAGAAGCAGCCACCACATCTATCTTGAGCTTATTATTCTTAATCAACACGTTATGCATCGGTCATAAAGAATCAGATTCATCTCGTGAAGTTGAGATTTTTAAAAAGATCATTCCTTTTTTAGTGGCAACTTCCTTAGGATTTCTTTTTATATATTTAATTCTCCCTGGCTATGTAATAACAGGATATTTTTGGCGTTACTGTTGTTTTACTGTTTTTTTTCACATTATATTATATACTTGGTTTTTCTATGTAATAACTGCGCAAATTTTAAGGGTTATTAAATCTTATAAGATAAAATTATTTATGTTTGATGCAAAAAACTTACAGAGTTCTGGCTCTGGTGTTGAACCATCTTGGCAATTTATGGCGAATCTTTTTCTTTTAACAGCATTTGCATCTTTATGGCTTAGTTTGCAGTGCTGTTATGTAAAGGAATTTCCTCCAAAAGGTTTTGATTTTGTAAAACTCTTTAAAAGAGAGCCTTTTCATAAACATTCAGTTGTCGCCAACTCTTATGCCGCTCCTTTTTTCTTTGTAAGTCAGAGTTGGTCTTATTTTGATCCTATGTTTGGATATTCAACACTAAATTCTGAGAAAAAAAATGAGATTCAATATAAGCGCGATCTAACGTATCTCTGGCTTGGTGACGCTCTGACAAATCAACAATACAAAAAACCTGATCTTTTTGTTTGTTGGGTGCCACGTGCTTTTGACCAAATAGGACAAAGAAAGCCGAGATGTGAAGATTTGTCTTTAGTTACTTTAGCTAGAAGTAAAGAAGGGGCAAAATTAGGATTAAAAGAGTTAAGAATGGACACTAGTGGAAGAGATAGATGGTCTATTATACAACTTAAGAACTTTAGTTAAGCGTTAAGCAGGAGAAAGTCTATGGAAGATAATCTATTTTTGTGTTTTTTAAATTCATGCTTTTTATATCTAATTGGCCATTTCTTGTTGTATGTTTTTTTCTTCAGAAAATTTTTGCGACAAGAGAAAACTGTATTTTTATATCATTTTGTCTCCTTTGTTTTGTTCACTGTTGTCGTTTGTGCAGTATCTTTTTTGCATGTGAAAGTATCAGCATTTGAAACTATCTTCTGCTTTAGTTGTCTGCATGGTATTTATAGCCTTTCTTTTCTAGAACTGTGGTCATTATCCCAAGGGAGCTATTCTCTTACCATTCTTAATGATTTTCAGCAAAATGGAGCTGTTCATAGAGATAGTTTAATAGAGAAATTTACACAGCTCGGGGAAGAAAAGAAAAATAATCGATTAGAGGCCATTGAAGAAATGGGACTTATTATTTTGAAAAACGACGTTTGGCATGTAACTCCAAAAGGGTTGTGGTTAAGCAAGTTTTTTAGAGGTTTGTTGTTTTTAGCTAATTTTAAGAATTCAGGATAAATATTATGTGGTTACTAATAATTCTATGTGCTTTCTTATCTACTGTTCTTTTTCATAGTCTACTCTGTCGCTTGAATGGACAATTCGGAGCGGTTTTTAATTTTGTTATAGTAGGTTCTGTTGTTGGTATTTTATTGATTGTATGGCAAATATATCAATATTGTTTCTGGTCTCTGCACACCATCGGCGCTGCTCTTATTTACGGTTTTTTATGTGAATTATACCTATTTTTGTGTGCCATGGTTCTAACAAGTATTTCCGCTAATATTATTGTGCGACTGTCTGATGCAGGTATGAATAGAAAGCAAATTGATCATCTTTATAATAGTAAGCAAATGGTTCTAAATCGTTTAGACCGTCTTATTGATGTAGGTCTTTTAAATCAAGATGAAGATAATCTTCTTTTAACAGTAAAAGGTGAAAGACTTTCAAAAATCTTTCGTTTGCTTCGTGCATTTTTTTATCATTCATAAGGAAATTTTTAATGCGTTTTGGTTGTTTTAACAAAGGATCTCTAGAGTCGTTTGATAAACCTTTGCGGCATGCTTATTTTATATTTGTTAGTTTTCTTTTTTGCCTACCTTTATTGATGCTGCTTTTCTATAAAGCTGATTTTATGGTTCTTTCGAATGAAAGTCTGGCTTATCGGTTTTTTTATAGTATTCGTCTGCACCAGGGGCCAGATGCGGGGGCTTGGTTGCCGCAAGGACACCTGATCACATCTGTGCACCATATTATTACTTGGTTTCTTATCAAGACGGGAGGAATTGCGGATGTAGATTCTTTGAAAAAAAGTCTGAATTTATTTGGTTTTTCTTCGCTTGGATTTGACTGTTTCGTAATGTGTGGTGTTTTCTTTGCTTCCATAAAGGTTAGTTATATAGGTTGGAAAGAGAGATGTCTCTTAGCTTCGACGGCGCTAATTCCAGCATTTTTCATCGGGCAATATTATACAGGACTCTTTCTGCAACCCGACTACTACCACTTAAATATAGTTTTAATCACACTTGCTGTCTTTTTATTTCAGATTGCATGGCTTTCACCACGTGATGATCTAATGCCTTTTTCTTTAAAAGCTTGTGCAGGAGCCGGTTTTTTTGCAGGAATTTTGGCTTCCAACAAAGTGAGTATGTTGGTTATAGGTTTCCCTCTTTTAGGGCTTATGGCTTTTTCCTCTTCTGTCTTTAGTTATAAAGATGCTCTGAAACGTATTCTTCTTATGGCTGTTTGCAGTTTTCTAGCATTTAGTTTTATTTTTATGGCGGCAGGGCAGTTCCAAATAGAGTGGCTCAAAAATACTTTGCCTGGCTGGTTAATGTTTATGCGCTACCCAGGAGCTGAGTCAGATTTTATGGAGCAATTTTTAAAACGTCTGATCGCTTTTAGCCCAGTATTTCTTCTTTTTTTGACAACGATACTTGCTGTAGTTTTTTATGAATGTAAGGAAAAATATTCATTAGGATTCAAAGCTGTAAAATACACAATATTATTAGCAGCTGCTTTGTGTGTATTTTTTCTTTCTAGACGACCAGCTTTTACAACACTTAGTGAGATAACTAGTATTTTTTTAGGGTTGGCAGCTATAAGCGCAACAGTGATTCTAGAGAAAAAATGGATAAATAAAGTGCTGTTGGCATTTTTCCTCATTATATCTGTGTCATCATTGAGTCAATATTTTATAACAAACATGCATAAGATGGGTCAGGGTTTTTCTGGAGAAGCTGAGGAAAAATGGAACGTTATAGAAAGGCTCCCAAAAAATAGTCCTATCTTTTGTATTCTTCCTGATAATAGCTACCAATGGGGAGATCCCTTTACGTTGTTAATAAAAGCGAGTTCAGACTTTTCAAATTGGTGGACAATTTCGGAAAATGGGCAAAAATTACTTCGTAAATTACATCTTCCTGAATTGATTTATTATACGGAACAAAGTTTTGATTCTGTTGCTTCCAAAATGTTAAACAAAGAAAGTTTGACGAAGTTACTTAACATAAAAAGCGGAGTTATATTTTGGGCAGATCCTGCTGGTCTTCCTTCTGTGGCAGAGCGTTATCCTATTTTGAAGGAAAGTATCAAAAAACCTGGAGTTAAATTCAGATCTGAATATCTTCCTTTATCAAAAGTTACAATTAATATCTTAGAAATTCACTCAAAATCACCCTGAATTTCTAAATAGAAAATCACCTAACATGTGGAAAAAGGTTTAATCGTTCGATATTGCATTGCTTAGTAGATATAGATATGGTCAGAGAAAAAATGATCAAACTTATAATAGCTTAGGTCAATTTATTTTATATAAGTTTTTTAAAGAAAGAAAATTTTAATGCGTTTTTGTTATTTTAACAAAGAGTTCATAGAGTCTTTTGATAAGCCATTGCGATATGCTTATTTTGTATTTGTTAGTTTTCTTTTTTGTTTGCCTGTATTGATGCTTTTTTTACATAGAACTGACTTTATGGTTATTGCAAATGAAAGTTTGGCGTATAGGTTTATTTATAGTATTCGTCTGCATCAGGGGCCGGATGCAGGTGCTTGGTTGCCGCAAGGGCACCTGCTCACGTCTGTGCATCATATTATAACTTGGTTTCTTATGAAGATCGGCAGTCTTTCTGACATGAGTTCTTTAAGAAAGAGTTTGAATCTATTTGGTTTTTCTTCGCTTGGATTTGACTGTTTTGTAATGTGTGGAGTTTTCTTTGCTTCCATAAAGGTTAGTTTTATAGGCTGGAAAGAAAGGGGCCTCTTGGCGTTAACAGCGTTAGTTTCAGTATTCTTTATGGGATGTCAACCAGATTACTATCACTTAAATGTAGTTTTGATCGCACTTACCGTCTTTTTGTTTCAGGTTGTTTGGCTTTATCCACGTGACGATCTAACACCTTTTTCTTTAAAAATGTGCGCAGGAGTTGGTTTTTTTGCAGGAATTCTGGCTTCCAACAAAGTGAGTATCGTCACTATAGGATTTCCTCTTTTTGGGCTTGTGATTTTTTCTTCTCCTGTTTTAAGCTGTAAAGACATTATAAGACGTGCTCTCATTATGGCTATTGGTGGTTTTTTAGCATTTAGCTTTATTT
This sequence comes from Holosporales bacterium, assembly GCA_947449005.1. Classification (GTDB taxonomy): domain Bacteria; phylum Pseudomonadota; class Alphaproteobacteria; order Paracaedibacterales; family CANFPP01; genus CANFPP01. Next base: position 19,631 of record CANFPP010000023.1, on the reverse strand, counting down.
TTATGGCGGCAGGACAGTTTCAGATAGAGTGGCTCAAAAATACTTTGCCTGGCTGGTTAATGTTTATGCGTGCCCCAGGCTCTGAGCCGAACTTTACAGAACAGTTTATTAAATTTTTGATTAAATTTTGTCCGATATTCCTTCTGTTTTTAGGTAGTATCCTTATGGTGATTTCTAATGAGAGAAAAGGAAAGCATCCTCTGAAATTAAAAATTGTAATATATACAGTATTGCTGGCAGCCTTTTTTGGTATTTATTCTCTTTGGAGACGTCCAGCGAATACAACGTTTGGTGAGGTAGCTGCAATTTTTTTTGGATTATCGTCTATAAGTGCTGTACTCCTCTCGAAAAAGAAATCGATAAACAACGCATTCTTAATATTTTTTATTATTATGCCTGTATTATACTATTCATTATACTATACATTAAACCAATATTTTTTGGAAAACACTTACGGGACAAATCAAAATCACTCTGGGGAAGCTGAGGAAAAATGGAATTTTGCAACGAGTCTTCCGAAAAACACACCCATCTTTCTTCTTATCCCTGATAACAGTTATTATCCATGGGGCGATCCCTTCGCATTGTTTTTAAAGGGAGGTTCGGATTTTCCAACTTGGACAATATCGGAAAATGGAAAGAAATTGTTTCAGAAATTTTTTCTTCCTGAGTTAGTGTATTATACTGAACAAAGTTCTGATTCTGCAGCTTCTAGAATGTTAAACAAAGAAAGTTTGATTAAGCTACTCAGCATAAAAAATGGCGTTATTTTCTGGTCAGATCCTATCGGTCTTCCTCCTATGACGGAGCGTTATCCCATATTGAAGGAAGTTATTCAAAAACCTGGGGTTAAATTTACATCCAAATATCTTCCTCTATCAAAGGCCATGATTAGTGTCTTAGAAATTCACCCAGAGTCGTCTTAACCCTAAAATAGAAAAAATTATCTAGCACGTGGAAAAAAGCTTATTTTTCTTAATGTCATAAGTTTATCAGATTTTTATCATTCATAAGGAAATTTTAATGCGTTTTGATCGTTGCAACAAAGAGTTTATAGAGTCATTTGATAAACCTTTACGCTATGCTTATTTTGTTTTGATGAGTCTTCTGTTTTGTCTGATTTTATTTAAGCTTCTTTTCTATCAAGCTGATTTTATGGTTATTTCTAATGAAAGTCTGGCCTATCGATTTTTTTATAGTATTCGTCTGCATCAGGGGCCAGACGCAGGTGCTTGGTTGCCGCAAGGGCATCTGATTACATCTGTGCATCATATTATAACTTGGTTTCTTATAAAAACGGGAGGCCTTTCTGATTTGGATTCTTTAAGAGAGAGCTTGAATCTGTTTAGCTTTTCTTCTATTGCGTTTGGTTGTTTCATAGTGTGCAGTATTTTCTTTGCTTCCACAAAAATTAGTTATATAGGCTGGAAGGAGAGAAATCTCTTGGCATTAACGGCGTTAGCTCCAGTGTTTTTCGTTAGACAAGGGTATTATGCAGCATTCACTCAACCAGATTACTACCATTTAAATATAGTTTTGATTGTACTTGCCGTTTTTTTATTTCAAATCACGTGGTTTTATCCACGTGATTATCGAATGCCTTTCTCTTTAAAAGCTTGTGCAGGAGCTGGCTTTTTTGCAGGAATTTTGGCTTCCAACAAAGTGAGTATGTTGGTTATAGGTTTTCCTCTTTTGGGTCTTATGGCATTTTCCTCTTCTGTTTTTAGTTGCAAAGATGTTATGAGGCGTATCTTCCTTATGGCTATTTGTAGTTTTTTAGCATTTAGCTTTATTTTTATGGCAGCAGGACAGTTCCAAATAGACTGGCTCAAAAATACTTTGCCTGGCTGGTTGGATTTTATACGTGATCCAGGTTCTGATTTAGATTTTATGGAACGATTTTGGGAACGCCTGATTAATTTCAGCCCAGCATTTCTTCTGCTTTCTATTGCTCTTATTATGATTTTTTATGAGTACCAAGAAAAATATTTATTAAAACTGAAGGCTGTAAAATATACGTTGTTATTAGCTGCTGTTTTTTGTATGTATTTTCTTTGGAAGCGCCCGGCTTTTACAACATTTTGTGAGATAGCCAACATTTCTTTTGGCTTAGCAGCTATAGCGGCGACAGTAATTTCAGAAAAGAAATGGATGAATAGGGTGTTGCCAGCAATTCTTTTAATTGTACTAAGTCAATATTATTGGGAAAACTCTTGCAAGAAGGCTGGGGTTTATTCCTCTTCTGAAGAAGCAAAAAAAAACTGGAGTATTATAAAAAAATTTCAAAAAGATACTCCTACTTTTTGCATTATTCCTGATGATAGGTACCAATGGAGAGATCCTTTTATATTACTTTTAAAGGGGAGCTCAGACTTCCCAACTTGGACAATTTCGGAGAATGGAAACCAATTGCTTAGTAAGTTACATTTTTCTAAGTTGATTTATTATACGGAACAAAGTTCTGATTCTGTAGCTTCAAAAAAATTAACTAAAGAAAGCTTAGCTAAATTACTTGACCTAAAAAAGGGGGTTGTTTTCTGGGCAGATCCTGATGGATTTCCTCCTGTGACGGAGCTCTATCCGCTATTGAGAGAAGGTATTCAAAAGCCTGGTGTTAAGTTTACATCTGAATATCTCCCTTTATCAAAAGTTACAGTTAATATCTTAGAAATTAATTCAAAATCACCGTGATTATTAAAGAAAAAACCATAAGGGTGCAGGGAAAGTTTATTCATTCAATGAGCTTATGGGCGTGATTGTACCTAAATATTGCGTTATTATAATCATAATGCTAACGTTCAAATTCTATAAATTTACTCATAGTGCATAAAAATGATTAGTAAAATAAGCTTGATTCGAATTCGCTTTGAGTCCAATAACGTCTCTTGGTTTTGTGTATTTCTTGTTGGGTTTGCTTTTTTATTATCTTTGAGTCTTGCAAAAAATTTAAATATGCATAAAAACCCTGGCACTTGGGCTACCTATGCAGTGCCGCACAGTTTATCAGAGCTATCTTTTAAGCATGGAAAAAAATATACGAGTAATAAGACTGTTAGAGATACATATACGGGGGTGATCAATTCTACTAAAAGTAAAGATGATATTAATCTAGCTATAAATACAGTATTGCATTTAGACAAAAATAAATTAGGTGATGGTCTATTTCTTTGGGAAAATGAAGACAAAGGAATTATTGATTTTGTATCAATGGCATTTAATGTTTTTGGTTTTAAAGTACAAAGCATATTATATTGTTATTTTTTTATTATGTTTGTCTCATGTGCAGCTTTTATGTTTGCAAATTTTAATGGTCATCCGCGATTAATCGTACTGCAACAATTTCTTGTAGTATTGTACTTAATAATTCCAACAATCTCTTTGCACCCACAACTAGGTTCATTGATGGCTCCTCGTGTATTCCCTGTATTATCTGTAGTAGCCAGCCTTCATTGTGTTTTGTTCTCTTTGCAGCCAAAACATAATAAATCTGAATTAATGTTAATAATCGTTCAAGTTTTAATTGTTACCTTTGTTATACATATGCGAATTGTAACATATTGGCAACTATTGGCCATCGGAATTGCTGGTTTTATTGGTGTTTTTAGGTTGCATTTTAATAAAACCCCACAGAATAACAAGTGGCTACCATTTGCCCCATTGTTTTTTTTGATGCTGGGTTTGAGCATGCTTCAAGGATATAAAATATTATCATTTCCTAAAGAATATAAAAACTCTGACCAACCAATGACTAGAGTCATGTGGCATAATATTTTTTCTGGCTTAGCTTTTGAGCCTGAACTGGCAAATCGTTATCATTTAAAAATTGACGATATAAGCATAATAGACGCCACAGAGGCTTATCTTATAGAGCAAAATCGCACGGATGAATGGCATAAATTAGGTGGTTTAGATGGAGGTGGTAGGAATAAGGGGTATACAAATATTCGATGGATCCCATATGACTTAGTTGTAAAGGAGATGTTTTTTGCTAGGTGTGCCGAGTTCCCCAAGCATTGCTTACGTGCGGCATTTTATTACAAACCACTTTCAACTATTAAAACTATAGCTTGGGTATATGGTATGCGTCAACTTCCTCCTGATTTAGATGTATTTGTATCTAGTTACAAAGGAATTGGAGATGCTGTGAAGGTGCAAACTATTGAAACAACACGTAAACTAGATGCAGGCCATTTAAGGGCATACCTATGGTCTCCTGTAGCTCTGATATTTTTTTGCATGGGATTAATAATTTTATTAAAATATTCTTATGATACTTATACAATGGGTGGATTATTTATACTAACGCTATGTAGTTTTCTACCCTCTATTGTTGGACATCCAGGTTCCCATAATGTGTTGGATGCAGCAATAATTGTTGGAGTATTCGTATATACCTGTTCTGGCTTTATTATATCTAAAATTTTATATATTATTTATAAGATTTATAAAAATTATCTTTTAAAAGAATTTTAGACAATGCGTAGAATGATAAGTTTATATTTTTTTATCAAGCTTAAAAAAATAATTTTAATGTCTGGGTGTTGCATTGCATTAATAGTTTTTGTGTTTGCATTGAATATCTATCGTTCAATAGAGCTAGAAATGGATATCAAGCCAAGCATGTGGTCTATCAATGCTATTCCATTTGCTTTATCAAAATTAGTTTTTAATGAGGAGCGTTATACTAGCAATAAGTTGGTTGCGGAAACTTTTTTTCATGGTCGAAATACGGTTTCTAATAATAAGGGAATTGATGATGCGTTGGCATTAGATAAATCTCAACTCAGTGAAAATCTTGTATTATGGGATGCAGAGGACAAAGGGATTATTGATTATGTGTCAGGGGCATTCTACACATTTGGGTTTAAGGCAGAGCGGATCATATATTTTTATTATTTGATTCTTTTTTTATCTTGTTCTGCATTTGTTATGGCCAATTACTTTTTTCCGTCACGATTGATTATATTGTTGCAGTTCTTAGTTCTTTTATTTTTAGTGCAGCCAATGGTTTCATTCAACCCACAGTTGACATCACTTGTGGCGCCACGATCTTTCCCTGTTTTAGCGATTATTGCCAGTTTACATTGTATGTTTTTTGCCTTAAATCCGAATAAAAAACTATTACATTTATTATTATTGGGTATTCAAGTCAGTGTTGTAATTTTTGTAATCCATTTACGAATCGTAACTCAATGGCAAGCGATTGCAATAGGGTGTGCCTGTATTGTTGCAGGGGGCATCAATTTATTATATAAGAAAAAAGCAATTATTTTCAATTTTTTACCAATTGTTTTTGTAATTATAGGGTTTTTTGGGTTGAATCTATACAGACATGTGGTGTTTCCCCCAGCATACTTCAAAGAAGGACAGCCAATTACTCGTGTTGTCTGGCATAATATTCTATCAGGACTTGCTTTTTCTCCAGAAATTGCCAGTCGTTATAATCTCAAAATCGATGATAGAAGCATTATCGACTTGGTGGGTGCGTATCTTCTTGAACATAATAGATATGAGCAATGGGTAAGCTTAGGGGTGTTGGAAGCCGGGGGAAGAGAAGAAGGTTATGTTGCTATACGTTGGGCAGAATATGATAACATTGCTAAAGAAGTTTTTTTTGCAACTTGTAAAACATTTCCTTTCCAATGCTTGAGCGCAAGTTTATATTACAAACCACTTTCTCTCATAAAAAATTTAGGATGGGCGTATGGTTTATGCCGATTACCAGCAGATTTAGAATTGTATGTTTCTACGTTTAAAACGATTGGAACTGCAGTAAAAGAACAGGCTATTGATACTACACATCGCCTAGATAAACACAGACAACGAGTATACCTATGGTCTGCAAGTGCCTTGTTAATACTTGCTATTCCAAGCATTATATTAATTACGCTACCGTATGATTTTATAGCAATATTTACAGTAGTAATTTTAGCTATATGCAGTATTATACCTTCTATTTTAGCTTATTCTGGCTTACATACTATCATTGATACAATTATAGTTTTTGGGATATTAATTTACTATATGACTGTAATAATGTTGCGTAAACTTATCTGCTATATAATCCTTGTTTTAAGAAATCATCGATATTCCATAAGTATAGAATGAATTTTCCTGAAAAAGGGCTATTGTGAGTCTTTTTTTTGCTACATTAACACTATGCTTGAGTCAAGATTCTTGGAAAAATATTCGTGAGATAGCTTGAGCTGCTCATGGAGAAGTTGAAAAAAAATGGAGTCTCGCAGAAAAATTTTAGAAAAATAGCCCCATCTTCTTTCTTATTTCTGGCAATAATTACCGATGAGATGATCCTTTACCCTGTTTTTGAAAGGGAGCTTCGGGGAATGGCAAAAAACTACTTCATCAGCTCTTTCTGTCAAGTTTGGTTTATTACGCAGAATAAAGCTCTGATTCTGCTGCGTCCAGAATGTTAAATAATGAAAGTTTGGCTAAATTACTTACTATAAAAAGCGGCATTGTTTTTTGGCAGATCCTGATGGTTTTTCTCCTGTGACGGAACTCTATCCATTATTGAAATAAAGCGTACAAAAACTTAACATTAAGTTTATATCTAAATATCTTTCTTTGTCAAAAACAACGATTAATGTTTTAGAAATCCACTCAAAAACACCCTGACTTTGTAATAGGAAGCCTCTTAAAAATATAAGAGGCTGTCGTAGCTAACGAAAGTTAGTAGATTTAGATAAAACTAGAATCCAATCTCATGCTGTGATATTTTCGTGCCAATAATGATTTCTTTATATACAAGTTAGTTTTCTAATTATTTTAATTTAAACCATATACAATCAGAAAGTATGATACATGGGGATTCTTAGGTTTTTGCTCGCAGCAGCAGTTGTGCTTGGTCATGCACCCGGCTGGGGGGGGCTCAAAGATACAACATTTTCATCAGGCTTCATGACGCCTTATCACGCTGTCCAGGCATTTTTTATTTTTTCAGGCTTCTATATGAGTTTAGCTTTTCCTAAATATGATGGTTTTATTTGTAAATTCTATATTAACCGCTACTCCCGCTTAATTTTTTCTTATTGGATTGTTGCTGCCGTCGGGGTCTCTCTCTGGTTCATTTTTCCAGATAATGCGATTTCTATACCTTATTTGCATAACCTAAGCAGTGCACATGGCTGGTGGGGAATGCTAGTGTTTCTATCTAATTTCCTTTTGATCGGATGCGATAGTTTTGATTATTTCCCACAGGGGCCAAATTGGCCGATATATTGGGCAATTCCGCAAATCTGGTCAATTGGCACTGAAATTTGGTTCTATCTTCTCGTCCCATTTTTAGTTACAGCTCGTACGCGTTGGCTTTTAGTAATTAGTGGTGCCGGCATATTAGTTCGATTTGCAATGTTGTATTATGATCTACCTTTTCATCCGTGGCAACAGAAGGTGTTTTTCGCAGAACTACCATTTTTTCTAGTCGGCATTTTGAGTCATAGGTTTTATCTAAAATTAAATAAAAATAGACTCCTTCCTACATGGCTCTGTTGGAGCAGCCTGATTATAACTGCAATTTTTCTCATGCTTGGCAATACGCTGCATTTAATTCCAGTTCCTAAAACTGAGTCACTTTATAATTGTGCATTTATTGTGGTAATGTTGTTTTTCGCGATTCCACCCATTTTCAACCTCACTGAAAAATCAAAGATAGATCGGTTTATTGGAGAATTTTCATACCCAATATATCTTTGGCATATTTCTATTGGGTATTATTTCGTTCCAGCGCAGCAACTCTGGCAAGGATATTTCCTCCTTCTCCTTAGCATCTTGGCTTCAATTCCGCTTGTGATATTCGTTGAGCGCCCACTTGAAATATGGAGACAACGTTCATTAGCCAGTGCTAAACTTAATCGATTGCCATCAACCGGAGCACAAGATCTGGTGGCTGCTAGCAAATAGTTTACAATTTTATGGTGCAGGTATTACAAAGTTGGACTTATTTTCACACTATTAATATTAGTTTAAGTAATCGCTAATTTTATGTTCACTATCAAACTCCCCTTTCTAGGGGGAGTAAATGGCTCTGCAGCACAACGGGCCGTTGTATTGGCAACAAAATTCTCTATTAACTTGCCTTGAGTTAGGCTCTTTTTCATACTATCCTAATAACACTTTTACATGTTATCTGGGGCAGCCCCAAAGACTATTCATTCAATTCTCAATTTCTTATGGCGTAGAGTTTATACATGTGATTACAGGTGGGTATACCCAAACAAACGAAGTTGGTCCATGAATATACAAGGTAATTATCTAAATTTTTTATCAATTTTTTGATCTTCTCTTTTTTTCAAATGACCTTTTTCTGAGGCTTGTGGAAAATAGGAATATTTAACACAGACGTACCACATGTTAGAGGCATGACATAAATTATCATAAAGCTTGATGTGCAAATGGAGTCACATTAAATTAAGGAAACTAAAAAATTATATCTTAATGGATAGTGAATTTACAAAATACAGAGTGGTGACACTCTCTGAACTCTATTAGGAGCTTTGTGTTATATTGAAAAGATGTTTGCCAAACATTTATTGTTTTCCATTTCTAATTATGCTAATCGCAATGATTTCAGTGTATAATTATTACGGCGTAATATATACTTTCACAGAGTCTGATTCTTCTTCGGCTTATTTTTTAGGTATTACCTTAATAAAAAATTATGCTAGTAAAGGATTTTTACTTCCTGACGAGTCTTTTCTTCAAATAAAAACTCTAAAAGAGTTACCAGTTATACAAGAGATATACACAAGTAATCCTTGGCTCTGGCCTAGAATTACTTGTGCAATGTTATATTTGTTAAACGTTACTAAAATTACAATGCAAAATTTCATACTATGCTTGTTTTCTTTGGGATTAATAGTATTTTACGTTCGTGGTGTGGATAGAAAGCATCGACCTTTTGTGGGGCTGGTTTTTTTGTTTTTATCTATAGATTATTTATCAGGCATTAGATTTTATACAAATATGGCTCTTATTTGGTATTTTGTTATATTATCATCTCTCTATCATCTTGTTTTTGCTAATAAGTTTTCTTATGCAAGATTATTGCAAGCAAGTCTTTTATCTGGGCTCTATGTATTAATCTATTATTTTTGGATATTGCTGACCGGAATCATTTATGGAATCATACTCCAGAAGATAGAGAATGGAAAACAAAGTAAATTTATTTTATCCCAAATAAATAAAAAAACGATTCTTATCTTATTTATTTGTATCATTCCAATCATCTTGTTTTTAACACAATTATATTTATATTATGGCGATTTTGGGAAATTGTTAACCGATTTTACAGATAAATTACAAAGTCGATCTTCTGTTAATTACATAAATAATAAAATTCCATTTTCTACATTGTTAACTGGTTACTCCTCTCAGGACAGGCCATATTGGATGCCGCTAGATTCGATAGATCAATTACGCCACGTTATGGCGAATATAATAGCCCAATATGGTTACTTGATATTATCAATAGCAATTATGGGTTTAATTTCCTCTGTAAAATCAATTTTTCTAGATTTAGATTCTGATATTAAGCGAATATGTTTATTTTCTTTAACTTCCATTGTTGCGCTTTTACCCGTTATGTTTTTTTTCCGCGGCTCATTTTATATGTTATATGTACATCATGCTGGCCCAATTGTAGCGATTTGCCTGGCACAGCTATTTGCATTAGGAGTCCTAAGTATCGTTAAGTTTATTAATTCTGTTTTTAAATTTTCAGAAAGAGTAAATATTGTGCCGGCACTAATATCATTAACGTCAATTCTAGTACTTGTACATGCATCAAGTGCCAGTTTTTCAACTTATAGCCCGATTGCTGGCAATCTATTCAGACATTTAGAAACAGGTATATATAAAGATATACCTATGGGTTCAACCCCTTTAGATATTAGTTTATATATATTTTCGGCTACAGGAATAAACCCAGCTTACGTTGACAAACCCGAATATTTTCTATGCATTGACAACTGGAGAATGCGAAGGCAACGAGGAGGAGTATCATGCGCATCGCTAATGAATAATTTTCATAAAGATATTAAAATTGTCCACTCTGGACCTGAGTGGGCTATATACAATTTTCATGACCACGGATAACAATTTTTTAGTTTTATACACATTGACTGATTGAGGTAAATAAAAAATAAGTGTTTATATAATATGAGCACTCAGTCTCAAAACTGAGTCTTAGTTGTGGTGGAAATTGCTGAGGATTCGTCATGTTTCTTGTTTTTTATTTTGAACATATATATTATTAATTTTTTAATAATTAAATCTAAAACATCGTTTTACGGAGCTGACATGAGTACATTTGATCCACAAGTTCTTGCATATATCCCTGTGGAAGAGATACCTAAGCACCTCGCGAAGCTACATCCAGGGATGGTTTTGTCTAAGATGCATCATGAATCATTGGTTCCGGGGTATGTTAAAGATTTAGAGTGGAATTTCTATGATGAACTGCATAGGTTTTTTGTGCACCACACATACGATGACAAGTACAAAGTTATGGCAGGTAAGTATTTTTCAGTAAATACGGTGCGTTGGGGAAATTTACCCATATTTATCCAGGTTGCAAATGCGAAAATAAATGATCATATGTTCTATCAAAGTATGACGATCATGGGGATTATTTGTTTGCATCAGGTTATGCGTTTGACGCAAAAAGAAGACGACAAAGTCTTATTGTCGGTAGATTGGTGGACTGCTTCACACTGGTTATTTAAGTGGTTGCATGGCCCGTTTAATAAACGTGTTCTGAAATTGCAAAAGAAACAAGATGCGGAAGATAATGAAGAAATTAGAGGTCGTCGTTTGGATTTACGTCGTCGAAATTTCTCATTTCTTACAGATGAAGCAAACTTTATAAATGCCAATAAATTATCAAACCACGTTAAAATGCCAGCAATGCCAGAGACCTTTAGGTTGGAGCTGAAAGATTACAGCCTTGGAGAAATTCACAGGGTTGAATGTGGGGTTCTGGAGATATTAATTAAGCGTTTAGATGACATAAATGTTGAAATCTGGCCTGGTATATGTCCCCATGAAGGTGCAATTTTAGATAAAAAACATTTATGCAAAGAGGTTGCTGTTTGTCCGTGGCACGGCAGGCGTTTTAATAAAACAGTGTTGAATGACACGAATAAAACAACGTGGACTTTTCTCAATATGCAGGTTGTGCATCGGGGTGCTTATATGGAAGTATCTGAACTGCAGTCAAAAGCAAAACCTGAAAGCTGCGTATATCAACTTGAAAGCTCTCCAGTTTAAAGAAATAGAAAGCGTTATGAAAAATAAAACAGATCAGAGCATAGATGTTACAATATTTGTGCCATGCTACAATGAAGAAAAAAACGTAGTAAATACATTTAAGGTAATACATAGTGCCTTTTCAGATTTAGCTTTAAGCTATGAAATTATAGCTATGGATGATGGTAGTCGAGATAATACCGTTGAAGTGATTGATGAATATATAAAATCAAATTCTGACAAAAATGTTTCATTACATGTGCAACCTTCTAACATGGGGTTGGCTTATAACTTTGCTGAAGCAGCATTTTTAGGCAGGGGAAAATATTTTCGTCAAGTCAACGGTGACAATGACGATAGTAAAGAAAATCTAATAAAACTATTTAGTAATTTAGGTAAGGCAGATCTTATTATTCCTTACTTAGAAGATGCTACAGCAAGAAGATTATGCAGAAGAATGGTATCGAATGTTTATACGAAAATAGTCAATTTGATAAATGGTTATAATCTGAAATACTATAATGGAATGGCGGTGTATCTTAGATCCGACGTAATGCGGTGGCATTCACAATCGCATGGATTTGGATATCAAGCGGAGCTGTTAACCTGCTTGCTTGATAAGAAAAGAAGTTACATAGAAGTTCCCGTTATAGCCGAGTCTAGAGGTTTTGGCCAATCCAAGGCTTTTTCAATCATGAACGTTTTATCAATCGTACATACTGGTGTTAAGCTCATCTTAAGAAGGATTAGTTTTCTGTACCATAATAGAGTCAGAATTAATCGTAATAAGAAGATGCCAAACGATGTTAAAAACAAAAATCTCTAACTTTAAAATCTCTGATAATAAAGAGATCTATCTGTTAATTTTATCTTTGGTTGTTGGCTTATGCTGGTGGCTTACACAGGCAATAGCCTATTCACCAGACTCTACGACTTATGTCATCTTATCCCAAGCTCTCGTAGGCAATAGCGGCTATTTTAATAGCTATGTTTTTATGCGGACAGTTGGTTATCCATTTTTAATGATTCTGTCTGGTTTGCCTTATACGGATTCTTTCACAGTATTATTATTATTCCAATTTGCCATGGCAATCTATATGCCGATACTATTCTATCGAAGTGTGAATTTAGTCGTGGGCAGTTCTAAATTTGCCTTCAACTGTTCTGTGTTTCTTGTGTTGAGTTTGCTGCCATTTATATACAGCAAGGCAATAATGACAGAGCATTTCTTTATGTTCATGATCTTTTATGTTTCATATAGGTTAATATTATTTTATCAATCGGAAACGAAAAAAGATTTAATACATTTAGGAGTAAGCTTAACGATTCTAACGTTGATCAGACCTTCAGCGAATCTGTTTTTAATCTTAATTTTTCTCCATAGTTCTATCTTTATTGGAAAACATACACGAACATGGTTGAAAGGCTTGTCCGTATTTTTTGTTATGATGATTGGTTTGTCAGCATCTTTCTCGCTAAACCCTATCGCCTTGCCGCACATACGTGGAGGGATCCATCAAATAGTAAATCAGTCATTATTTTATCATTTATATTTGAAGGGGTTTTATAATGACAACGAAGAGATTGATCATAAATCGTATACTTACCAACTCAAATCTCTAGTAGAGCAATATGCGAAAAAGACGGGATCTTCTCATCCCAATCTAACACCTGAATATCTATATTCAACTTTGCATTCTGATAAGGGTTTATTTGTTAAGAAGGTATTTGCAGAGCCAAATGTGTCATATTATCGTTATGTGAAATCTGCTTTAGAAGATGCTTTAGCGTCAGATCAATACACATATCCAGACGATATGTCGCATAGTATCAGTAAGTTTATGCTCTCTGTGTCTTATGAGACGATTAAGCGTCATCCACAATATCTCATTAGCTACCTTAAAACCTATTTTTTGGGAGCAGGCAGTAGCTTTGCTGGACAAATGCTGTTCTACCACAGCTCAGTTCCGATGCCTTCTCTTATGGAAAATGGCAAGGCTACAGATTTTTACCCGCTGAGTGGCGAGTATAATCATAAATTACATCAGGCCCTAAAAACATATGTATACGCATATCCACAGAATTGGGAAAATAGAGAGCCAGCTCAAAGTTTCACTAAGTATAAAGGAGACCCAGAGGGTTTTCTTAAGCACAGTATTGTCGAAAGACCAAGCTTCCCTACCATCTGGTTTATGTGGAGTGCAATGGATATTATGTATTCACCTCCTGAAGTTCCTACTATATTCATGAAAGCAGCCACGGAAAATTTATGGAAGAATAAAGAAGCCGCTGTTCTTATGTACCTGAATAACATTCTGTATTTTACGTTTGGGCCATCATCATGCTACTACCACGGTACTCAAAAAATAAGTTTGTTATCCCCAGAATCTCCTGGTGGTGAGGAGCCTGTTCTAAGATTAAATCCAAGGTATGCTCGGATGAAGCAAGAAATCGATAGTGGATCTTTCATTAAGCTTTCAGAAAGAGCTTCTGCACAGTTCTTTTATGTAGAGTCAATTAAATGGACCATCATTAAAATAATGGTGGCATTGATTATAATGTGCGGATTCATCTTAACATTTAAAACTAAGCAGTACAAAATAACGACTATACTGCTGCTGATGTGGCTTACACATATTTTTGTCAGCAGTGTTTTTGGCGAACCGATATCAAGATATGTGTTTCAGATTATGCCTTTAACCCTTCTGCTTGGATCTATCGTGTTGTTTGACATAGCGAGATTTTACTCCAAGCAGAACGTCAGAATTTCTCTATAGCAAAGCTAATACTTCTTCATAGCTGGCTACGTTTTCAATCGGACCTAACGCTGTTAGGGTTGGTTTTTGGGAGAATATCTTGTCTGCAAGCTCTGCAATTGACTCTTTCGTAACGGCAGATATTTTTTCTAGGGTTTCTTGTGAAGGAATGGGTCTGCCGTACACAAGCATTTGATGAGCTAGTCGTTCACAGCGGGAAGAGGTGCCTTCCATCCCCATCATCATTCCTGCTTTTAACTGTGCTTTGGAGCGTTTAATTTCTGCGTCTGTTAGTGTCGTTGAGAGTTTTTTTAGCTCTCCAAGAACGACAGGAATTAACTCTTTAACTTCTTCAGCGCCGGTACCCGCATAAACAGTGAAGACACCGCTATCACGATAACTTGAAGCATGAGATTGTATTGAATAAACCAAGCCACGTTTCTCTCGTACTTCTTGGAATAATCGTGAAGACATTCCACCGCCAAGCAACGTTGATAATATCATCATTGTGTAGTAATCAGGGTGGCCATACGGTAAGCCTTCAAATCCAAAGACAATATGAACCTGCTCAAGTTCACGAGCTAAACGGAAATCACCGCCTTGAAAATCAGAAGGAACTTTTTCAACAGATCGGTCAGCAGGCAGATCTTTAAAATGTTCTTCTGCTAATTTTACGAGTTCTGCGTGATCTATATTACCGGCAGCAGCTAGAACCATTTGCTTAGCCCCATAGTGATCAGCCATGTATTTTTTGACCGTTTCTGGCTTTAGCGATTTAATAACATCAACTGTTCCAAGCGTAGGCCATCCCATTGGTTGATTCGGAAAACAAGTCTCTTGAAAATAATCGAAAACAACATCATCAGGTGTATCGTTTGATTGACCAATTTCTTGAATAATAACGGATTGTTCTTTTGTAAATTCTTCTGCATCAAAGGTGGAGTTTTGCAGGATATCTGCGAGGATATCGACAGCGAGGCCAACGTCTTCTTTTAAAATACGCGCATGGTAGGCTGTGACTTCTCTGGCGGTATAAGCATTAAGATAGCCGCCAACTGCTTCGATTTCTTCCGCAATTTCTCTTGCGTTACGACGTTTAGTGCCTTTAAATGCCATGTGTTCAAGCATGTGAGCAATACCATTGATTTCTTTCGTTTCATGGCGTGTTCCGACGTTTAACCAAACTCCTAAGGTAACAGTTTCAACTGTAGCAATGCGATCGCTCACAACGCGCAAGCCATTAGGTAATGTGGAAACAGTTGTTGTGATTTCTGAAGTTTTGGTTGTCATTTTAGTATCCTTGTCTGTACATATATTGGCATACCTCTTATTAAATGAAGATGCCTAAATTGAACTTTAATATCCACCATTTACTCACACTAGCCAGTACGAATGATCTTGCCAAGCAATTAATGGAAGAGAATGCTGTAGAAGGTACGGTTGTTTGGGCTGATCAGCAAACCAAAGGACGCGGTCAGCGTGGACGCGTTTGGATGTCGCCAGCAGGCAATCTCTTTTGTTCAATTATATTGCGACCTGCTTTAAAGATTGAAGATCTTGCTGATCTTAGTCAGTTCTCTGTTCTGGCTGCAGTTGCTGTTGGGGAAACTCTCATGAACTTTCTGCCGTCTTCGTGTCAGTTAACCTATAAATGGCCCAATGATGTTCTTGTGAATGGTAGTAAAATTTCTGGAATTTTGCTTGAAAGCAGCTTTGATGATAAAGCATTTAAAGGGGTGGTCATTGGCATTGGTATTAATATTCAAAGTGCGCCTGAAAATCTTACTTATTCAACCGCAGCCTTAAATCAATTTTTAAACGAACCGCAAACGGCAGGGATTGTCTTAAACTCTTTGCTTAAATCCTTGAAAAAGTATTATGTCTTGTGGCAGCAAAATGAATTTCCATCTATTGAAGAGCAATGGCGCCAGAATATGAAACCTACTCAACCGTAACCGACTTTGCGAGGTTGCGTGGTTGGTCAACGTCTGTTCCTTTTTGCAAGGCTACATAATAAGCCAATAGCTGCACGGGGATGCTATAAAGTATCGGTGCAACGAATGAGGGGACTGTTGGTAAAACTATTATTTGCAAATGAAATGATGATGATATTTGCTTTTTAAGCTCTACTTCACCTTTGCTATCAGTAAAGCAAATTACCTGGCCGCCACGCGCCATAACTTCTTGAAGGTTAGAAAGTGTCTTGGAAAACCAAGCGTCATGAGGCGCAAGTACAACTACAGGAACAGCTGAATCAATTAGGGCAATTGGTCCATGTTTTAACTCTCCAGCAGGGTATCCCTCTGCATGAATGTAAGAAACTTCTTTGAGTTTTAAGGCGCCCTCCAAGGCAATCGGATAATTAGTTCCTCTGCCTAGATAAAGAGCATCACGAGCACCAGAAATCGTCAGTGCACATTTGTGAAAAGTTTGATCTTGCTGCAGAACCTTCGAGATTTTCCCAGGCAGCATAATCAATTCTTCCGTCAGCCGCTGGTGATCTTCTTCTGTAATTTTGCCTCGTTTAGAAGCAGCAACAATAGCAAGGCAAGCCAAAAGGGTTAGTTGTGTTGTAAAGGCTTTGGTTGAGGCAACTCCAATTTCAGGGCCTGCAGCGGTATACAACACGTTATCGGACAGGCGAGCAATTGAGCTGTCTGTAACATTTACAATCGCTAATGTTTGTTGTTTCTGCTCTTTCGCCATATTTAAGGCTGCTAAAGTATCAATAGTTTCGCCTGATTGTGATAAGAAAAGCGTTAAGCCGCCTTCACAGAAAATTGGTTCTCGATAACGAAACTCCGAAGCGATATCAACGTCAACATGGAGTTTGGCGTATTTTTCAAACCAATACTTTGCGACCATTCCCGCATAATACGATGTTCCGCAAGCGATGATTGTAAGGCGTGTTAAGGATTGCCAATTAATATCAAAATTTGCGCAATCAATGTGCTTGCTTTCAAAATCAACAGCTGATTGTAATGTCTCGCCGATGGCGCGTGGCTGTTCAAAAATTTCTTTTAGCATGTAGTGGCTATATTCACCCTTACTTGCGGCTTCTGCTGTGATTTTTGACTGACGCAATGGACGTTCGACAGACCTTCCTTCTGAATCAATAATCTGATAATCAAAATCACCATTGTTATTTTTCGAGATAGAAACAACATCGCCTTCTTCAAGATAACAAAGTTTTTGTGCCCAAGAAGCAAGGGCAAGAGCATCAGATCCCAGCATGATATCGTATTCGCCAACACCAAGTACTAAAGGACTGCCACAACGTGTTGCAATCATTAGATTGGGGTGCTTTGCAAAAACAATTGCTAACGCAAAGGCTCCGTGAAGATGAGATAGGGTTTGAGTAACGGCTTCAAGGGGTGTTAATCCCTTTAATAGATAATCTGTTAATAAGTGAACAATAACTTCTGTGTCAGTCTCGCTAGAAAAAGTATAGCCTTTTGTCTGTAGTTCATTTTTGATTTCAGCATAATTCTCGATAATGCCATTGTGTACCACAGCGACATGCTCATTGGCGTGTGGATGAGCATTTTCAGCGTTAGGGGCGCCATGAGTTGCCCAGCGTGTGTGGCCAATTCCCACCATTCCAGGTAATGGTTGTTCTGCTAAGAGATTTTTCAATGTTTGAAGTTTTCCAGGCGCACGGCGACGCTCAATCTCGTTGTTGACAACAGTTGCAATACCAGCGGAATCGTAACCACGATATTCTAAGCGCTCAAGGCCGGTGATTAATCTTTCTGCTACAGGCGTGTTGCTAATAATCCCAATGATTCCACACATAATTTTAGTCCTTTTTCTTATTACTTCGCATGCGGCGAAATCTTGCAGCCCACTCAGGCTTAATTGTTTGATCCTGCCTTGCGACGGCGAGAGCGTGCGCAGGGACATCTTTATTGATAACACTGCCAGCAGCGATGATAGAATTCTCACCAATCGTTACAGGTGCAATGAGGGATGTGTGTGAGCCAATGAAGGCTCCATCATGAATGACGGTTTTTGATTTTTTATAACCATCGTAATTGCACGTAATCGTTCCAGCACCAATGTTGACTTTTTCGCCAACAGTTGCATCCCCTATATAGCTTAGATGCTTTACTTTTGTACCTTTGTTTAGGATGCTTCCTTTTATTTCGACAAAATTTCCAACAGCACTTTGCGGTCCAATTGTTGAATGTCCACGCAAGTGAGCAAAGGGACCAACGATTGCGCCCTCTGCAATGAGTGAGTGTTCAATATGGCAAAAGGGGAGGATGGTAGCATTCTGACCAATTGTGACGTTAGCGCCAAAGGTAACGTTTGGCCCAACTGTTGTATCTTTGCCGATATTGGTGTCGTAAGATAAGTGTATGCTTTCGGGATTAATTAACGTAACACCAGAGAGCATTAGCTTTTCACGCCAATGATTTTGTAGGGTTAGCTCAGCTGCAGCGAGTTCAACGCGTGTATTGATTCCTTGGAACTCATCAACATTTGCCTCGATATAATGCACGGGAGTTTGCTGTTTATTGGCAAGTTCAATCAAGTCCGTTAGATAAAATTCTTTTGCTTGATTCTGCGCTTTTAATAGGGGTAATAAGTCTATCAATAGTTGCCTGTTGATCAGCATTACGCCTGAATTTGCCAGATCTATCGCTCGTTCGGCTGCGCTTGCGTCACGGTATTCAACAATCTTCTTGATCAAATTAGAGTTGCTCACAACTAGGCGACCGTATTTTTGCTGTTGGTTCAAAAGTCGCATTGCAATTAACGTAAAGCGAGATTGCTGATGCTGCTTAATAAGTTCTTTTAAGGTGTCTGGCTGGATTAGAGGAGCATCCCCACAAAGAATGAGAATGTTTTCATCCTCTTTGTCGAAGGAGGGCATTGCTGCTTTGACGGCATCTCCAGTTCCTAAGGGCTGATTTTGTATGGCAATAAGCGAATTTGAAGACTCTAAGGTTTTATAAAGAGTTGTGTTTGATTGTAATGTCGGAGAGAGAACAGTGACAGTTTTTCTTGGCTTTAGCATAGCAACTGCGTCTAAAACGTGCTGAATCATTGGTTTGCCGCCTAAAGGATGCAAAACTTTGGGAAGGTCTGATGCCATCCGAGTTCCTTGGCCTGCTGCTAAAATAATAATCGATACCAAAACAAATCCTTTTTCTGCTGTGTCTCAACTCACATAGGTATAAAGGATGATACATTACTAGGGAATGATAATCGTGTGACAAAATATTTCTGTATTTATTTTGGGAGTCTTTGTGTCCTGATATTAGGTTATCTAAATAAATGTCAAGTATTTTTAGTATAAAAAATCCAATACATGGATTCCCGCCTACGCGAGGATGTCGATGGAGGGAGAAAAGTGGATTTTTAAATATAAATATAGTATTAAATATAGTATTAAGTGCTATATTTGAAGAATAGCCTTCATTCTTACTTTCGTCATGGCGAGCACCGTGGGTGCGTGCCACATTCAAGCTGGAAGTGCAACACGGAGTAAATTTTCGTTAAAGACCTGAAGAGGAGTTTTCCACATCAGTTTCTTTCTCGGAGTTTCATTGTAGTTTAAAATTGTTTCATCAAAATCTTCTTGCGTCATATCTTTTAAGTTAG
>CANFPP010000022.1 GCA_947449005.1 Holosporales bacterium | reverse complement strand
GAAAAACTGGCTGAAAATGAGAAAGATAAATATACAAAATTTTGGTCTGAGTTTGGGTTAACGCTTAAAGAAGGATTAATAGAAGAATATGAGAATCGTGAATTAATTGCTTCTCTTTTACGTTTTTCAACGACAAGAGCAGATACAGATAACCAAGAAGTTTCTTTGAAAGATTATGTTGCCCGAAAACTTAATGATCAGGAAGAAATTTATTATGCATTTGGAAAAAACCTTGAAATCGTTAAAAATATTCCTCATTTAGACGCTTTTAAAGAAAAGGGAATAGAAGTTATATTATTAACGGATCGCATTGATGAGTGGCTCATTTCACATCTGACTGAGTTTGAAGGAAAAAAACTTAAGTCTATCACGAGCAGTGATGTCGATCTTAATTGGGTTAAAGACAACGAAAATAATGAAGAAAAAGATACTGTTGATGAAGACTTTTCTTCTTTTCTATCTAAAATTAAAGAGATTTTAAAAGATAAAGTTAAAGATGTTAAAGTTAGTCATCGTCTTTCAACCTTTCCTGCTTGCTTTGTTACTGACTCTCTTAGAAATCTATATCTTCAACCACCAAAGAATGATGAGGATGGATTCCGGGGGATTAAACCTATACTTGAAGTTAATCCAAAGCATCCTTTAATCAATAAAATTAAAGAAGAAAAGGATGATGCTCGTTTTGAAGAATTGGCGTATATCTTATATGATCAAGCCGTTTTATCAGAAGGCAAAAATTTACCTAATTCTGCTCAGTACGTAAAACGTGTTAACTCACTCTTATTGGATTTAATAAATTAGTTAAGAAACATCGTCGATTGAAATTAAGGAGGCAAACAGGGAGATGGTGTCAAATCAACTCTCTCTACTAACTGAAACATCGGGGGTTTTGGAATATAGAAAGGGAGGAGGGGGCGGTAAAGTTATCGTTGACATGATTTTTTCTGAATTCATTCTTGGGTTCTTGCAATAGCATGCCTCATACATCTTGTAAGTTGATTACAAGATATATGAAGCTTGTACGAATTTCTTAGACATAAAAGTTCAGCTGTTGCACCTATTTCCTCTTAAACTTCTACTTTATCTGCGAGTCTATAAAGAAAATATGTGTCGAGATGTTTATAGAGATACAGAGAGAAAGTACATAAGCGGAGCAAAACCAACCTAAGTAAAATGGAGAAATTTTTAACTAATTGATTTAACGACATTCTTTTAAGTATTATCATCATGATAATTGTCTCAACTAATGATTATACCCTCTTCTTGCATTCATCATTTAATGAATTGATTGTACAAGAAAAAATTATGGCTAAGGTCGGTTTTGCTACGCTTATGTATTTTCTCCGCTAACTTAAATACTCAAAATTTAGTTATAGTTGCCTAGCCCAAACTTCTACATACTCTCTGTACAGAACTAACTTTATGCCTTAATTTTTTCTCCTAAGTTGTTGAGTATGTTTGGAAATAATACAGAATGCCATTTGTGTTTTATCCTAAATATTTGTTTAGTAACGGGACTATAAAATTTTAACAAATACGAAGGATTAACCAGCCACCACATGTTTACAGCTATGTTCAATGATGATGAAGACTCAACAGCATGCCACCAACCGGCTGGGATGTATAATGTTTCACCTGCGTATAATGTAGTTTCATAATAACAGGCTTTATTCGCTAAAGAAAATTTAGCATGATCAAAATTAAAAACATCCACTTGACTTTGTAAAAAGTTAGATCCTGGGGTATTGTTTTGGTATAAGAATTTTTTTTGATTTGGAGGAAAAAGTAGCACTCTTTTGGATCCTGAAATAATAGTTAACAAATTTTCTTCTGGATCAAAATGTAAATTACTTTTATTGGCTCCTATTCCCATCCATAAATTAATTTGCCACAGTCTATCAAAAGGAATAAAATTAGGAATGTTAATATCTTTTAATAAACTGGATAATTGTGGAGATTTTCTATTGGGATGTGACATGATTCTTGAAATCACTAAATATAAGAGCTTCTTTTCTTGAAAGTTATTTTTATTTGAAATGATTTGATTGATTTCATCAAGAAAACCAGACATTTGCATTTGATGAATTTTATTATAGGTAGTGATGTTGTTTTCATTCATCTCAACATAACTAATTGTATTGTTACCTACAGTTTTGTAGAAATAATCTAAATCCCATAAGTTTTTTGCGGGCCAATTGTTACAAAGATTATTAATAATAAAAGGCTTGTTTTCTTTTAATAACTTTTTTAATTCTAAAAAATTTTCTTGGTATGATATTCTAAATAAATCTCCCAAAAAACGTCCTGTATACAATATTGCACCTCATAAGTTTATTTTGGAAATAAAACAGACCACCATTTGCTATGTTTTTGCCATAACCTTGAGCATGTGGGAAATTTAAATAAAAATTTTGGAGAGGGCAACCACCATATATTAACAGAAATATTTATACCCTTTGCTGATTCAACAGCATGCCACCATCCCGATGGAATATACAGTGCGTCTCCTGGTTCCACTTTAATTTGATAATATTTTACATTTTTTATTTTAGAAAATTTTTTGTAATCTAAATTAAATATATCAACCTTACTCTGCAAAATGTTGCCACCTTTATCGAGATTCTGATAGATATATTTTGTGTATTTTGGTTCGAATATAATAAGTTCTTTAGCTCCATTGATAGGAATTAAAAGGTTTTCTTCCGGGTCAAAATGTAAGTGGCTTTTATTTGATCCATATCCCATCCATAAATTTATCTCCCATAATCTTTCCCAGGGAATATAGCATGGAATTTCTATATCTTTTAATAATCTCGATAATTGAACTGATCTCGCCCTACGATGAGCTAACATTCTTGAAAGCACTAAATATGGCTTTTTTGTTTTTGTATTTTTTTGTAAACGTGATAAAAATTCAGAAAAAGCTACTCGTTCAATTTGACTTGAATGTTGATGGCTATCTCGTATCCAAACTTGATTTGTGCCAACCAATTCGGACAAATAATCTGCGTTCCATGTACTTATTGCATTCCAGCTAGTGCTTGCATTCCTAATAATAAAAGGTTTATGAGAAGAAAATAACTTAGCAATACACTTCGGATCATCTACAGCAGAAAATCGACAGACTTCGCCTCTAGAATTTTTTGTTGGTAGTTCATGTTTCATAAAATAGCTCTTTAAAATTTGTGAGTTATTTTTTTATGCTCATACTAAGGAAAACTTGATCTATGGCATTAAATAAACCCCATATTTCCTTATATTCTGGCCATCCTGGATGACCTTTATCTATATCCTTTTGTCTAGCATAAGCGTAGGATTTCCATTCTTTACTATAAGGATGACGATGGTGAAAATCATGAACGACAATATCACCTGGTAAAATGGTTAGTCTTATAAGAAAATGCATAAACATCTTTATTGACCACATCAACCACATTACAGCATTTTTAAAAAAACTATTATGATTGGTATTTGGTAATCGTTCTCCACAAAAGACAGCCCAACATTTTTCTGCGTATTTTTCATTACTTAATGTAGTGTCTTCAATTTCGCCAAAGTATTGATGTTCAGCTATCATTTCTAGGATAACGCTAATGTTACAAAGAACAAATAAAGGAATAACAAAGGCTAGAAAAAACTTATAAGTGAAATCTAGTAGACTGCTTGAAAACAAGCTAAATATACCAATCCAAGACATAAGCGTTAAAATTGATAAACCTCTTCTTACATAGGATGGGTAAAAAAAATTGCATTTTAAACGAGCGATACTATGTTTGATTTGAAAAATAGGAGAAATAATTAATATAAATAAATTAACCCACAGAGTTTTTTTGCTCATGCCTAGTTTAAAGCCATATTTTTGTATAGCAATAACATGACTATCTTTTTCACTTGCTAATGCTTTTCTGTTATGGTGTTTCGATATATGATCTATTTTATATGACTGTGCATCTTGTCCATAAATTAATGCTGTGGCTATCTCTGCGAGCCACATATCCAGTCTTGGTTTTCCAGAGAATGCAGAGTGTATGCACTGATGTCTGATTGTTAAAGCTATTAATCGTGCGCCAGATAAAGATATTATCCAACATACTAATAGAAAAAAACTATTAGCATTAGTAGTTAACACCCAAGTTGCCCCAATTACTCCCAATAAAACCATAAATATTGGAACAAAATATTGTAGCCATGTTCCCATAGTAAAAATAGGTCTTTGATAAGGCAGAGCTTTTCCAGTTAACCAAGTAAAAAAGTGCTGAGACCATGTTGGAAACAACATATATGATTGTCTGATATCTTGCATCATTCTGTTCCTCTTTATAATAAAATATGAAACCTTGTAAGGCTCGAGAAATCTTGATTGTTTTATATATCTTAGCAAGGTTTAAAAAAAAATGCATAGTATAAGTTACCTAAACAGTAAATTACGTAATTATTACTGATGTAAAATGTAATATCTATGATAGATAAAATTACACGCAGAATGCTATAAATTTAATAACATAAAGCTAATGTAGAAATGTTTATTGATTGTTTTTCTAAAATAAAACTTACAGAAAGTTTCTTAATAAGGATTTAAAAGATAGGTATGTTATTTCTCATGGTTTTTTAAGGCATCTTTTATCTTTTTGTAAATTTCAGCAACCTCAAAACATTGCATGTTTTTCAAATCAATTTGGAAAGCCATTTTTAAAGGGTAATTTTCGTTTATAGTTTAATATGTCGTATTCTAAAGATTACGCTGTATACATTATAACATTAGATTCTCAAGTTGGCATTGATATTGAGTGGAAAGATAAGAACATCTCTTTATAGAATTAGCATTATCCCCTGAAGAGATTGTTTTTTAATGATCTGGTTGCAGAGGAAAAATTTGACGTTTTTTATAGTATACGGACTCAGAAAGAAGCTATCATTATAGTTGTTGGACAAGGTTTATCTTATCCAACTAAAACAATAAATGTAGCTCATTCTACTAAGAATTATTGTCAAATTAACGACTCTTTTTTATATATTTCAACGTTAAATACGTTGATAAGCGACTACTCTGTCGCAATCTCATCGACAAAAAAATAAATAAAGTCATTTAAATTAGTTTTTAGCAAAAAATATTTAAGTGCATTAAGTATTTTTTGTTTATTATTAGGAAATTTCTGCTTTTTTCTAATAGTTTTTTGTTTTTTTAAAGTGTACTAATTTTACAAACATTTTTAATTAATTTATTCGCACCTAAAAAAACAAAAAATGTCACAAAAACAATTTTCTGATAATATAAATTCAAATGATTTGCAAAACATTGGAGATATTAAGTTTACACCACGTGAAATTGATATAATAGCGTGCGTTCTCTGTGGTAAAAATGCAAAAGGTATTGCTCAGTTTCTATCATATAAAGATAAAATCTTAAATCAAAGATCTGTAGAAACGCATATATTAAATATTAGAAGAAAAATAAAAGGAACATCTAAAAATAGTATCATTGTATTTATAGAAAAATCTGGCAAATACAGAGAGATTCATCATCATTATTTAGAGTTATTGCTAAAAAAAGATTTTTACCAAATTGTAAAGGATTTAGCTGAAAAATGTGGAGTAATTAGTGATCAATTTTTAATTGAGATCTCTTTTCCGCAGTCTAATGAGACGAATTATTTTATGTCTTTTATAGAACACTATTTAAAGTATTTTACCTCTAAAATTAAAATAATATATGATCAATCTTTTCCCAATATAGATTCTGAAAAACAAAAATTTTTAAAAATTAAAATTTCTTCTATCAGCAATAAGCAATCTTCACAAACAAAAATATATGGAGAGCATGGCACAGCATCAGACAAGGTCATTACTTTGCTTATAGATGATAACGGTATGATTATAATTGAAGATGTTTTTCCTGAAAAACAGTTCTATTTAACAAAACCAGAAGAATTTTATTTATTGTTTATGGTTATTTTAAAAATTTTATTTAGTAATTTAGATCATATAATTGAAAAATATTGCTCCGGATTACAATTAAGGTTTGACGAGCTCTTTGGTTCAAATAATGGTTATGATATTATTACAAAAAAAGATAAATTATCTATAATTAAAAAAAATGTTAATACATATCAAATATGGTGGATTTTAGTAACTATAGTTGTACTAACGATAGTTACTTATTTTTTTGGATTTGAAAATAGAGAAAAAATTATTATTCATAGAGATATTGAATTTCTTAAAGAAAACTCTTTATTGCTTAATCGAGACAATTATTTAAATTTAATTAACAAGAAGTTTGAAGAAAATAGTAACGCAATAACAATAATTGCCCTTTTAGGGGAAGGTGGAACCGGTAAAACAACAATTGCAAGAGAATATGCTAAAAAGCAACGCGCTAAAATTATCTGGGAATTAAATGCTACTGATGAAGAGAGTATTAAAAACTCTTTTGATCAACTTGCTTGGTCTCTAGCAAATACTCAGCAAGAGCAAACTATTGTAAAAGAGCTAAGTCTTTATAAAAACAATAATGAAAAAGTTATAGAATTCATAAAAAATAAATTGTTAAATAATGATTGGTTTTTAATTTTTGATAATGTAAATTCTTTAGCATGTATTCAAGAATATTTTCCTGCCTCATCTAATAGTTGGGGAAATGGCAAGATTCTTATTACTAGCAGCAATAAAAATATTCAACATAATTCTCAAATTAAGCATGTTATTTTTATAAATCCTCTTGAGAAAAAACAGAGATTTGAATTATTCTCCACTGCATTAAATAGAATCGATCCTAGCTATATAAATCAATACACACCTGATGTTATTCAGCAGTTTTTAGAAAAAATTCCGCCATTTCCTCTTGATATTATTGTAGCAGCTAGCTATCTAAGTTCTACTCATTCAACCTTTGAAAATTATATTAAAAGCTTATATTCTTTTGATTCCTCATTTAATGATGTACAACTCTCAATTTTAAGAGAACAGGGAAATTACTTAAGAACTAGGCAAAATATAATTTCTTTAGCCATTGAAAAAATTATTAATGAGTCTTCTGATTTTAGAGATTTACTTATAATGATGACTTGCGTAGATTCTACGCAAATTCCTAAAGTGCTTTTTGAACGTTATAAAGACACTATTATTGTAGATAATTTTATTTATTATTTAAGAAAATATTCATTAATTAATAACGAATCGTTTTCAGAATTAGGCAAGGTATTTATTCTTCATCCTGCCATTCAAAAATCTATTTTGCAGTGCATAAAAAAGAGAAAAAACTTAATAATTGAGGAAAAATCTTTAGAAAATATTATAAAGATAATAGAAGATTATATTGCAGAGCTTGTTCATTCTGATAGCGCCCTTAAAATAAAAAAAATACTACAGCATTCTAAAGTGTTTTTAGATCAAGAGAGTCTTTTACCACGACAACTTCAATGTCGTTTGGCTTTAAGTCTTGGGGCCGCATATTACTCTTTAGGATATTACCATAAAAGCGTCAGAAATTTTTTAGAGCATAATGTAAAATGTTTAGAGAACACCAAATATGCTGATACAAACATCATTGCTGACACTATGATGTATTTGGGGCATATGTATAGAAAGGTTGGAAATTATAAAAAAGCTCAAGATTTTTATCAAAAATATCTTAATTTCTTTTCTGTTAATCATCCCTATCATCAACTAAAAAAAGCAACGATTTATATATACCTAGGGGCAATACATGTAAAGCTCGGAGATTACAAACAAGCTAAGAAAATATTTGAAGAGTCCTTACTTTTTTTTAAGGAAAATCAAAGATTTCATTTTGAATATTCAAGAGTCTTTGAGCATATGGGAATCATGTATACAGATACGGGAGATTACAAGAAATCTCAAGAAACTCTTCAAAAGGCATTAAACATAGAAACTTTATCTCAAGGTGATAATAACCCGCTATTAGCGTGGCTATTGTTAGGATTGGGGCGCGCTTGTTTGCTCAACAACAATTTATTATACGCTGAAAAGCACATTATCAAGGGTATTAAGTTATTAAAAGAAAACTTTCCAGATGATCAAATAGGCCTTGCTTGGGGAAATGTAGAGCTTAGTCGGCTTTATATGAAAAAGGGAGATTTGGATATTTCTGAAAGGTTGGTATACGAGAGTATAGAAAAATATGAGGAAAATTTTGGAAAAAATCATGTGCTGTGTGCTTCCTTATATGCAACAATAGCTTCTTTGAAGTTACTACAGAATCAATACAAAGAATCAGAAGAATGGTCACTTAAAACACTCAAAATATATGAAAATAATGGGCATCCATTAGCATTCAAACCTTTAGAAATACTAGGTGATGTGTATTTTCAGAAAGCAAAAATTTCTTTTCATGGTAATTCACTATTTTATAAATACTATATTCATACGGCTTTAACCTATTTTAAGGGGTCATTAAAAATTTTGGAGTCCCATTATTTTGAAAACTCTAATTACATTTTAAGACTTAAAGAAAAGATTGAAGAGATATCTATTTTTCAAAACTTAACGACGGATGTTACAGGAAGACCTGTTTATCTTGTTTCTCCTATTTCTAAAAAATGGGGTTAAAGAAGTTTTTATTTTCCTACGTATTTTTTACATAATTAAGTTATTAGCTATTTTTTTGCTTTGATTAAGTAAAGGTATTTAGAGTAGACAGGGGCTACGTATTAATAAATAGTTTTGAAAGAAAATTTAATGAAACACGACTTATGCAAAGAGAATTCTCTTGGAGATGTCTGTAAGTTTGAATTTACAAAAAATTATGATTCTATTAAAGAGATGTTTGGTATCAGCAGGCCCTTCATAATTAAGAAAGTCACTCATGACTGGCCAGCTAAGGCATTATGGAATTTAGATTATCTAAATCAAAAAGTAGGTCATAGATCTATAAGATATGGCCGCCTTAATAATTCAAATGTTGTTTCTTATGATGCAATTGAGTCCCAAACGTTAGGTGATTTTATAAATTATTTGAAAAAATATTTAAGTAAAAATTATATTTCTAAAAAATATGAAAAACTCTATTTGATTACGTCTCGATTAATGTCTCATGATAAGGCCCGTTCTGTGCAGTTACCAGAGCTACTTAGAGATATTAACATTCCGCCTTTTATTCCTTTTAATAAGCTATGGGAAATAAATATGTGGATGGGGTGCGGAGGCAATCGTAGTAATTTACATTTTGATCCTGAAGAGAATTTATTGATCCCTCTTTTTGGTTCTAAAAAAATAATACTATTTCCTCCAAATCAAAGTAAGTTCTTATATCAAAATAATTCTAAGAAAACAAAAACGCTCGAAAGTTGTGTAGATGTTTTTGACATAGATAGAAAAAAATTTCCACTTATTGATAAAGCTATGTATTGGCAAACAGAAATATCTGAGGGAGAAGGACTGTATATACCAGCTGGCTGGTGGCATGCAATTGAATCTTCAGATTATTTAAATATCGCTGTCAATATCTGGTGGTTAGTAAAGAGTCGTTTTTTACTTAAAAAGAATAATCCCGCTGTTAAACGACTATGGCAAAAAGATAGAAAATGGTTAAGCATTTTTCTTTCAGACATTATATAACCCATAACTAAAATTAAGGAGAAAAAATCATGAACTTAATAATGTTCAAATCTAAAATACACAGAGCTACAGTTACAGATGCAAATCTAGATTATGAAGGTAGTGTAACTATTAGTGAAGATTTGCTAGAAGCGGCTAATCTTCTCCCCAATGAGCAAGTGCACATATGGAATGTTACAAATGGAAATAGATTAATCACTTACACTTTACTTGGAGAAAGAGATAGTGGAACTATTTGTATTAATGGAGCTGGTGCCCATTTAATGCAAGCAGGAGACATAGTAATTATAGCTGCTTTTGCACAGCTTTCTAGCGAAGAAGCTCGATTATTTATACCTAAAGTAATTTTAGTTGATTCTCAAAATAAAATAATAAATTAATTACAAAGTTCACTACAAACTTTGATGAGAGTAAGTATGAAAAATAATTTAGATAATTATTATCCTCTTTCTTTTCAACAAAAAAGAATATGGTGGGGTAGTAAGGTTGCTAACGATGATCTATTTAATAATGTACCTTTGAGATTTGAATTAAATGGTCCATTAAATGAAGAGGTTTTACTATTAGCTATAAATCAAGTAGTGACAAATCATCAAATTCTTCGAACAAGAATAGATATTATTAATGGGGAGATAGTTCAAAAATCTTCAGATAATTTAATTATTCCTCTTAGTAAAATTAATCTTCTTGATCAAAATTTCGAAATAATTGAGAAAAAAATAAAGGAGCTAATACAAATTCCTTTTGAGCTTAATAGTCACTCAGGCTTAATAAGAACATATTTAATAGAGAAAGCAAAAAACCAGCACACGTTTTTAATGGTAAGTCACCATATACTTTTGGATGGACCTTCAATAACAAGACTTATAGAAGAATTATCCTTTGCTTACAATAGCATATTAAATTCATTGACCTTTAAACTTACGGTTCCAAAATTTGATTATAGTGACTTTGTTTTTGATCAATTAAGTTTTCAAAATAGTGACACATTTTTAAATGGGAAAAATTATTGGTTTGAAAGGCTTAAAGATATAAGTGCTTCTAATATATTTGAAAATAATTTAAATGATGAAAACTCTCAATTTTATGAAGATAATTTATATAAAATTAAGATTGAAAAAGAAAAACACAAAAAGATATTAGGATTTTGCAAAAAATATAAAATTACTCCATTTATTTTCTTTGTATCAATATATCAGGTTCTTTTGCATCTGCTCACATGTGAAGAAACAATATTACTAGCGCTTCCAATTAGTAAACGTGAGAATGAGGAGTTAGAAAAATTAATAGGTCTTGTATCTAATGTTGTACCTATTCCATTTCATATAAATAGAGCTATTAAGTTTTATGAGTTTGTTAATGAAGCGAAAAAACAACTATTTGATGCTCTTGAGTACAGCAATATTCCCATAGAATCAGTGCAAAAAGATTTACAGTTAACTAACAAATTAAATATTCAAGATTATTTTCGTTTAATGGTTGTTTATAATGATTACTCTAAAATAAACTTGCAATTAAATTCTATAGAATCAAAATATATAGAGTCATTCACGCAAGCAAGGTCAGATTTACTTTTTTCTATAAACCAATATTTAGAAGATTTAATAATAACTTTTGAATATAAAACTCAATTTTTTTCGAAGGAATATATTGAAAATCTAGCAGAAAGATTTGAGTTACTAATCAATCAATTTCTAAATAATCCTAATTTAAAAATTGTGGATGCAAATATTATACTTCCTAGAGAAAAATTTTTATTAAATAATTTTTCTAAAGGAGATGATTTTGATTATGAATTTAACAAAAGTATCATTGATTTATTTGACGAGATTGTCGCTAATTCTCCCAATGTTATAGCTGTTGTTGATAATGATAGAGAATATAGCTATCAAGAAATTGATATAAAATCTAAACAATTAGCCCAACACTTAAAAACAAAACTTGTAACTCCAGGTGATGTGATAGGAGTAATGTTTAAAAGGTCTGTTAATGTTTATATATCTATTTTAGCGATTTTAAGACTGGGAGGAATTTATTTACCGATTGATCCTAAATATCCGAGTAGTAGAATTAAATTTATAATCGATAAGATCGATCCAAAACTCATTCTAACTAGTATTGATTTTGAGGCAATTTTAGATTTTGATAATGAACAGGTGCTTGTATTAAATGATGAGATATTTTCTTCTCTTTCTAAAGTTGATTTAGATTCAATCAACATAGAAAAAAAGCAAACCAATAACTGTTGTTATGTTCTATTTACTTCAGGAAGCACAGGTATTCCAAAAGCTGTGCGAGGCTCTCAAAAGGGATTGCTAAATCGATTATATTGGGTTTGGAAAAAGTTTCCTCTGAAGAAAAATGATATTTGTTGTAATATAACTAGTATAGGTTTTATTGATTCTATAACTGAAATGCTTACCCCACTTTTAGGAGGCATAACTCAAGTTGTATTAAATGAAGAAGTCACACAGCAAGCTGAATTGTTTGTTGAAAATCTTATTCGCAATAATGTCACAAGACTAGTTACAGTTCCTTCATTATTACGGTTTTTTGCACAGTCATTTAAACAAAAGAAAAATGAATTCTTTAAGCTTAATACAATTATAGTGAGTGGAGAAGAAGTAGATGTAACATTAGTTAAAAAATACGGAGAGATTTTACCAACAACGAAAATCATAAATTTTTATGGTTCTACAGAAGTAAACGGAGATGTAACATCTTACGAAATTAATAATCATACGGAATATCATAATTTTATCCCAATTGGCAAACCGATCCATAACACTGAGGTGTATTTATTAAATAAATATGATCAGCTTACTCCCTTGGGCACAAAAGGAGAAATATGTATTGCAGGCCTTGCGGTTAATTTAGGTTATTTTGATGAACAAGAAAATTTAGAATCAAAATTCACTTACCATCCATTAGCCAAAGGATTAATGTACAAAACTGGAGATTTTGGTGTTTATTTACCTGATGGAAATATTAAATATTTAGGTAGGCAAGATTCACTAATAAAAATATACGGGCACAGAGTTGAAACGAAAGAAATTTATAATGCTTTAATTTCTATACCAGAAATTAATGATGCCTATGTTACCTTAATTAAAGAAGATAATAGATTAGATATTAGAGCTTATATATGTGCTAATACTCAATCACTTTTACAAACATATAATAATCATGAAAATATAATAAAATTTATACGTTCTAAGTTAAAAGAGTCAGTACCTTTTTACATGGTACCGACAACTTACGCTTTATTTGATACATTTCCTATGCTCCCTAACAATAAGCTAGATATTAAAACGCTTACGACGAGAACTAATAAGCAAGAAGATGATTGGTCACATAAATCTCAATATAAGTTTATTGAATTAATATCAAAGATTTGGAAACAAGCGCTTGAGTTAGAACACATTGATGTTAAACGTACTTTTTTTGAGTTAGGGGGTAATTCACTTTTATTAGTACATGTATTTAATCAAATATTAAATTCACTGCCTCAAACAATAACTCTTAAACTTTCAATTGTAGATTTATTTTCTTATCCTGATATAACATCTTTTGCAAATTACTTAGAATTTTTGTCTCGAGAAGATCAAGATATAATTACGTCAAATACTCCTCAAAAAACAGTAGAACCTATTCGAGAAGATTTTTGTAAAGATATTGCCATTATAGGAGTGTCTTGTAGATTTCCTGGTGCAAGTAATGAAGCAGAACTCTGGAATAATCTTAAACAGGGCGTAGAATCAATAAATTTTTTTGATGGTCTTCTAAACAATAGGCACATAGATGATAATAATCTTAATTCTGATCTCGTCATAAGAGCAACGGCAGAACTAGAAGATGTTGATAAATTTGATAATGAGTTTTTTGGTTATACTGCTCATGAAGCAAAACTGATGGATCCTCAACATAGGATTTTATTGGAAGAATCTTGGAAAGCATTAGAAAATGCTGGATATGTCTCAGAAAAATACGAAGGTGAAATTGCGATCTTAGTTGGTTCTGGGGATAGTAGATATTTTATTAACAATATTTTATTAAACGGAAAAATATCTTCTACTTCATCATTCGATGTAGATTTTTGGTCTACTTCACATCTTAATAGTACCCAATTTTTAGCAACTAAAATAGCACATAAACTTAATCTTACAGGGCCTGCACTTAACGTTACTACAGCATGTTCTACATCTCTTGTAACTATTGCAATGGCTTGCGACATGTTAAGGCTAGGGAAAGCAAATATGGCACTAGCTGGAGGAGTGAGCTTAGTTTTACCTGATGACAAGTTAGCAGTTCATCAACAAGGAAGTATATTATCTCCTGATGGGCATTGTAGACCTTTTTCATCGGATGCAAATGGCACTATTATGGGTTCAGGAGTAGGGGTAGTTGTTTTAAAAAGATTATTTGATGCTATTAAAGATAAAGATAACATCTTAGCTGTTATCAAGGCAGTTGCAGTAAATAATGATGGCGCTAATAAAATTAATTACACAGCCCCGAGTGTGGAAGGACAAGCAGACTGTGTAAAAAAAGCATTTTTGGATGCAGGTGTCTCTAGCGATACAATATCGTACGTAGAAACTCACGGAACAGGCACAGCTCTTGGTGATCCCATAGAGATTAATGCGCTAACAAAAGCATTCACACAAAACTCTAAGTTTTTAAGAAAAAATTATTGCGCAGTGGGATCTATAAAAGCAAACATTGGTCATGCAAATATAGCTGCAGGTGTTGCAAGTGTTATTAAAACTATTTTATGTCTTAAACATAAAAAACTTGTTCCTTTAATTAACTATAAATCTATTAATCCGCAAATTGATATTCAAAATACGCCATTTTACATTAATAAAGATTTTATTGAGTGGGAAACAGACAATATACCAAGAAGGGCAAGCATAAATTCTTTAGGAATAGGCGGTACGAATGCTCATATGATTTTAGAAGAATGGATTGGTTCAGATGATAATACTATAGGTCAGGAGAAACACTATATTTTTTGTTTTTCTGCAAGGTCCACAAAATCTTTAGAACAAGTGCTTTTAAATAACCTTGCATTTTTGGAAGAAAATTCAGAAGAATTTTCGAAGCCCGCTAAATTAAGTGATATCGCATATACTTTAATTTCAGGAAGAAAAGATTTTGATATAAGAGCTGCGTTTATTTGTGAAGATTATTCTACAGCTTTAAATGCTCTAAAGAATGAGTTGTCTCAAGTAAAGAATTTGCAAAAATCCACTTCTTTATCTCTTATTTTTGTATTCTCCAAAATTAATGGCGAGCAATGCAAGTATATATCACACTATTTATATGAAACGCATATAGAATTTAAGCAGATTATAGAAGATTGTTTTAAGATAGCCTACAAACATGGCGTATATAACTTAAATCTTAATCATGTAGCTTCATTTTTAGAAGAAAAATTACTTAATTTTATAATACAATATGCTATAGCACAGTATTTAATTTCTATTGGTGTTCTCCCAGAAGTAATAATATATGATGAATTTAGTAGCAGTGTTTGTGCTGTTTTGTCAGGTATTTCATCAATTGAAACCTCGATTATTTCGATTATAAATAATACATCACTAGATTACGCTCTTCCGAATAATTATAAACAATTTGATAACGTGTCGCAAAATATGACAAATTTTGAAAATTTTTTGTCACAAGAATTCTCTTCTTCCACTTTAAAGGTATTTATAAATATATTAGGTATTAAAAGTTTAGAAAATTTAAACACTGAATGCATTTACTATGATTTATTAACAACAAATAGAAAACAAGAATATTTTATTAAAAATTTTTTTGAAATTCTTTTGTTCTTATGGAAATCTGGTATTAACATTAAGTTAAATAAAGTGATTTCTTCAGGGAAAAAAATAGCGTTACCGACATATCCATTTCAAAAAATCTCATATTGGCTAAGTAAAAATTTGCGGCCAACGTTGGAGAAGAAATCAACAAATTCTGAAAGTGATTATTTTGAAATAGAATCCATTTTACTAAAAATATGGCAAGAGGTTTTTGATAATCCTAAAATTACACTAACTGATAGATTTTATGATATTGGAGGGCATTCATTAATAGCCATACAGATAGCTTCAAGGATCAATGAATTAATAGGTGTAAAGTTAGATACGACAGAGATATTAGATGGTACTTCTATATTAGAACTCGCTAGTTTTATTAATTCTAAACATTTATCAGAAAAAACACCAAAATGTGACACCTTACCTGTTAAAAAACTTAAAAAAATAGAATTATCTTACGCACAACAGCGAATGTGGATGCTAGAAAAAATATATCCCAATCTTGGAATATGTCATGTTCCAATTGCATTTAGAATTAAGGGTGCTGTTGATTTTGAAATGTTTTGTAAAAGTGTCAAAAGATTAATACAAAAACATCCTGCATTAAGAACAAAATTTGTATTTGAGGATGATAAATTAGCCCAATATATATGTGATGATATAGATTTTTCAGTACAATATGTAAAACTTACCAATAAAATTGATTTACATCATATAATAAACTCTCAAATTAATTTAGCTTTTGATTTTTCAACTCACCATCTATTTAGAATTAATTTCATTGAAGCAGAACAAAATAATTATATTGTTCTTTTTGTATTTCATCATATCATAATAGATGCATGGTCTTTTAGAGTGATTTTAAAAGACTTAAACAATTTTTATCAACAAATAAAAAACAATTTACTTGAAGATAATAATAATGAAAACTTGAATTATGATCAGTTTGTTAAGTTTCAACAAGAATTTGTCAATCAATCTGTTGAAGGAAAACGTCAATTAGATTATTGGAATCAAAAGCTCACTAGCCTGACTCATTCATACTTTCCTTGTGTGCTTGAAACATCAAAAGATGAAAAAGAAAAATTAAGCGTAGGGAATTTTACTTTAACAATTAACCATGATCTTACAGAAAAACTTATAAGTTTTGTTAAGAAGAATAACGTATCAATGTTTGTTGTTTTATTGGCAGCTTATAAACTCTTAATATCTCATTATGGTGATAGTACGGATGTTTTTGTAATTTCTCCATTTGCTAACAGACACAAAAGGTTATTTGAAAGCACTGTAGGATTATTTACTAATTTTGTAGTGCTTAGATCCGAACTTTCTGATTTAAAGTGTGGTAAGGATTTAATAGAAACTGTAAAGAATGTTGTTTTAGAAGCTCATAGTAATTCATCCATTCCTTTTGAAGTTCTCATTTCAAAAAATGACATAGATCTTTCATCTGGGTTTATGTTTATTATGCAGGAAGATCATATCAAAAACTCTTCGTTTCTTGGTGTGACTGTTGAGGAAAAGATATCTTTAATACCGCCTGCTGCTCCTAGTTTGCTGTGTTTAGAAGCTGTATTACAACAAGCAATTTTGTCTGTAAATTTTGTTTATTCAACACAAAAATTTAGAGAAAAAACTATAGAGGAAATTGGAAATTATTATCAAAAAATATTAGAAAATATTATTACCCCTAATTCTTTATTAAAAAATATATGCCCTAATAACTTTGCTGCGGAAAATAATGAAATTCAAAATATTTTCCAAAATTATCCATTAGAAAAAAATTTATATGAATTATTTTCTAATGTTGTAAAGTGTTGTGCATATAACATAGCAATCATAGAAGCCGATGAGCAACAATTTTCATTTAAAGAATTATCTTTAAGAGTTGATCAAATAGTTTTATCTCTTGCAAGCATAGGGATAAAACAGAATGATATAGTTGGAATATGCCTAAAACCATCTATTGATCTTATTGCAACAATTTTAGCTATTCTAAAAATTGGCGCTATATACCTTCCGCTTGATCCATCTTACCCTGCTAAAAGATTGCAGTACTATATAGATGATGCCAAGGTTCACTGCATGGTAACAATAGAATCAATAATGATAAGCTTAAGCTTAAAAATTCAAAATTGTTTATGCTTAGATCAGCTTCACACAAAGCCTAATAATTTAATAAATAAAGACATTACATTTAATGCTTATAAACAAAACCCTGCGTGCTTATTTTATACATCAGGAAGCACAGGAACTCCTAAAGGGGTATTAATTAATCATAATAGTATAATAAATAGATGTTATTGGTTTAATGAGTTATGCCCTGTTATTCATGATGAAGTATATTGTTTAAGCACAACTATTAATTTTGTTGATTCGCTTGCAGAAATTTTTACTCCTCTTTTATTCGGTAGGCCATTATTTATACCCTATCAACACAGTATCTATAACATTACAGATTTTCTTAGACAGATAAATGTTAATAAGGTGACACAATTAGTTCTAGTGCCATCTTTATTATCATTAATTTTAGACATTGATAACTGTGCTAAATATTTAAAAACTGTCAAAAGAGTTATTTGTAGTGGTGAAGTTTTACATGGAAACCTTGCAAATAAATTTTATAGTACATTGCCAAATGTTAAGTTATTCAATTTTTATGGATCCACAGAGGTTACTGCGGACGCTACCTATTACGTCGTTCCACAAAATCATGCTATAGCAAACATCCCTATAGGAAAAAACATATCGAATACTAAGACTTTTATTTTTAGTAAAGATTATCAATTAATGCCTAAAGGAGCGCCTGGTTTTATTTTTATCAGCGGAATGTGTGTAGCTGATGGATATTTAAATGATACTGCTGCAACACAAGAAAAATTCTTAACGATTTGTATAAATGGTTGTTCATATTATTTGTATAATACTGGTGATATTGGATATATAGATGATGATGAAAATCTAATCTATCTAGGGCGTAAAGATAGCATATATAACATTTATGGTAATCGAATTAATACATTAGAAATTGAAACCATAATCAATAATCATTCTTTTATCCATAAATGTAGTGTAATCGTTGAAGATGAAGTTAATCGACACATAATAGCATATGTTGTGCTAAACAATGATGGGAAGCTTCAAACTTCACAATTAAGACAAGCATGTATCTCCAAACATGTGTCTCAGCATTTGCCACAATATATGTTACCAAATAAGTTTATATTTTTAGAGGAAATACCTTTAACTCTTAATGGCAAGATAGACAAAAATACCTTAAAGCTAATTCAAACAGCTACTAAAGAAAGTATAGTTGAACTTTCGTCTACGTCTATTCCAAAAAACTCTACCGAACTATGGCTCAGTAATTTATGTTTAAAACTTTTAAATGTTGATGATCTAGATTTTAAGGACAATTTTTTTGGTAAAGGTGGAACTTCTTTAATATTAATACGGTTAATTGCTGAAGTGGAAAGTCACTTTGGTATTAAACTTAATTTTTCTCAAATATTTAAAGACCCCACAATTCAAAATATTGCAGCTTTAATAACAGATGCAAAAAATGATGCAGAAGACACAGAGCTTGTTTTTTCAATTTCTCAAGGAAATGCAAACAATAAGTGTGTATTATTGTTTCCTCCTATATCAGGAGTTTCTTATGAGTATACAAAATTGGCTCCTTGGTTACAAAACACGGCAGCTTATTGCCTAAATTATCCTTTTCATAATACTGATTCTTCTAATTTTGATACGATACCATCATTAGTTGAGTATTATTTATCTAACCTTAACGAAGTTATACAAAAATCGGATTCTATTTCACTGATAGGGTATTCATTCGGGGGTATTTTAGCCTTAAACGCTGCTCAATACTTGCAACATATGAATAAAACCATTGATCAAATTATATTGATAGATACCTATTATCCGACTGAAAAAATAAAGAATAAAGGGTTTATAGAGGAACAGATTGAACAAGCTTTACAATTAATGAATTTTGAGCATTCCAATTTTAGTAAAGAAAAAATACAAGAGGTGATGAGAAAAAATTATAAAATTCTCTCTAAACATTCTCTATCTGCTTACTCTGGTTCTATAAGTTTATTAAAAACTTCCGAATATCCTAAAATGTTTATTGATTTATGGTCTAAAAATATTTCACCAAATATCAATATTATTCCAATACCTGGCCATCATTATAATTTGATGAGTCAAGAGAACATTGAAGCACTTTCTCTAATCATACAAGAAATTTTATCTGGTAATGGAGAAGTAGTATGCCCAACTTAAAAGTAAGTTATGAGTATTTAACAAACAGTATTTATAACAGTATTTTAGTAGTAAGGTCTTTATCCGACGATTTACCTTTAAAAATATGGTTTAAAGAAAATTTGAGGAAGATCGAGTATGATTTATTAAAGCACGGAGCTATCTTATTTAGAGATTTTGTTATTCCTTCGCTAAAAGATTTTCAAGATATTTCCTTGATATTATCTCCAAACTTAATGAACTACGTAAATAAGTCTACTCCTAGATCACAAATACAAGATAAGGTGTTTTCTTCAACTGAATACCCCCAAGACTTTTTTATTCCTTTGCATAATGAGCTATCATATGCAAACAGCTGGCCACAAAGAATAATGTTTTATTGTATAAATGAAGCTTCTGGAGGAGGGGAAACACCTACAGCGGATAGCAGAAAAGTTTATAATTCATTATCTTCGAGTATAAAGAAAAAATTCCTAGAGAAAGGAATAATGTATCTTAGAAATTACAATGATACGCTAGGATTAATATGGCAAGATGCCTTTCAAACAAAAAATAAGTCAATCCTGGAAAAATATTGTCGTGAGAATAATATTATTTATGAATGGACTGACAAAGA
This sequence comes from Holosporales bacterium, assembly GCA_947449005.1. GTDB lineage: Bacteria > Pseudomonadota > Alphaproteobacteria > Paracaedibacterales > CANFPP01 > CANFPP01. Next base: position 9,430 of record CANFPP010000022.1, on the reverse strand, counting down.
TACCTTAAAAACAAAAACTATATGCAAAGCTTCAGTTACACATTCTGTAACAAAAGAGGAAGCTTGGTTTAATCAAGCACATTTGTTCAGCGTGCATTCTTTAGAAGAAGATGTAAAGGAACACTTACAAGAATTGTATAAAAGCGAGGAATTACCAAAAAACGCTTTCTATGGAGATGGATCTTCTATAGAGGCAGGTATAATTGAAGAAATTATGCATACCTATCAAAAGCATATGATAACTTTTTCTTGGCGTAAATCTGATCTTTTATTACTGGACAATATTTTATTTGCACACGGCAGAATGCCTTTTCAAGGAAATAGAAAAATAGCCGTTACAATGGGTAATAAATAAAAATAATAAAATAGAGAAGCTATAAAATGTTTGAAAATCAAGTAATTAATGTTAGCTCAATAACAGATTTCGTTCTAAGTAAAAATTATCTCCAAAAGACTGCCATAATTTATGAAAAAAATGAAATTTCATATAAAGAATTAGGCGAACGTATTAATTATACGAAAGAAGTCTTGTGCTCTTTGGGGGTAGAGGAGGGGGATTATGTTATTTTAAAGGTTAATAAAGATATAGATTATGTCGTGATTCTTCTTACATTATTTAAAATTGGAGCAATTATTATTCCAATAGATACAGAAGCTCCTTTAGAACGTTATCAAAAATTTTTACATGAAAAAACAATTAAGCTAATAATAAACAATGAAGAACAAGAGGTTAAAAAATATTTTAGCTCATTATATAATTATGTTCCTCTTATTTTAACGCCTAAACTGCTTCTGAGTGTTAAAGCAAATAATCTATCACATAGTGAAAATCCTATAAATTTATTAAATTCTGGATATATAATGTTTACCTCTGGAACTACTGGAGTTCCTAAAGGTGTATTTATTAATCAGAAAAATATACTTTATTATCTTCACTATTTATCTAAACGTTTACCCATAAATCTAACAGATATTTTTGTACACTTAGCTTCTATAGGATTTTCTTCTTCAATGAGGCAGTTATTATTACCATTAATGAAACAATCAACCGTTATATTGGTGGATGAAGAAAATAGAAAAGATTTATCTTTTTTATTCAATAATATAGTTGCTCATAGAGTTACTGTGCTAGATATTACGCCATCTCATTTGTCTGCTTTACTAGCCTTTTGTGCAGAAAATCTAGAGTTATCTAGTGAAATGTTAAAAGGACAATTGCGGTTAATACTGACTGCGAGTGAACCCTTGCTAAAATCAGTAGTAGAAGATAGCAGAAAAACTTTTGGAAATATTCAGTTTATTAATATGTATGGTCAAACAGAATCATCAGGAATTGTCTGCACAGAAACAGTTAATAATTTAGAGATATATAATACCTTTGTACATATAGGTTACCCTTTGGATTGTGTTGAGTTAAAAATTTTTTCTAATAGCTTAGAAATCGTACCGAAAGGTGAGCAAGGCGAAATTTGGATTTACAGTCCAACTCTTACACAACATGAGTATATTGGAAGTGATAATAGTTTTCATTTTTGCACTGAACTAAATAAACGATTTTTTAGAACTGGTGATTTGGGTCGAGAGTTTCCAAATGGCAGTATTGAATACTGTGGGCGTATTAGTAATTTTGTTAAGGTTAGAGGAGCACGTATAAGCCTTGAAGAAATAAAATCTCAAATATTAAAAAATGATCATGTTTTAGATGCTGTTCTAATAATACTAAATGAAATTTCAAATACTGCTACGATTGGTGTTTTACTAATGCCAAAACCTGGTAAGATTATTGAGATAGAACAGTTAAAGCAATTCTTATCGACAAAACTACCAGCCTATATGTTGCCCTCTCAATACAAAATTACGGATACAATTCCTACCAACAATAATTATAAAATAGATTATAATATTGTAAAAGAAAAATTTAAAAATAATAACCAAAATATTAAGTCAGTTTTCATTGATGATTTAGAACAGCGTATAGCACAAATATGGCAAGCAGTTTTTAATAATGAGAATATTACTAGAGATGATAATTTTTATAGTTTAGGAGGAAACTCTTTGATAGCAGCTCGTATTGCTGCACAAATTAATAAAACACTTTCCGCTAATGTAAAACTTACAGATATTTTGCAGAAAGAATCTATAGAAAATCTCGTAAGTTTTATCAAAAAAATTAATAAATAAGAAAGAATATTATCATGTTCTCATTAATTATGACGACACAGTCTAATTCAGCTGAATTAGAAAAAATTATGCAGTCTGTTAAAAAAACTTATAAGTTTAGTATAATAGATTGTTTTCCTGGATTTTTAGTTGCAGTTGAAACGAAAAATATTTCTTTACTAAATGATATAATTCATAAAGAGGATAACAGTATTATTCTTGTTGTCGGATCTATCTTAAATAAGTTAGAGCTACAAATTCTTGTACAAGAAATTAATCCTCTGATAACTACTCATAATGATTCTCAATTGTTTTATGAGTTGTATAAGCACTTTGGAGATAGGGCTGTAAGTTTTTTGGAAGGTTCTTTTACTGTTATTTTATTTAAGAATAAAACACTCAAATTTTTTACAAACTCTTCTCCTACGTATCCTTTGTATTATTATAACCAAAATGAAGATTTTTGGATTTCAAATGAGGCTAAACTACTTTCATATAATAAAAAAATTAATATGTCTCTCAAGCCGCTATCCGCGTTTAATCCAAGTATTAATTTAGCCAAAAATTTTACTATTTTTAAATATTTAAAAAAATTGCCTCCAAATTCCTATTTGGAATGCAAGTACAATCAAAAAAAAAATATTACAATTATTAATTCAAAAATTTTTAATATAAAACTTCAAAGCAATTTTTTAAATATAAGTGAAAAAAAGTGTGCTGAGATTTTAGATTATTTAATGCACACACGAATCATAAATTTTATTTCTAATATTAAAGATCATACAAATATAGGATTAGCGCTTTCCGGGGGGATTGATTCTAGCTTAATAGCTGCCTATATAAAAAAAATAAATCCTCAAATTAATATCCATAGTTTTACATTAGGTACAAAAAAGGCGAATGAATTTTATTATGCTAAAGTTTGTTCAGAATTTGTGGGCACAACACATCATGAAATTATTACAGATGAAAGAACATTTATAGATGGATTACTACATACAGTTTATTTTAATGAAGTTTTTGATGCTTTTTCAGTAGAAGTTTATGCGACGATGAACTCTATATATAGTTATTGTCGACAATACACACAAACCTTACTTACAGGTTTTAATGCTGATAACTTCTTTGGAGGAAATTTATCAGCAAATATTAGTGGTGATGAAATTAATAAAAAACTATTGGCAAATGTTCATAGATCATATTGGAGTGGGGTGTATAACCCATATTTAGCCTATGCTAATGATATAACAGAATATCATCCATATCTCAGTCCTAAAATATTTACGATTATGTATAATTTAAATCCTTCTCTTAAAATTAAAGAGAATACAGATAAATATATTTTAAAGTATCTCGCTGAACAAAAAGGAATGTTACCTAAAGAAAATATCTGGCGTCCAAAAATTCGTTTTGAACAAGGAACAGCAAATGATTTGATGTTCAGTGAATTTTTAGAAATACAACCAGAAAGCTATAAGAAAAAGCATTTGTTTATTTATAGTTTATTTGAATTACTTTTTGATAAAAGAATACCTTATCAAGAACTAGATCTTTATGAATTAAAAAAGCATATTTGAGCGTAATATTATAATTATGAAAATCTCTAAATTTATTTTTAACAGTGCCAAAACATATAAAAACTATTTAATAGGTCAATTATTATGTGCCATATACATAGGAATTGATTTAGCTTTTAAACCCTATATTTTCAAGCTGATTATAGATGCGCTTATGGGGGGGAAAAATCCTATTTTTAGTAACATAAATTCTATTATATGTTTTTATTGTGTACTACAAACTTTAATGTTTTTAGTCTGGAGAATATATTATTGGTGTAATTTAAGTTATGAGCCATTACTAAAAAACTCTATAACTAGATACTTTCTCTTTTCTCTTCTTAATTATCCATATGATTATTTTGAAAAACATCTCCCAGGAAGTATTGTAAGCTTTATTAAAGACGCAGCTAGTACCGTTCCTTTGATTATTAACATTATTTTTAGTTATACTAAAAATATAGTGCTGCTGTTATGTTCATTTTTCATTTTATGGACATTACATCCGGTATTCTCAATTTTAATATTTCTCTGGGCAGTGTTTTTTATTGGAGTTGCTGTTTTTACTAGAAAATCTTTTTATGACACTAACTTTAACTCTGCGACACAATCTGCCCAGGTTATAAATATAATTTTAAACACCCTTAATAATATTTTACCAATTCGTTTTTCAGCAACCGAAACGCTAGAGTTAAAAAAATTAGATGTGCAACAGGAGAAATATTGTATGGCATCTGGACAAAAAAAATCACTTTTATTGAAAATATATTGTTTTCAAGGAGGCTTTGTTATTATACACCAAATTTTATGTGTATTATTTTTATTTTATTTTTATAAAATAAAAATAATTACACTTGGAGATTTTACATTAGTTCTTGCGGTAAATATTTCTCTAATGATGAGCTTTTGGCAAATGTCCGATGATATACGGATGTTAAATGAACATTCAAGTGTACTTTCAAAATCTCTAAATGTATTAAAACTTAAAAAACCACTACCTCTGATAGAAAGTGCATCCAATATCGCATTAGAGCATTATGAAATTACTTTTGATAAAATTAATTTCTCTTATTCTACTGAAAGACCGCTGTTAGTAAATCAATCATTAACTATTTTACCTAAACAAAAGATTGGAATTGTAGGGTACTCTGGAAGTGGTAAATCTACTTTTACTAAACTCTTGCTTAAATTATATAAAGTACAAGAAGGTGCAATTTATATAGATGGACATAATATTTTAGATATTAATAACATAATTTTTAGAAAAATAATATCTGTTGTGCCGCAAGTTGTTACTACATTTAATGATACTATTATAGAAAACATTAGATATGCTAACCATGAAGCTACAATGGCAGACGTAATAGAAGTATCTAAAAAATTACATTTACATGATTTTATTATGAGTTTACCCCTCCAATATAATTCTCGTATAGGTGAGGGGGGAATACAAGTTTCTAGTGGAGAAAAACAGAAAATTGTCATAGCTAGAGCTATTTTGAAAGACGCAAAAATATTAATACTAGATGAACACACTAGTCACTTAGATAGTATAGCAGAAGCAACCATACAAAAAGTATTAGACGATTATATGCGAGATAAAACAACAATAATAGTTGCTCATAGACTTTCTATTTTGATGAAAATGGATCGCATCTTAGTATTTGAAAAAGGAAGAGTTATACAAGATGGTAATCACGAAGAACTTTTAAAACAAAATGGACTATATAAAGATTTATGGCTTGAGCAATCAAATAACTATAAAAATTAGGATAATAGTCTATGTTAACATCTTGTATTATGGAAATAACAAAAGATGATAGTAAAAAAAATATAATTATATTTTTCTTTCCTTTGTCGGGTATTTCCCTTGTATATAAGAAACTTATAAAATTTTTTCCAAATGCTTCTACGTATCTAATCAATTATCCCTTTAAAGAAACAACATCTAGTTTTTTATTTTCATCAATAGAGGAGCTAGCTCAATACTATTGTAAAATAATTAAAAATCTCACAAAAGATTACGAAAATGTTTTTTTTGTTGGCTATTCTTTCGGAGGGTTAATTGCTCTAGAGTCCGCATTAATATTTACGCAACAAGAACATAAAATAAAAGAATTAATTCTAGTAGATACTATATATCCTAGATTATTAAAAGATGATAATTTATTTGATCAAATCATTCAAAGATTAATAAAAAAAATAGATTTTAATTTTTTAGATTTAGATATTTCTTATTTTAGAAAAGTTGTAGGAAATAACTATTATCTCCAAAATACATATACACCTAAGAAATACGATGGTCTCGTTACCTTCATTACAACCTTAGACTCCACAAAAAACAATCTCAGGTTATGGAAAAAGAATGTGTTTAGACATGTTAAGGTTATTAAGATTGAGGCAGACCATTATTCAATAATAGAAGATAAAGCAGATTATTTAGGAGATAATATATTGAACATACTTAAAAAACACCAACAATAATTTTTATTATACAAACAATAAAAAAACACCTAAAATCAACCTCCTGCCTCACTATCATTTTCCATAATATTTATTATACGACACTTGAAATTTTAATAAAATTAAATATGTCTCTCGTTTGAACGAGATCTTATGCTTTTTTAGATTGATCCAGTTTTATTTCGTAAATCTGTTGTTCAATTTTACAGATCTTTTCTAACATATTTGCCCATAAAGTATGAACTTTGGAAAATTCTTGGCGTACTTCTTGAAACTCAACGTCATGTCTCTTGATATCTTCTTTTATTATACAATAAAAAGCGTACCATACAGCTACCATAGAGCCAATGATTGTAATAATTATTGTTAGTGTTTGGGTCCAATCCATAACTAAATCCTTTTAATATTACGAGACACCTAGGCTTTTATAACACAAATTCTCTCGTAAGTCCACATCAATGTTAAGGCTCTAAGTTTTTTATTTGTTTTCTAGACAATCCTGCCATTTCTATTATCTCTTCAATGGGCTTTCCTTTTTAATTCCTCTAACTGCTTAAACGTTAATCCAGTTGCTCTCATAATGTTATCATCACTTACATCCATTCCCAATAATGCCAAAGCTGTCTCAAACTTTACCTCTTTTTTACCTTTCTTAATGCCTTGTTCAAGTCCATCCTCATAAGCTTTTTCTTTCAGCATATTAATGTGTATTGAACAGTTTGAATAAGGTTTTGCTAACGAATCAATAGGCTTGTCTTCGAGAGGAGGTTGTCTATTACTCCTAGTATGGACTCCAAGAGGCTTTATAGGTGACTCAGTATCCATTGTATGTCCTAGGCTTATCCCTAATAAAGTTATCAAAGCTATTTTTTTCATTTTTGCCTCCATTTATTAAAGCTTACCTTCTAATCTTTTTCTTTTTAGCTTTTCTAATTTTTTGGGTTTTATTTGGGTTGCTTGCATTATTTTATCATCACTTATACCAATTTCCAATAATTTCAAAACTGTCTCTACTTTCTCAGCTTTCTTTCCACGCTTAATGCCCTCTTCTAGTGCTTTCTGTTGAGCTTCTTCAACTTCTTGGCGAACGTGCTGGCTGTATCTTGCATATTCATCCTGTTGCTTAGCATAGTCTTTAAGCACACTTTCTGGAAAATCTTTGACTTTTACACGCTCATAAGCATCTTTTACAGATTTTGTTGTAAGGTGTGAAACATCTTGTTCTGTCATTTCATCTGCCTTTGTCCAAAACTCTAACCATTCCCTAAAGCTTATATCTTCCACGCTGCTGATCTCTGCACTTAATAAATTATATTGTATAAGCTGCAACGTATCAATCTCGTGTCTTTGTTCTCCAACCTCGCTAATAAACTTATAATGCCGAACAATTTCATTAGGTGTATTTGTCCAATGTTTTCTTTCTCCGCCTAACAAGTTAATGGCTATTACTTTTTCCAGTTTTTCCCAATCTCCACCGCGTTTTAATTGGTTTCCATAAAAAGCTGCAGCATACGATAACGCTCTGTTATCCCAATAATTCTGCGGTGCAACTTGCACTTCAACTAAAGCGTAGCTACCATTAGTTAACCTGCATACAACATCTAATTGAGAGTGTCTTTCCAAAGGTGGGAATGAATCCTTTAAGTCATCGAAAACTTTTGACAAATCGCTGAGAAAAGCACCACCATTTTCAATATTATCCCACACGCTTCGATTACCAAGTGTTTGAACTCTAATATGACCCACATCATTTTGTTGTTTAATCTTTTTTATGAGATCAATATGTTTTTTATCTTTTAAAAAATTTCGGGCTTGTGTTAGCTTGCGTAAAGGATTTAAAGAATTATCCAATAATTCTGTTGATACAATATCCGATTCTTTAGAAAAAAGTTTAATAAATTCTAAACGAATTTCATCAGAAGCAAGTAAATATTTAGCTGCGGCATCAAAGATGGGATTGGCGTAAACTTGATTACTAGCTAAAAGTTCTTCTTCTAATTCTTCTTCATCAACTTCGTCGGAAAAAATCGTTGAAGAGCTCCCTCCTCCTGTTGTTTTGAGTCGTTTTTTCTGTTTTTGTTCGTCTATTCTATCATGAGAATGTTTTGTTGACCTACGACCAGTTGAAAGTTCATCTTCACGATCTGAAGCCATACCTATGCTAGAACTGATAAAGTTCGTTACAAACAAAGAAAGAGTCAGATAAACTAAGTAATTTTTCATGATTAAGTATCTCACTTGACAATACAGTTAATTTTATTAAACTAAAATTTTTATTTTATAAATATACCAATAATGAATTCTAACTCACTTTTAGCTATATATCATGTCATTTCTCAAAGTGGAGTTCAATTTTAATCAAAGAGGAGTTCAGTGGTGCAATTTTCTAGTGTAAGCAACCCTCGCAGATTAAATTTTACTAGTTGTTTGCGACGCGTATTTTAACTCACGGTAGAGTGTAGATCTTCAGATGTGTAGTTGCTTAGCGGTATTTGTAGGAGATACCCCTGATTCTACTAATTTTATTGAGGATCCAATGTTTCTGGATTCAATCCAGGACGGCCAGGTATTTTACCATTTAAACGAGCAGCGGCGATACCATCTTTAGTGCGCTCAGAGATAAGTCGTCGCTCAAAATGAGCAATGGCTCCAAAGACATGAAACACTAACTCTCCAGCAGCAGAAGACGTATCTATTTTTTCTTCAAGAGACATGAGACCAATCTTATTGATTTTTAGGTATTCAACTGTTTCTAGTAACTCTTTTAGACTTCTGCCCAGTCGATCAAGTCGAACAACGCAAAGTAGATCGTTGGGACGTGCATAGACGATGAGTTTATCAAGTCCTGGGCGGTTAAAAGTTTTGCCACTGATAATGTCTTCAAATAATTTAATTGCCCCTACTTTTTTTAACCGTTGTCGTTGTGATTCTAAATCTTGATGATGGGTTGAGACTCGTGCATATCCTAAAATGTCTGCCATTTATTTTCCTGTTTTCGTAATCTTGATTTTTTTAAAAGATAGGATGGAGTCTATAAATCGACCGTTTTATGGACACCTAAGACACTCCTTACTCACTAGTCCAAATTTTGGGGGTCACCACACTCTCCAACTCTAAAAATTAGGAAACTTGAGAGATTTTCAATTGGATATTTAAAACAGTTCGAAATATTAATTATTCAAGATTTTATATGTGTGGATTATAAACAATGCGTTTATGTGAAGCTGAAAATATTAACTGCTGCTCTACCG